>JALHRF010000079.1 GCA_022841545.1 Bauldia sp. | reverse complement strand
GACGCTGCGCAGAGGCGAAACGGTCGGCCTTCGATTCAACCCCGACCACGTCTACCTCTTCGGCGATGACGGAATGTCATTGACCCGTCCAAAGGCCGCGTGAGCAGGTCGGGCAAGCTCCTGCGAAATCGAGCGAACGCATCGTGCGGCGCCGCCAAGATCCCGGCGATCAATGAGAACGTCCACGATCAGGGACGGATCGTGGCCGAAGCACGGGCTCGACTCGTAGCCTTAGTCGGTGAACGCGGGACAAGCCCTTCATCTGCGCAGGTCGCAGTGTGATACCCGAAGGACTTGGCGACCGGACTCCGTCCGCTCGCCCGGACGAGAGCACCACCAAATTGGTGGCTGGCTTCGGTCATGAAGCGCCGGAGATTCCTGACGTTCTGAGATCCGTGCCAAATCCACGAAGTCATGAGGTTCGGAGAATGCACGGCCGGGCAGAGAACAACGGGCTGAGAGTCGGGTTGCGACGTCAACAGGTCCCAGTTCGGAACATTGCAGTTCTGCGGCCTTGCGGCATCGACCATCGGCGCGGAGAAAGTCCGGATTGGCGACACTGGCGGAGGGAGAGAAACTCCCGTCCAAGGTTCTCTGGGCGAAATGGCGGATTCCGTTACCTTGTGGTGCCTATGCCCGCCGCTTCTCTGGAAAATCGATGCCCCAGGGGGACTGTTGTCCCGCCCAGATGTGCGGAAGGGGGCCCCCATTTCGTCTAGCCGCTCCTTTCTCCTTCGAACCTCTCTGCCCGAAGCGGCAACTGCATCCCCGCTCGAGTTTGCGGTGCAACAAAGAGGATAGTCGCGTTCGGTCCTATGTCTTCCTCGTACCGACAAGGAACGAGGAGAAGGAAGATGCTCAATCGTCGTGAAGCGCTGCTGGGAGCCGCGACCGCGGCGATCTTCGCGGCTGGGACCGCACCGTCGAGCGCCGACACCGCTGCGGTGCCGGCAAGTGCCCCGGATGTCGGGGCGCTGCAGCGCCAGAAGGTCACGCTCGTCGCGCCCCCCTTCGTCCATGCCCACGACCAGGTGGCCATCGGCAGTCCCCGGATCGTCGAGTTCACCATGACCATCGAGGAGAAGGCGGTCGTCATCGACGACGAGGGGACCGAGCTGCAGGCCATGACGTTCGACGGGTCGATCCCCGGCCCGATGATGGTCGTCCACCAGGACGACTACGTGGAGCTCACGCTGATCAATCCCGACAGCAACACGATGCCGCACAACATCGATTTCCATGCGGCGACCGGTGCCCTCGGCGGCGGCGAGTTCACCCTGGTCAACCCGGGCGAGCAGGCGACGCTGCGCTTCAAGGCGACCCGGACCGGCACGTTCGTCTATCACTGCGCGCCCGGCGGGCCGATGATCCCGTGGCATGTCGTGTCCGGCATGGCCGGGGCGATCATGGTCCTGCCGCGCGACGGCCTCCGGGACGAGAGCGGACGGTCGCTCCGCTACGACCGCATCTACTATGTCGGCGAGGCCGAGTTCTACATCCCGCGCGACGCCGATGGTGCTTTCCGGAAGTACGACTCCGCCGGCGAGGCCTACGAGGACACCATGGCTGTGATGCGGGGACTGATCCCGACCCATGTCGTGTTCAACGGGGCGAAGGGCGCGCTCACCGGCGACAACGCGCTGACGGCAAACGTCGGCGAGACGGTGATGATCGTCCACAGCCAGGCGAACCGGGACACGCGGCCACACCTCATCGGCGGCCATGGCGACCATGTGTGGGAAGAGGGCAAGTTCGCCAACCCGCCCGCGAAGGACCTCGAGACCTGGTTCATCCGCGGCGGCTCGGCGGGCGCCGCCCTCTACACCTTCCGTCAGCCGGGCGTCTACGCCTACGTGAACCACAACCTGATCGAGGCGGTCGAGCTCGGCGCGACCGCGCACTTCGTGGTCGACGGGACGTGGAACGACGACCTGATGACCCAGGTCAGCGCCCCCGGCCCGATCTCCATGAACTGACGGAGAAACACTCCGGCCCGGGGCCCTCCGCCCGGGCCGGCACCTTCGGAGAGGTTAGGGACATGCCCGCCACCAGCCTTGCTGCCCCGATCGTCGCCGCCGCGCTGGCGCTCCCCCTCGCCCTCGCCGCAATTCCCGATCCCGCCGCGGATCTGCCGCGGGCCCGCACCGTCACCATCGACGTGGGCACCATCGACTTTCCCCTTCCCGGCCAGTACCTCCGTGCCGGCCGGGTGGTCGCCGCGCCGACTGAGCGCGCGACGGTCCCCGCGTTCGAGATCATGGTCCACCAGGTGAGCCGGCAAGAGTACGGGCGTTGCGTCGCCGCCGGCGCCTGCGTGCCGATGTCTGGCCCGGGCGGCCCGACCGATGCGCCGGCGACCGGCATCAACTTCCTCGATGCAGGCGCCTATTCGGCCTGGTACGGGCGGGTCACCGGCGAAACCTGGCGCCTGCCCACCGCGCTCGAGGCGGCGGCCGCGGCGGCGGAGCGCTTCGCCGGCGATGGCGACACCGTTCCCGACGACCCCGCCAATCCCGCCGTCCGCTGGCTCCGCGCCTACCGGGCCGCGGCCAGCACCGGCCGCGTCCCCGACCCGCTGCCGAAACCGCGCGGCCACTACGGCACCAACAGCCTCGGGGTGTCGGACTTCGGCGGCAATGTCTGGGAATGGACGACGAGCTGCTACGCACGCGTCACTCTCGGCGGCGCTGGCCAGCTGGGCCAGGTGATCGAGAACTGCGGGGTGCGCGTCGTCGAGGGGCAGCACCGGTCCTACATGACCGAGTTCGTCCGCGATCCCAGCGCCGGCGGCTGTGCCGTCGGGACGCCGCCGGACAATCTCGGCGTCCGCCTGGTACGGGAGACGCCTCGGTTCGCCGCCGCGGCCTGGCTGAAGCGGCGGATCGCGCGGCTGGCGGGATGAAGGTCGCCATCGGAGCGCCGAACACGGTCGGCTCGCCGGAGGCCACCGTGCTCTCTCCCCCCGATCGCTCGGTGCTTCGGACCCGGCGGAAGGCGGGGGACACGGCGCGCGACGGAAGGGGCCGGGTCGCGACGATGCCGCCGATCCTCCAGTACGGCTTCCGTCCCTTCTTCTTCCTCGCCGCGCTCTACGCGGCGGCTGCCGTGCCGCTCTGGCTGTGGGCCAATGCGGGCGGACCGGCGCCGTCCGGGCCGTTCGGGGCCCTCGGCTGGCACGCGCACGAGATGATCTTCGGCTACCTCGGGGCCGTGCTCGCCGGCTTCATCCTCACCGCGATCCCGAACTGGACCGGCCGCCTGCCGCTCAGCGGCTGGCCGCTCGCCTTTCTCGTGGCGCTGTGGTGCGCCGGTCGCTTCAGCTCGGCCTTTCTGACGGCGTCCGTGCCCGCGATGGTGGTCGACCTTGCGTTCCCGGCAGTGCTCGCCTTCGCGGTCTGGCGCGAGGTGCTCGCCGGCCGGAACTGGAAGAACGTGCCGATGGCGGCGTTGATCGGGGTCTTCGGCGTGGCATCCGGCATCGACCACTTGGCCGCCATGGGCCAGGCGCCGGATCAGCTCGGCATCCGCCTCGCCCTCGCCGTCGCGACCGTGCTGCTCGTCCTCGTCGGCGGCCGGATCGTACCGAGCTTTACGCGCAACTGGCTGGCCAAGCGGGGGACGGTCCGCCTGCCGGCACCCTTCGGGGCGCTCGACGGCCTGGCGATCGCCGCCACGGCCGGGGCCGCCTCCGCCTGGATGATCGCCCCGGAGGCGACCGCGACGGGCGCGCTCCTCCTGTCGGCCGGGCTCCTGGTCGGCCTCCGTCTCTCCCGCTGGCGCGGCCTCGCCACGCGCTCCGAGCCGATCGTCCTCATCCTCCATCTCGGCTACGCCTGGCTCGCGGCCGCGCTCGTGCTGCTCGACCTTGCCGCCCTTGTCCCCGGCGCAGTTCCCGCGAGCGTGGCGCTCCATGCGCTGACGGCCGGCGCGGTGGGTACCATGACGCTCGCGGTGATGACGCGGGCGAGCCTCGGCCACACCGGCAGGGCGATCATCGCCGACCGCTGCATCGTCGCGATCTATGCGCTCGTGACCATCGGCGCGTTGCTCCGGGTCGCGGCGCCCTTCGCCGATCGCGGGTACCTCGCCGTCCTCTCCTCCGGCGGCGGGCTGTGGAGCGCGGCCTTCGTCCTGTTCGTCATCCGCTATGCGCCGGTCCTGTGGGGACGGCGGGCTGGCGCCTGAAAGCCGGAGCGGGGCCGGCGACAGGCAAAGGCCCCCGCGATCGCCGCGGGGGCCTTGCGCGCCGATCGCGGCTACGCGCCGTTCAGTTCGCGGGGATCCCGGCGAACAGCGCCTCGAACACCTTCTTGGCCTTTCCGGACTGCTTGACCGCCTTCGCCGCATCGAGGTTGCCCGGCGTGCCGACCGTGACCAGCGCCACCATACCCATCGCGTAGTGGGGCGTGCACTTGAGGCCGTAGACGCCCTCCTTGTCGAACGTGACGATCACTTCCTCGTGGAACTTGCTCTTCACCGGCGTTGCGCCGTCAGGCAGCATGCCCTTGATCGTCTCGACGTTGTGGCCCTTGTCGGTCGGCACGAAACGGACCGTGTCGCCCGGTGCCGCCACGATGAAGTCCGGCTCGAACACCATGGCGCCCTTGGCGCCCTTGTTGAGCATCAGCACCTCGAACTCGGCGGCGCCAGCGGCGGTCGGCACGGCGATGGCGGCCCCGATGGCCAGCGCGGCGACAATCCTGTTCATGATTCCGGTTCCTTCCTTCGATCGCAGCCCGCGTCGGGCCGTCGAGGAAAGAGATAGTCGCGGGGGGGAAGGAGTGTTTGCGCCGCAGCAAACTCCGACTAGAAAGAAGCCGTCCGCCCAGGAACGGAGCCAGCCGATCAGATGCCTCCCCTCGACAGGTCCCTCGTCGCGACCCTGCCGGCCTTCGCGCGCCTCTCCGGCGAGCAGGTCGACCGGGTGCTGTCGGCGGCGCGCTCGAGCCGCTTTCCGAAGGACGCGGAGATATTCGCGCAGGACGAGGAGGCACGCTCCTTCTTTCTCCTCCTCTCCGGCCACGTTCGCGTCGTCCGCGCGTCGCCGGACGGCACGCAGGTTATCCCGCGCTACATCAACGAGGGCGAGCTCTTCGGCATCGCCGTGGCGATGGATCGGAGCACCTATCCCGCCAGCGCCGTGGCGGCCGTCGACTGCGTCGTCCTGATCTGGCCGAATGCCGCTTGGCCGGAGTTCCAGTCGCAGGCGCCGGGCTTCGGGGCCGAGGCCTTCCGCACCATCGGCAGCCGCCTCCAAGAAACGCAGGCGCAGGTTATGGAGATGGCAACGCAGCAGGTCGAGCAGCGCATCGCGCACGCGCTTGTTCGGCTCGTCAACCAATCCGGCCGGAAGACCGACGAGGGCATCGAGATCGACTTCCCGATAACGCGGCAGGACATCGCCGAGATGACCGGCACGACGCTGCACACCGTGAGCCGGCTCCTGAGCGCCTGGGAGGGCGAAGGGATCGTGCGGAGCAGCCGCCGGAATGTGGTCGTCACCAATCCCCACGCGCTGGTGCTACTCGCCGAGAACCGCCGGCGGAAATAACGCGTCCTACGTCCCGCAGCGGCCGGCGGGTGGCAGCCCCGCGGTGCCCGGTGCGTCCATGACGGGTGATTGTTCTGCCGCAGCATCTAGCTGCAGGGCGTCGCGGAGTTGCGCCTCAAAGGACTCGCGGTCGAAGCCGTGGGCATCGCAGGCCTCCGCCACGGTGTGGAAGACGCCGATCGGACAGCCGACGCAGACCATCCGGTGGCGCAGAAAGAGACGGATCGTCGGCGGCCAGCGCCGCATGATCTCGTCGACAGGCATGTCCGAGTTGGGCTCCGTTCGCCGCATGGCCGCGCTCTCCTCCCGCCCCGCTATCAAAGGGCCAAGTGGCTGCCGGTGATTTTGCGCCAACGCAAAGAGGGTGGCAGTTGGTCGTCTAAAGTGGACGTGCCCCCGCCTCTCCTTGGTTGCGCATTCCTGGCATTGTTCAATAATGGCGGGAACAAAGCTCATAGATTGGGCAGGAGATGCTTGGGAGATCAGCATGACGTCGCCGCCCGCTGATGCACATGCCCCGGCTGCCGCGCCCAGCCGCCGCCGCGAGCTGCTGACCTTCTTCATCCTCGCTTTCGCGATCTGGCCCGTCGTGGCCGTCGCCGTGGTCGGCGGCTACGGCTTCCTGGTGTGGATGTACCAGATCGTCTTCGGCCCCCCTGGGCCGCCGGCCAGCATGCACTGAGGTCTGGAATGGCACGCGATCCCGCCCGTTTCACGCGACGTGACCTGCTTTCCGCAGCGACCTGCGCCGAACCCCTACACATCTCGAGCGCCGTGGTGCTCGCAAGGCCAGAGGAGACGGATGCCGTCATCGGCCGCCTGTCCCGCGAGCCCGGGGTCGAGGTCCATGGCCGCAACGGTCCGCGGATCGTCGTCGTCATGGAAGCCCGGACGGCTGGCCGCCTTGGCGAGATGCTGAACCGGATGACGCTAATGGAGGGCGTGATCTCCGCCGCGATGGTTTACGAGCATCTCGACCTGCCTGAGGGAGCCGCGTCGTGACCGCGCTGTCGCGTCGTGAGGTACTCAAGGCGCAGGCTGCCGCGGTTGCGTCGGCTGCTGCAGGAATCGCGAGCCCGGCGGCCGCGCAGACCGTGCCTGGCGGCGTCGATACGCTTCAGATCAAGTGGTCGAAGGCGCCCTGCCGCTTCTGCGGGACCGGCTGCGGGGTCATGGTCGGCGTCAAGAACGACCGTGTCGTCGCCACCCATGGCGACATGCAGGCTGACGTCAACCGCGGCCTCAACTGCGTCAAGGGCTATTTCCTGTCGAAGATCATGTACGGCGAGGACCGTCTCACCACGCCGTTGCTCCGCAAGCGGGACGGCGCCTATGCCAAGGACGGCGAGTTCGAGCCGGTATCCTGGGACGAGGCCTTTGACGTCATGGCGGCGCAGGCCAAGCGCGTGCTGCGCGAGAAGGGGCCAACCGCCGTCGGAATGTTCGGCTCCGGCCAGTGGACGATCTTCGAGGGCTACGCGGCGACCAAGCTGATGCGCGGCGGCTTTCGCTCCAACAACCTCGACCCCAATGCCCGGCACTGCATGGCGTCGGCGGCCTATGCCCTCATGCGCACCTTCGGCATGGACGAGCCGATGGGCTGCTACGACGACTTCGAGCACGCTGATGCCTTCGTGCTGTGGGGGTCGAACATGGCCGAGATGCATCCGATCCTCTGGACGCGTCTCGCCGACCGCCGCCTCGGCCATCCCCACGTCCGCTGCGCGGTGCTCTCCACCTTCACTCATCGCAGCATGGACCTCGCCGATATCCCGATCGTCTTCCGGCCGGGCACCGACCTCGCGATCATGAACTACATTGCCCGCCACATCATCGAGACGGGCCGTGTCAACGAGGATTTCGTCGGCGCTCACGCGAAGTTCATGAAGGGCACCACGGACATCGGCTACGGCCTTCGGCCCGAGCATCCGCTCGAGGTGGCCGCCACGGGAGCGGCGACCGCCGGGGCGATGGAGGCGACCGATTTTGAGGGGTTCCGGCAGCTCGTTTCGGAGTACACGCTCGACCGGGTCGTCGAGCTCTCCGGGGTCGAGCCCGACCTCCTTGAGGAACTGGCCGAACTCTACGCCGATCCCTCGAAGAAGGTCATGTCTCTCTGGACCATGGGGTTCAACCAGCACGTCCGCGGCGTGTGGGCCAACCACATGATCTACAACCTGCATCTTCTCACGGGCAAGATCTCCGAGCCGGGCAACAGCCCGTTCTCGTTGACCGGCCAGCCCTCGGCCTGCGGCACGGCCCGCGAGGTCGGCACATTCGCGCACCGGCTACCGGCCGACAAGGTGGTGACGAACCCCGAGCACCGCCGGCTGGCCGAGGAGATATGGCAGCTGCCCGAGGGAACTATCCCCGCCGAGCCCGGCTATCATGCCGTTCTCCAGGATCGGATGCTGAAGGACGGCAAGCTCAACTTCTACTGGATCCAGGTCAACAACAACCTCCAGGCCGCGCCGAACACCAGCGAGGAGACCTATCCTGGCTACCGCAATCCGGAGAATTTCATCGTCGTCAGCGATGCCTATCCGACGATTACGGCTGTCAATGCCGACCTGATCCTGCCCACTGCCATGTGGGTCGAGAAAGAGGGCGCCTACGGCAACGCCGAGCGGCGGACGCACACTTGGCACGAACTCGTGTCGGCGCCGGGCGACGCCCGTTCCGACCTCTGGCAGATCGTCGAATTTTCGAAGCGCTTCACGACCGATGAGGTCTGGTCCGAGGAACTTCTCGCGGCCAACCCCGACTACCGCGGACGGACCCTTTACGATGTCCTCTACCGCAATGGCGTCGTGGACCGCTTCCCGCTTGCGGAGATGGACCCGGAATACAGCAACCACGAGGCCGAGGCCTTCGGATTCTATCTCCAGAAGGGATTGTTCGAGGAGTACGCCGGATTCGGGCGCGGCCACGGCCATGACCTCGCGCCCTACGACACCTACCATCAGGTCCGCGGCCTCCGCTGGCCGGTGGTCGACCTCGAGGAGACACGCTGGCGTTATCGCGAGGGCTACGATCCCTACGTTCCTGCCGGCGCGGGGCTGAAGTTCTACGGCCAGCCAGACGGCCGCGCCGTGATCCTAGCCGTGCCCTACGAACCGCCCGCCGAGTCACCGGACGATGCGTACGACCTCTGGCTGGTCACCGGCCGCGTCTTGGAGCACTGGCATTCCGGCTCGATGACGATGCGGGTCCCGGAACTCCATGCGGCCTTTCCCGACGCGGTCTGCTTCATGAACGCCGACGATGCGCGTTCGCGCGGGCTGAATCAGGGCGCCGAGGTCCGGGTAGTGTCGCGGCGGGGCGAAGTCCGCCTGCGGCTCGAGACGCGCGGTCGCAACCGCATGCCCAAGGGCGTGATCTTCGTGCCCTGGTTTGACGCCAGGCATCTCATCAACAAGGTCACGCTCGACGCCACTGACCCCATATCCAAGCAGACGGACTTCAAGAAATGCGCGGTCAGGATCGCCTTGGCCTGAGGGCTTGGCTCGCAGTACTTGCGGGCACGGTCATTCTCGCTACCGTCGGGGCTTCGCTGGCCGAGATGGGCGGCGCGCTTCGCGGCGACGTGCCCTACCTCGATACGGCGCCGGCGGGGCCGCTGCCGCGGTGGGTAACGGACGACGTCCGCCAGATGCGGGCCTATCCCGAGCAACCGCCCGTCATTCCGCATTCGATCGAGGGCTACCAGCTGTCGGTCAATGCCAACCGCTGCCTGTCCTGTCACAAGCGCGAGTTCACACAGGGCTCTGGTGCGCCGATGATCAGCGTCACGCACTACATGGACCGTGACGGACAGATGCTCGCGGACGTTTCGCCGCGACGCTACTTTTGCACCGCCTGTCACGTCCCGCAGGCCGACGGTCGGCCCCTCGTCGGCAACACCTTCGTCGACATGAGCGAGATGGGCCTCCGCCCCGCCGGGGAGGATTAGGCGGTGCAACGCGTGCGTTTCGCCGGTGCTTGGTTGTGGGGCATCCTGACACGTCCGGCCGCAACCCTCAGCCTTGCCTTCCTCACCCTCGGCGGTTTCGTCGGCGGGGTCCTCTTCTGGGGCGCGTTCAACACCGCCCTTGAGGTGACCAATACGGAGTCCTTCTGCATCTCGTGTCACGAAATGGAGGCTAACGTCTATCAGGAGATGACGCGCACCGTGCACTACAGCAACCGGTCCGGCGTGCGGGCTTCCTGTCCCGACTGCCACGTCCCGCACGAATGGACGGACAAGATCGCACGCAAGATGCAGGCCTCGAAGGAGGTCTGGGGGCACATCTTCGGCACGATCGATACCCGGCGGAAGTTCCTAGACGAGCGATTGCGGCTCGCGCAGCACGAATGGGCCCGGCTGAAAGCGAACGACAGCCTCGAGTGTCGGAACTGCCATTCGGCAGTGGCCATGGATCTGTCACGGCAGGCGCCGCGTGCTGCCGAGATCCATACCCGCTACCTGCTGTCCGGCGCCGCGACCTGCATCGACTGCCACAAGGGGATCGCGCACGAACTACCGAATATGGAGGGGGTCGACCCGGGTTGGCTGATGCCGCCCGAACTCCGGAGCACCGGAGCGGCATCGCTCAGCTCAATCGACATACTCGAGAGTCGTGTCCGAACGGCACACCAATCCCGGATGACTTGGGACTAAGCGAAACGCGCCTTTGGTAGAGCTTGCGTAGCGCTCTTGCGCCGATGGGCAACATCGAGTTCCAGTGCGTTCTCCAGAGTTGTAAAACCACCTACCACCGCTATGCCTTCAGCCGATCTGAAGTTCTTGAATCTGTAGTATTGTTCAGGCTGACTGCGAGATCATCAAGGTCCCGACCGCCTGCTCTAGCCTAACCAGCAGCTTTCAGTGCGGCAAGAAACCGGTCGACGTCGCTCTCTTCATTGTAGACGTGGGGGCTGACGCGGATGGCATCGCCACGGAGCGAGACGAAGACCTTCGCGTCCGCAAGCGCGCGGCCGAGGGCGGGCGGCAGGCCGCCCTCGCGCCGAAGCCCGAAAAGGTGCGGCACGCGCCGACCCTGCGGATGGGCGTGGTAGCCGAACCGCCGGGCGCCGTCGACGATCGCTTCGCTCAGGGGCGCGATCCGCGCCTCGATGCCGGCGACGGTCCACTCCGCGAGCTGACGAAGCGCGACGAGCGACATCGGACCGGTGATGAAATTCGCCCGCTCGCCCATATCGAAGCGCCGCGCGCCGCTGTCGTAGTCGAGGATGTGCTCGAGTCGGCCCTCATGGCCGCCGGCGTCGGCGCGGTGAAAATAGTGTTCCTCGAACGGCGTACCGTCCTGGTGCGCGGGCGCGACGTAGAGAAAGGCGAAGCCATAGGGGCAGAGCAGCCACTTGTAGGCGGAACAGGTCATATAATCGGGACGGAGCGCTGCGACGCTGAGCGGCAGCGCGCCGACCGACTGCGTGCCGTCGACGACGAACAGCGCACCGACGGCGCGCGCGGCATCGCCGATCCGCTCGAGGTCGAAGACCCGGCCGTCGCTCCAGTGGACGTTCGGCACCGAGACCACCCGGGTGAACGCATCGATAGAGGCAATGATCGCGTCCGCCCAGTCGCCGTCGGCGGCCACCACCGTCGTGCGGAGTTCCGCGCCGCTCTCGGCCGCGCGCACGCGCCACTTGTGATAGGTCGACGCATGCTCCGCCCCGGGCAGGACGATATTGTCGCCCGGCGCGAGCTCGACATTCGACGCCGCCGTGGCGATGCCGTAGGCGGTCGAGGGAACGATGGCGATGTCGTCGGCCATGGCGCCGATCAGCCCCGCAAAGACGGCACGCAGCGCCTCGACCTCCTCGAAGAAGTCCTTGTGGAGGATCTCCCAGGGGTGGGCCTTCCGCCCCACCGAGTCCCGCCCGACCGCCACCACCGAATTGAGGAGCGGCGAGAGGTAGGCGCAGTTGATGTAGGTGACGTCCTCCGGGATATCGAAGGCGGCGCGCAGGGATGACGGCATGATGGCGGAGGTCCGCTCGCTTTTGGGGATGACGGGATGGAAGGGGGCGCCGGCGAAAGCGTCCGGCGCCCTGAGGAAGGCTAGAGCGGCGGCAGCTCGGCCACCGGAACGTTCAGCCACTTCATGGTGATATCGTTGAGATCGCCGTTGGCGCGGTGAACATAGATGAAGGTGTTCAGCCACTGGAGCATGCCGAATTCGTTGGCCTTGACGCCCATGTGCGCGAGGTCGGCGCCGAACGGGATCTTCATCTCGAGCTTCCTCCCGTCGCCCTTGTTCAGCTCGTAGGCGAGGATGTCGGCGGTCGTGTAGAGATCGACCTGGCCCGAGAGATACGCCGTCGAAGCGGTGGCATTGTCCTCGAAGCGGACGATCTCCGCGTCGGGCGCGAAGGCGGTGAGCGCCGTGTCCTCGGTCGAGCCGCGGGCGACGCCGATCGACTTGCCGGCAAGGTCGGCGAGGCCGCCGACCGTCGTCCCCGGCTCACCGAAGATGCCGCTGCTCGTGCTGGCATAGGGCGCGGTGAACATGATCTGCTTGGCCCGCTCCGGCGTCATGCCGAGGACGGCGACCAGAATGTCGACCTTGTCGGTGACGAGGTACGGGATGCGGTTCTGCCCGGTCATCTGGACAATCTCGACCTCGACCCCGAGGTCGGCCGCGATCAGGTTGGCGATGTCGACATCAAGGCCGGCCGGCTTCTGGTCGGCGTCGACGAAGCCGAACGGCGCCACGTCGGCGATGACGCCGACGCGGATGGTGCCGCGGTCGAGGATGTCCTGAAGCTGGTCGGCCATGGCCTGGCCCGTGGCGAGACCCAGCATGAGGCCGGCCGCCGCCAGCGAAAGCGCGCGTCGCGTGATGCTCATTTTTCTCTTCTCCTTCTGGTCAGGTGAGGACCGCCGAGAGGAAGCCCTTGAATTCGGCGGTCTGCGGTGCGTTCAGCACCGTCTCGGTGGGGCCGTCCTCGAGGATCAGGCCCTGATGCATGAACACGACACGGGTGGATATCGAGCGGGCGAAGCCGAGCTGGTGCGTGACGAGCACCATGGTAATGTCGCCGTTGCGGGCGAGGCGTTCGAGCACGCCGACCACCTCGCCGATCAGCTCCGGATCGAGTGCCGAGGTGATCTCGTCGAACAGCATCAGCGCCGGCGACAGCGCCAGCGAGCGCGCGATGGCGACGCGCTGCTGCTGGCCGCCCGACAGCTCCGACGGATAGGCGCCGAGCTTGTCGGCGAGGCCGACCTCCGTGAGCACCTCCCCAGCCACCCGCGCGGCTTCCTCCGCCGATCGCTTCAGCACCTTCCTTTGCGCGAGCGTGACATTCTGCTCGACGTTCAGATGCGGGAAGAGATTATAGCTCTGGAAGACGATGCCGACCTTCCGGCGAAGCGCCTTGAGGTCGGGCGAGCGCGCGGCGAGGTCGATGCCGCCGACCGTGAGCGCGCCGCCGTCGATCGACTCGAGGCCGTTCAGGCAGCGGAGGAACGTGCTCTTGCCCGAGCCGCTCCGGCCGAGGAGCGCCACGCGTTCGCCAGGGGCCACGGCGAGCGAGACGCCCTTCAGCACCTCGAGCGCCCCGAACCGTTTCCTCACGTCGCGGGCATCGATCATGGTCAATGGTGGAACCTCGCCTCGAGCCGGCGCGACAGCCGCGAGATCGGAAAGCACAGCGCGAAATAGAGCACCGCCACCGTCCCGAAGATGGTGAAGGAGCGGAAGGTCGAGTTGTTGATCATCTGCGCGGCGCGGGTGAGCTCGACGAAGCCGAGCACCGAGACGAGCGAGGAATCCTTGATGAGGATGACGAAGAAGCCGACCGTCGGCGGGATCGCGGACCGCATCGCCTGGGGCAGCACGACGTTGAGGAGCGTCTGCAGCCGGCTGAGGCCGAGCGACTCGCCCGCCTCCCATTGCTGGCGCGGGACGGCGACGATGGCGCCGCGCCAGATCTCGCTGAGGAACGCCGCCGCGTAGAGCGACAGGGTGAAGACGGCGGCGGTGAAGGCCTCGATGTCGAATCCGAGGATGCTGAGGCCGAAGTAGAAGAAGAGGAGCTGGCCGAGGAGCGGCGTCCCCTGGAACAGGCCGACATAGCCGTAGACCAGGGCGTCGAGCACGCGCGAGCGAAGGAGCCGCAGCCCGACGAGCAGGCCCGCCACCACGCCGCCGGCGGCAAGCGCCGAGAACGACAGCACCACGGTCCAGAGCAGCCCGTGAAGGAGAAAGACGAAGTCGCCGACGTTGAGCGGACGCATCAGCCGCGCCTCGCGAACACGGTGACCCAGACCAGCGACGAGAGCGCCCGGAACGTGACGACGATGACCAGGTAGATGGCGCTGACGACCGCGTAGGTCTCGAAATTCCGGAACGTCCGGGATTCGATGAAGGAGGCGACGTAGAAGAGGTCCTGCGCCGAGATCTGCGAGACGATGCTCGAGCCGAGGAAGAGGAGCACGATGTAGCTGCAGATCGAGGGGTAGACGTTGCGGACCGCCTGGAAGGCGATGATGTTCCGGAACGTGTCCCAGCGCCCCAGTCCGAGCGATGCGGCGGATTCGAGCTGGCCGCGCGGTATCGCGGCGATGCCGGCGCGCATCACCTCCGTGGTGTAGGCGCCGAAATTGACCGACAGCGCGAGGATCGCCGCGGTCCACGCCGTCATGCGGAAGCCGATGCTGGCGAGGCCGAAGAAGACGAAGAAGAGCTGGACGAGGAACGGCGTGTTGCGGAAGAACTCGACATAGGCGGTGATGAACCCGCGCGCCCGCCGCGGCCCGTAGAGAAGCACCAGGGCGCAGCCGGTGCCGATCGCAAGCCCGAGCACCGCCGTCAGCGCCGTCAGCCCGACCGAGCGCAGCGCGCCCATGGCGAGCAGGTCGCTGTAGCGCAGAACCTCGTTAAAGCGGAATGTGTACAGCGGCTCCCCCTGAGCACGTGCCTGCGTCCCAATCCGACGAAAAGGCTACCAGAAGGAAGCGGCCTGTCCACGAGTATTTTTCGTATCGGAAAATCGTCGGACGGAATACACCGGATCATCGAAGCTGCGTGGCGCCCGACGCACCGGAACAGCGCCACCAAGTTTCGTTTCGGAAATTCAGTGGAGGCGCGGTTGCACTTCGCGCGGGGGTTGGGCAGGAGGTCGTTGCACGATGACAGGAACCGCAAGCATGACTCCCGACCGACCGATCGGCAGCGGCGCAGTGCTCGGGCAGAGGCTGAAGCGCATGCGGCGCGAGCGGGGCTGGACGCTTGCCGACGTGAGCGCCCGCACCGGCCTCGCCGTCTCGACCCTCTCCAAGGTCGAGAACAACCGGATCTCGCTGACCTATAACAACCTCGCGCGGCTCGCCTCGGGGCTCGAGGTCGATCTCGCCAACTTCTTCACCGGCGCCGCCGTGCAGGACACCTTCGGCCGGCGCGTTGTCTGCCATCGTGGCGAGGGCCAACTTCACGAGACGGCGAATTTCGGCCACGAGTATCTCGTCGCCGAACTGCTCCATCGCCGGATGGTGCCGATCTGTAGCCGGGTCAAGACCCGGAGCTTTGAGGAATTCGGCGAGCTGGACCGTCACCTCGGCGAAGAGTTCGTCTACGTTCTTGAGGGTGCGATCGACCTCTACGTCGAGCCCGATGAACCCTTCCGGCTCCGCGTCGGTGACTGCTGCTACTTTGACGCCCGGGCGGGCCACGCTGCGATTTCTGTGGGGCGAAGTGAAGCCCTCATTCTTTCGGTGGTAAGCGCACCGCTGACTCACTCAAACAGCGCGGATAGCCCGAGCGATTGAGTGCCGCGCTGGGTCACGATCGACGTACCGCAGCCATCCCAACTCGTGCCGGCCGCTGCTGCATTGGGTGCGAAGGAAGCAAGCCCATTCCAGACTAGAAAGGGCGCTTGCTTGGGCTTCTGGCCATCGGTCGGCTGGGTTCTTCACGTTCGAAACGTGAGTCACGGGCCGTCTTCCGACGAATTGGGGTGAGGTCGTTCATTCCGAGTTTTGTGCGGATTGTGTCGCCCGCCGCCAATTTGCGCTCGGCGCCGGCCTTACCGCCGAGCCGGTCGCCAGGATGCCGGCCCTTGAGGGCGAGTTATCTGGACCGGCGATCTCCAGGACGAGCTTGCGGCGGACTGCCTCGGCAAAGGTCTCCGGGCTGTCGGCGGTGATGACGAAGGACCCCGGTCCGCCAATGACCCGCTCGGCAAAGGCGGCCTCGAGGTCGTACCCGATCGGCCGGCCGGAGCAATGGCGGCAAAGCACCGCAAGGCCGTTGATCGCGATGCCTGCGGCGACGACCTCGTCGCGCGCTATCTCGATCGGCGGCCCGCTGGAGTTAGCCGCGCTATCGGCGGAAAGATCGATGATGCGCCGGAGCCCGTCTATGTCGTTGCCCTCGATCAACCCCTTGCCGAACAGGAGCGCGGCCCCGATGGCGTTGCCGCCATAGGCGAGGCGCGGCGGGCCGACGAGGGCGTCTGCGAACGCGGCGGCACTGCCGGCGCCATCGATCAGCGTCCAGTCGACGACGACGTGCTGCGACCCGGCATGCCCCCATTCGGCGTAGGTGACCGCGATCCGTCCATAAGCGGTACTCTCGATCGCAGCGATGACCGTGGGATCGGTGATCGCCTGCGCATAGCCTTGCCGCTGGAACCGGATTTCGGCATCATCGATCGATCCGGTCGCATCGGCGAGGAGCACGAGTTCAAGATCAACCTGAGTCTGCGCCGAGGCGGGGAGGACCATGGCGAGCCAGAAGCATATCGACAGTTCGTATGACTTCGCGCCCTTCATACCGGGCAGCCTAACCACTTCCCGCCAGGCGTGGTATCGGGCGGCCCAATCGCTGCACAGTTCTGCATACAAATTCTCGCGATCCAGTTTGGCCGCCGGCCGATCGTCACCCTAAAGCCGGACCAGGTCGCGGGGGCCCTTCGTTTCCCGCCTGAAAGCCCCCCGTCACTCCGGGAGTCGGTCGACGAGATTTTTCACGTTCGAAACATGCCATCGGCCACCATGCGCGGTGCGGACGCCGCGATTGTTTAACGCCGTCGCGAGCCCGCGCAGATCGCGAACACCTGTTGCCCGGAGCGACTGGATGATTGGGAGGACATTGGCAGCGCTCAGGCCCACAAGCGAGCGGCTCGAACCGCACGGCGACACCGACCATGCGGAACTCGCGGCGCCCGGGTTGTGCGCATAGAGCCGGCCGTAATGGAGCCGCGGCGAATGCGGGATCGTGTCCCGTTGAGTGGTGTAGCTTTCGGCGTTGGTCTCCTTGCTCGCCGGCATTATGCCGGGCTGATCAGCGGGCCACGGCTGGCAGGCTGACGAGGGGATCATCGCCTAAGGGAGCGATGGTTTCCAGCGTCATGTATCTGGAGCGCTGGACGGCCCACTCGTCGTTGTGTTCGAGGAGCAGGGCGCCGACGGTATCGCTGTTTGACCGCAGCGATCGATCGACATCGAGACCGCCGCCCCCTTGGGAAACGGTCCTTTGGGCGCCCGCCCTGGGCTATTCTTGATCAGGAAGGTCTCGCGCTTCTTGCCGGCTGCCTCCAACTCGGCCAGCCAGCGCGGCGGCCGACCCCGGCCCGTCCAGGCCCCTCCGTCAGGACCGGGTAAAGCATCCGTTCGCCCGGCGGCCGCCTCTCAGTGGCCAGCGCGGCGGGGACGCGCCCGGAACGAGGCTTGACCGTATCGAGCAACTTGAAGCCGCTGAAATCCAGTGCGACCGCATCCTGATCCAGTGGAGCGCAGGGGCGGCGCGCTGATGTGAAACGACCCGCATTCTGCCGACGACTCCCAGCCCGGCATTCGATCGACCAAATTCTTTTCTGACATGCCGGGCGCGGGAAGTTCTGTAGCGTTGATACATTCTTGACCCCGCTACAGATACATTTTCGCGAAATTTCAGGGTGAACGGGCCCTAGAATGGCGAAGCGCGCCTTGACCCATCCCCTTTTTCGTTTCAATACTACCAAAAAGGCTTGGCGAATGGCCGATACCCAACACATAGGAGGAATCGAAATGAAGAATCGCCTGCTGGGAAGTGCACTCGGAGCGGCACTGCTGATTGGCGCCGCGGGTGCGGCCAACGCGGCCGACTGCAAGGTTGGCGTCGCGATGTATACGTTGAGCGCCCCCTACTTCGTGGCCCAGGTCGCAGCGGCCGAAGATCAGGCCAAGAAGGCAGGCTGCGAGGTTCTGACCTCTGATGGCCAGAACGACATGAACAAGCAGATTGCCGATGTCGAGGACATGGTTGCCAGTGGCGTCAACCTGCTCATCCTGAATCCCCGCGATCCAGAAGGCCTTGTCGCCGCCGCCAACGCCGCGACTGCGTCAGGCGTGAAGGTCGTGGTCATGGACTCGAGCATCAACACCCGGGCCAATGTCGTCACCCAGGTGCGGTCCTCGAATGACCAGAACGGCTTCCTGGTCGGCCAGTGGCTCGCCAAGGAGATGCAGGGCAAGCCCCTCAAGATCATCCTGCTGTCCGGATCCCAGGGCAACGAAGTCGGCCGCGACCGCCGTCTCGGGGTCTTCCGCGGTCTGGTCGAGGGCCAACTGGTCAATGACGGCCGTGCCGGTTTCGAGGTCGTTGGCCAGGGCTGGGGCTCCTGGGCGCAGGAAGAGGGACTAAAGGCCGCCGAAGATCTTCTGCAGGCGCATCCCGATGCCACCGTCATCCTCGGCGAGAACGACTCGATGGTGCTCGGCGCCATCAAGGCGCTCGAGGCGATCGGCAAGACCGACGTCCTGGTCCTCGCCGCCGCCGACGGCCAGAAGGAAGCGCTCGCGCTGATCAAGGAAGGAAAGTACGGCGCCACCGGGCTCAACGATCCGGATCTCGTCGCCCGTACCGCGATCGACATCGGCATCCAGGCCCTGAACGGCGAGCTGCCGGACGACTTCCCCAAGCTCAACCTGACCACGCCGGACGTGATCACGATCGAAAACGTCGACGAGTACTACCGCCCGGACGCGGTCTTCTGAGCCAGTCGAATTTCGCGTAAGCTGGCGTTGCGGCCGGTGGCGGGCTTCTACCTCCCGCTACCGGCCAATTCGATTGATGGGCAGGACGCGATGGCGGAAATCGTCAGGCTCACCGCGATCACCAAGTCCTATGGCGGCGTTCATGCCCTCAAGGGGGTGGACTTCGACGTGCGGAGCGGGGAAGTCCATGCCCTGATCGGCGAGAACGGCGCCGGCAAGTCGACGCTCATGCGCATCCTCGGGGGGGAAACGCCGCCGAGCAGTGGCGAGATCAGGCTGGACGGCAAGAAGACCACCTTTCGCGACCCACGGGCGGCCCGCGCGAAGGGGATTGCCCTCATCCATCAGGAACTCGCCCTCGCTCCCGATCTTTCGGTCGCCGAAAACCTGTTCCTCGGTGAATTGCCGGCAGTAATCTCGTGGCGGTCGCTTCGCCGTCGCGCGCGCGATCTGATCCAGCGCCTTGGCTTCGACATCGATCCGGCCCGCCGCGTCGGAAGTCTCGCGGTGGCCCATCAGCAGGTGGTGGAGATTGCCAAGGCCCTGTCGCGAGAAGTTCGGGTCATTGTCTTCGATGAACCGACATCCGTGCTCTCGTCACGCGATGCAGAGCGGCTGTTCCGGATCATCACCGATCTACGCGCCAGCGGTGTCGGCATCGTCTACATCTCCCACCGCCTGGAAGAGGTGTTCGAGATTGCCGACCGTGTCACCGTCATGAAGGACGGCCAGGCCGTGGGCACCTTCGCCACGAGCGAGCTTTCCATCGATCGGGTCATCCGGCTGATGGTAGGACGTGCCCTCGCGGCGATGTTTCCCGATCGCGGCACGGGCGTGTTTGGCGAAGAGCGCGTGAGGATCAGCAATGCAAGCGCCGGGAGAAAGCTGAAGAACGTCAGTCTCAGTATCCGGGCCGGCGAGGTGGTCGGACTGGGCGGGCTGGTCGGATCGGGACGCACTGAAGTCGCCCGATTGATCTTCGGCGCCGATCACCTTGATAGCGGGAGCATCGTCGTGAACGGAAAGCCCGTCAGGTTCCGCTCCCCCAAGGACGCGGTCGCCGCGGGCATCGGCCTCGTCCCCGAGGATCGCAAGGAGCAGGGGGTGATCCTCGACAAGCCGATCCGGGTCAACGCCACCATGGCCAAGCTGTCCTCGGTTGTGAACCGCCTGGGCTTCCTGCGTGGAAGGGCCGAGCGCGAGGTGGTCACCCGGCTCGGCCAGAGCCTCGACCTCCGGGCATCGAGTATCGATGCGCCGGTCAGCAGCCTTTCCGGTGGCAATCAGCAAAAGGTCGTCCTGGCGAAGTGGTTCCACGCCGACGGCGAGATCATCATGCTCGATGAGCCGACGCGCGGTGTCGATGTCGGCGCCAAGTCCGAAATCTACGCGCTGATCCGCAAGCTCGCCGACGACGGCAAGGCCGTGCTTGTCATCTCGTCAGAGCATCAGGAGCTGTTCGGCCTCTGCGATCGCGTCCTTGTAATGGGCGAAGGCGAACTCCGTGGCGAGCTCGCACCGGACGACTACAGCGAGGAGAACATCCTCTCGCTTGCCATGACCAGACGCAGTAGCGATTCCGAAGGCCAGAACGCAGGATGAGCACAGCTGTTGACTCCAGAACCGATGCAAGTGGCAGTCGGCTAGACGTTCGCGAAATGCTGCAGCGCTTCGGCACGCTGGCCATCTTCCTGACGCTGGTGGTCGTGGCGACCATCTGGTCCGACACGTTCCTCACTCGGGTCAACGTCCTCAACGTCCTCCGCCAGGTCGCCTCCGGAACCGGCATCATGGCGGTGGGGATGCTCTACGTCATCCTGACGAGGGGTATCGATCTCTCGGTCGGATCGGTCGCCGCGCTCGGCAGCGTGCTCACAGGCCACTTCCTTGCCTTCTCCGGCTTCAACATTCCGACCACCATCCTTCTTGTCGTCCTCGCGGGATGTGCCTGCGGCATGGTCACCGGTGGTTTTGTCGCCTACCTCCGGCTCCCGTCATTCGTCATGTCGCTGGCCATGATGGCCATCGCTCGCGGTCTGTCGCTCATCATCTCCGAGGGGCGTCCGATCGCCCTCGGCGAAGCGGGCGATCCGCTTGCCAGCTTCGGCTCGGGTTTCCTTTTCGGCATCCCCCAGCCGGTCATACTGATGTTCGCCATCTTCATCGTCGGGGGCATCGTCCTCAACTACACCCGCTTCGGACGGCTCATCACGGCGATCGGTTCAAACGAGGAAGCCGTGCGCCTGTCGGGCATCGCCGTGCCCCGTTACATCCTCGCCGTCTACGTCATCTCGGGGGCGCTCGCGGCGCTGGCCGGGATCATTTCGTCCAGCCGCACCGGCGTCGGCTCGGCCCAGGTCGGCGTCGGTGCCGAACTCAATGTCATTGCGGCCGTCGTGATCGGCGGCGCCAGCCTGATGGGCGGCCGCGGCGGCGTCATCAACACATTTCTCGGGGTGCTGGTGATGGGAATTATCGCCAACATGATGAACCTCGGCGGCGTCCCCGGCTACCATCAGCAGGTCTACATGGGGCTGATCATCGTGATCGCGATGCTTCTCCAGTATGGCGCCGGCGCCTTCCGGCGATAGGCACGCCCCACGGGCCTTGCGGTGCTGATGGACTCCGATTGGCGTCCCGCCCGCTCCGCCGAAGGGGAGCAGACCCAGGGATCGGACCGCTATCCCGGGGATCCGCTTCCGGGAGATTCTGCTTCAGTATGACGAGGATCGTCATCGCGAGCGGGGCCAGCAGAAGCCCGAGAGACCTTGTGCTGCCGGTGCGGCTCGCTCGTCTTCGGCGCCTGACAGATCGGCGCGAGCCCGATCCTCCTCATCAGACGCCGCACCCGCTTGCGGCCCATGCACCAGCCCAGCCGCGTGAGATGACGCGCCATCTGGCGAGCAATTGGCCTATGGTCGGAATGAAGGGTTTCGAACCCCGAAAATCACGATGCCTTTCAGGATGTTGAGCGACTTTGAGGGCGGCGGGAACATCCTGGCGGAGGGAGAGAAACCCGGCTCCAACATTCTCCGTTTGGGCCAAGAATTCCGCCGATAGGTTCCAGAGGCTACACTCGTGGTTCTGGGCAGTTTCTCTCGAGCGCCGACTCAGGAGTCAAAGAGCTACGTTCCACTCAACGTTTGCGCGTTCATTGAAAGGTCGGGAGGTTCCAGCGCGACCGATAGTGCTTGTCGTGACCGCGTTGCCGGCGAACTCTTGTACCGATGCTATCGCAGGGTCTTCCGCACGACCGGATCACACGAAAAGAGCCGCCTGGAAGCTGCTGATCCGGGCGCCTGGATGATGGAGAGAATCATCTCCACTGCGGCGACGATGATGTCGCCGATCGGTTGACGAACGGTGGTCAGTTCATAGCCGGACCACGCCGCCATCGGCATGTCGTCGAAGCCGACGACGCCGATGTCGCCCGGAACGGCGACGCCCCGCATCCGGCATGCGTCGATGGCGCCCATCGCAAGGATATCGTCGCCGCAGAACACCGAGTCGATGTCCAGGCCCTGATCGATAAGGCGCGACATCAACTCGACCCCGACAGCATGCGAAAACGCTGAGCCGTAGACTTCGACGACGGGTCGAATTCCGTTCTTCGAAAGTCTGGTGCGGAGGCCCTTGAGGCGGTCGCTGGTCGACGTGGCTATTCGCGGCCCGCCGAGAAAGGCGATCTTGCGGTATCCGCGATCGAGGAGCAATTCGGCTGCGATACGGCCGCCCTGGACGTTGTCGGCGCTTACCGAGCCGATGGAGGAGTTCCTCGCCGGCCGGCCGAACGCCTGCACCACTGGCATCGGCGACTTGTCGTAAGCGGCGGCGAAATCGCGATGGAGTGGCGACGACGCGACGATCACGCCGTCCACGCTGTACTGTCGAAGAACCTCCAGCGCGCCGCTTTCCGGAAGGCCGCCGGTCAGATTCACGATGATGGGACGAAGCCCATGCGCCTGCAGGCGTCGCGTGAACAGATCGAAGATCTCCATGTGGGCGGGATTGTCGAAATTGTTGGAGACGAGGCCGATCAGTTCCGTACGCCGGGTCATCAGGCTGCGCGCAAGGAGATTGGGCCGATAGCCGAGGAGGCGCGCTGCGCTTTCCACCTTGCTCCGCGTTGCAGGCGACACACTGGCACCTTCGGTGAAGACCCGGGACACCGCCGATACCGAGACGCCGGCGAGTTCGGCGACTTCGCGGGCGGTCACCTTCTGAGGGGGCGACGAGCGCGCGATGGAGGCTCGGGGTGGTCGCCGGTGGGCCTTCTGGCCTTGTTTGCGGATCGGCATCGCTTCACTTCGCCGACTGCAGGGCTGAGGCGGATCGCAAACTCACGGCATGACGCCCCCGCCGTTCGGCGACAGCGTCTGGCCGAGATAGAGCGAAGCCGAGTCCGACGCAAGAAACACCACGGTGGAAGCCACTTCATCGGGCCTGCCGAGGCGTCCAATCAGGCCGCCGGCGAGCTTCGCGTCGAGCCAGTCTGGCGTCGCATAGGGCGCCGTCATCGCGGTCTCGATAGGCCCCGGAGCCACCGCATTGACCCTGATTCCCTGCGGCGCCAGCTCCCGCGCCGCCGCCCGAGTGAAGCCGATGATCCCGGCCTTTGCGGCGCTGTAATGGGCGAGCCCGACGCCGCCGCGATAGGCGAGCTGCGAGGCGATGTTGACGATCGCGCCGCCGCCGGCCGCGACGAGAAGCGGGGCGGCGGCCCGGGTCACCAGAAAACATCCGGTGAGGTTGATGTCGATGGTCCGCCGCCACTCCCCGACGGACAGTTCCAAGAGCGGCGTTTCGGTCATGACCCCGGCGTTGTTGACGACGATGTCCAGTCGTCCCAGTGCGGCCGCCGCGCTGGCCACGAATGCGGCGACCTCGCCCGGCTCAGCCACATCGCCCGAAACCGCGACCGCAGTCCGGCCCGCCGCGCGCACCGCCTCGGCCGTCGCCAACAGACGGTCGTCGGCGATGCGGTCATGCATGCGCCCCTCGTGGCCGAAGAACGCACGCGCGATGTCCTCTTCCCGAAGGGGAGTTGGTACGACGCGAACCGAGGTGAGTGGATTCGGACATCCTC
>JALHRF010000078.1 GCA_022841545.1 Bauldia sp. | reverse complement strand
GATGGCCCCCTCGCATGCCGACCGGAGGGAGGCCGCATCGGTCACGTCGGCGGACACCGCCAGCGTGCGCGAGCCCGAAGCGTCGAGCCGCCCGGCGGTGTCGGTGGCGCCGGCCGCGTCGGTGTCGATCAGCACCGCCGACCCCCCGGCCTGAAGCACCGCCTCGACGATGCCGGCGCCGATGCCGCGCGCCGCGCCGGTGACGGCGATGACGCGGCCGGCGAGCGCATCGGGCGCGAGGATCGCCATGACCGTATCCCTCAGAACGCCGGACGGGCGGTGATGCCGCCGTCGACCACGATATTGGCGCCGGTGATGAAGCCCGAGGCCGGCGCCACCAGGAAGAGGACGGCATTGGCGACATCGTCGTCGTCGCCCATCCGGCCGAGCGGCACCGCCTCCATCCAGCGGCGGACGCCGTCGGGCCAGTTCGCTTCGATCCCCTCGCGGTGGATGACGCCGGGCGAGACGGCGTTGACGCGAATGCCGTGCCGCCCGAATTCGAGCGCCGAGGCACGGGTGAACATGATCAGCCCGGCCTTGGTGGTGGCGTAGTGGGGATGGGTGAGCGCCGGGTAGAGGCCCTCGATCGAGGCGATGTTGACGATCGCCCCGCCCCTGCCGCCGGCGATCATCGCTTCGGTCGCGGCCTTGGTGGCATGGAAGACGGCGTCGAGATTGGCTTCCATCATGCCCCGCCATTCCTCCGCGCCCATGTCGGCGATCTTCGAATGGGTCTGGCGGGCGGCGTTGTTGACGAGGATGTCGACCGGGCCGAGACGCTCCGCGACGTCGGCGAAGAGGCCCCGCACGGCCGCCGGGTCGGTCAATTCGGCATGGACGGCGACCGCCTTGCCGCCGGCATAACCGATGCGCGCCACCAGCGTCTCTGCGTCGTCGCGTCCGCCACGATAGTGGACCGCGACGGCGGCGCCGGCCTCGGCCAGACGCCGGGCGATGCCCGCGCCGATCCCGGCCGAGGCGCCGGTGACCAGGGCGACCTTGCCGGTCAGGTCCAGGAGGTCACGGACATTCATGGGGAGCGGTTTGCTTCTCGACGGTGGCGGGAGTCTTTCCCGGCATTCATCCACAGCCCGACGCCCGGCGCAATCACGTTTGCGGGCCGATGGCCGCCGCATGCGTGCGACCGCACGGCTTCGGCCTGGCCCTCGTACCGGAACAAGGCGCGGACTTTCGCTCCCGCGGGCGGTTCCGCCCCGGGTGATATGGCCTGTCCCGGTGGGTCACGGCGCGTCGCGCCTGACCCACGCTGCATTCCCCGGCGACATGCCGAGGGTGGCGGGCGCGTCGGTTGCACCCGGTTGGCCCTCCTTGCGGAGGACCGGAAAAAGGGCGCGTCCCATCGCGCCCGCCCGGCGACTTGTCGCCATCCGTTCCGCTCTCCGGACGCCTAGCCCTCGCCTCGCCGGTAGGCTCGGCGCGGACCGGGGCGCCCTTACGGTGCGCCACACGCACAGCCGGTCGTATTGCCGGCGGGTTTCCCGGACGGCACCCCGGGACGGCGGCCGGACCTCGGCCGGGTTACCCCGACACAGGATTCCGCCGGCGCGGGCGCCGATCACCTCCCGCAGCAACCGGCGCCGGATCCGAGACGCCGCCCCTCGGCAGGAAGGGACGGGCGGAGGGTAGATGCGGGAAGCAAAGCGGGGATAACGGCGGAGGTTATGCCCGGGTGTGTCCGTAGCAGCCATTTGCTACGCTTGCTTCGTGGGCCGTGGTGACGTTCCGTGTCGCCCTTGCTAGGCTCACGCCGGTTCAATCGTAGGATGCGGGAGCGAGAGGATGACCCTTGGGGACGACGGAGTGGGCGTGGACCATGCCGCGTTCGCCGTGAACGGTACGCCGACATGAGCGGGCCCATCGGCGCTGGGGCGATCGCCGCCTCACTCGCAGTCGTGCTGGGCGCAGCCGCAGCGGACGGCGTCGCCGCCCCGCCGCACGCCGGTTGGGGGAGCCTCGTCACGACATCCGCCGCGGCCGAGCCGATCCGCACTGCAGACGTCCGGACGCCGGACGGCGACATGGACGCGCTGCCGCGCTTGGGAAACGTCTGCATCAAGGACGACTCCGGCAATGACGTGGTCGTGATGGGACGGATGACCGACACCACCATCTACACCCGGCTGTTGGTGACGTTCTCCAACGACGCCCCGGTCACCGTGCGGTACGGCGTATCGGCGGACGGAACGGACTACAGAACGGTCCTGGACGCGGACTATCGCGACGACAAGAGCCGGGAAGACGACTACGTCATCAGCCTCGCCGTCGATGCCATGAAGGTCTTTTCCGACGTGTGCAGCCGCTAGGCGCTCCGGCGCTGCGGCGGCCGAGACGTCGATCGCGAGAGTGAGTCCGCCGGCGCGGGCGCCGATCCCCGCCCGCGACGACCGGCAGGGCGGGGTGGGCGGAGTGCACGGCCGAACCGGGAGGGGGAAAAGGCGGCGGATTGCTTTTCCCCAATCCGCCCGACGCTTTGCTCCTGCAACCCGGGCCTGCTCCGAGTGAGTCGAGATGCCGATAGCGATTGACACAGCGCGGAGCCGCGGCAGACTCGCGGGCATGTCCGAGGCTGTCGCCGGGAAGTCTGGAAGCGATGCCAAATCTCCCCCGTCTCTTCGCCATCCTGCTGGCTGTCGTGGGCTGTGCATCCGTGACGGCGGCGAGCGAAGCCACCGAAGACGGATCCGCTCGGCCCCTCAGTGAAGCGCAGGAAGCGCAGCTGCAGCCCGGAGCCGTCTTTCGCGAATGTGATGCGTGTCCTGAGATGGTGGTTGTCTCGGGCGGTCCGGTCCTCGTTGGCTGGCCTTACGTCAAGGAAGAAGCACCCTTCTTCACCATCCTGCCCGACGAGGTTCCGCCAGAGCCGGTCGAGGTCCCGGGACCTTTCGCCATCGGCCGATACGAGGTCACCCTCGGCACGTGGCGTGCCTGCGTCGAGACGGGCACGTGCCGCGTGATCGAGGGGCTCCAGGCCGCCCCGGACGAACTGCCCGCGGGCTTCGTCAGCTATGCCGACGCCCTGTCCATCGTGAATTGGCTGGGGGCGCAGACCGGCAAGGCCTATGCCTTGCCGGACCGGGCTTCCTGGGAGCGGGCCGCAAAGGCCGGTACGGAAACCTTCTTCTGGTGGGGGAATGAACCCGGCCAGGGACTGGCCAATTGCCGCGACTGCGGCAGCCGCTGGGACGCGACGGCCCCCGCGCCGGTGGGCAGCTTCCCGGCCAATCCTTTCGGCCTTCACGACACCGTCGGCAATGTCTCCGAATGGCTCGTCGATTGCCGGCGGGGGCAGACCGAACCCTGCACGGTGCGCGAGGTGGCCGGCGGGGATTTCGAGCGTCCTGCCTCGGCTGCTGCAGCGAGCTGGAGAACGATCCTTGCCGTGGGTGAGCGCCCGCCCTGGATCGGCCTTCGGGTGATGCGGCCTCTCCACCGCCCCTGACCATTCGCCTCCGAGGAACGCGCGCCGCACGCCGCCAGCGGACGACGCGCGTCGATCGACCCGCCCCCGGTTCGCCGGTGGGGCACGATAATCGTCACGAAATCAGGGGTTGCCCGGGGCCGTCGCCGGCGGCATTCGGGGCGACACGCTCGACCGACGCGGTCTTTCCCTGGCGGGATCTCCTACGCCGGCTCGGTGCGCCTGCCGTCGATGCCATGAAGGTCTTTCCGACGTGGCGAGCCGGTAGGCGGTCCGGTGCTGCTACGCTTGCTACTGACCCCCTCAAATGTCCCACCGGCCTGGACGGCTGCGGGAAGTGGGATGGTGTGCAAGCGCCGGCGAAACCGAACCTGTGACGCTGCGGCCCCTTGCACGGCGTCGGGTGGGATGGTTTGAGGCGGGTCCCTCTTCGCGACCACCTGGAATTCCGCATGATCCGCCTCGAAAGCATCGGCAAGCAGAACGGCAAGCAGATCGTCTTCATCGAGGCGTCCGCGGCGCTCCAGCGCGGCGAGAAGATCGGCCTCGTGGGGCCGAATGGCGCGGGCAAGACGACGCTTTTTCGCATGATCACGGGCGAGGAACTGCCGGACGAGGGCCAGGTCTCGGTCGATCGTGGCGTGACCATCGGCTATTTCAGCCAGGATGTCGGCGAGATGGCGGGCCGGAGTGCGGTGGTCGAGGTGATGGACGGCGTTGGACCGGTCAGCGCGCTGGCGGCCGAGATGGCGGCGCTGGAAGCAGCCATGGCCGATCCGGACCGCGCCGACGAGATGGACGGGATCATCGCCCGCTACGGCGACGTGCAGGGCCGCTACGACGAACTCGACGGCTATGCGCTGGATGCCCGCGCCCGCGAGGTGCTGGACGGCCTCGGGTTCAGCCAGGAGATGATGGACGGCGATGTCGGCAAGCTCTCCGGCGGCTGGAAGATGCGCGTGGCGCTTGCGAAGATCCTGATGATGGCGCCCGACGTGATGCTGCTCGACGAGCCGTCGAACCATCTCGACATCGAGAGCCTCATCTGGCTCGAAACCTTCCTGAAGGGCTTCGACGGCGCCGTTCTCATGACCTCGCACGATCGCGAATTCATGAACCGCGTCGTCGGCAAGATCATCGAGATCGATGGCGGCGCGCTGACGTCCTATTCCGGCGACTACGAATTCTACCGCCAGCAGCGTGCCATCGCCGAGGTGCAGCAGCAGGCGCAGTTCGAGCGCCAGCAGGCGATGCTGGCCAAGGAAGTGGCCTTCATCGAGCGCTTCAAGGCGCGCGCCAGCCATGCCGCGCAGGTGCAGAGCCGGGTCAAGAAGCTCGACAAGATCGAGCGCGTCGAGCCGCCCAAGCGCCAGCAGACCGTGCGCTTCGATTTCCAGCCCGCGCCGCGCTCCGGCGAGGACGTGGCGACGGTAAAGGGCGTGCACAAGCGTTATGGCGACCGCACCATCTATGACGGGCTCGACTTCCAGGTGCGCCGGCGCGAGCGCTGGTGCGTCATGGGCGTCAACGGGGCCGGCAAGTCGACGCTGCTCAAGCTGGTCGCGGGCGCGTCGGAGCCAGACACCGGCACGGTGACCCGTGGCCCGAGCGTCAAGATGGGCTATTTCGCCCAGCACGCGATGGAGCTGCTCGACGGCGAGCGCACCGTGCTGCAATCGCTGGAGGACAGTTTTCCGCAGGCCGGGCAGGCGGCGCTGCGCGCGCTGGCCGGGTGCTTCGGTTTTTCCGGCGACGAGATCGAGAAGAAGTGCCGCGTGCTGTCGGGCGGCGAGAAGGCGCGTCTGCTCATGGCAAAGATGCTGTTCGACCCGCCGAACTTCCTCGTGCTCGACGAGCCCACCAACCACCTCGACATCGCCACCAAGCAGATGCTGGTCGAGGCGCTGTCGCGGTTCGAAGGCGCCATGCTGTTCGTCAGCCACGACCGCCACTTCCTGGCGGCGCTCTCCAACCGCGTGCTGGAGCTGACGCCGGACGGCCCGCATCTCTTTGGCGGCGGCTATACCGAGTATGTCGAGCGCACGGGCCAGGAAGCGCCGGGCCTGCGGAGCTGAGCCCTTGTCGCTCTGACCCGACAGACCGCTCAGCCACACAGAGCGCACCGCAGCCGCACCCTCGCAAAAAACGCATATTGCACGCGATATGCGTTTTCGCTTACCATGGCGCCTGCGATGCGCCGAAAGAAGCGGCGGAGGAACATCGCCAAGGGAGGAACCAGCAAATGAAACACGCATTCGTGCGTCGGCTTGCCTGTGGCACCGTTCTCGCCGGCCTCGCGGCGGCGCTCGTGCCGGCCGCGGCCGGCGCTTCCGACAACAAGATCGCGCTCATCCCCGGCGGGCCGCACCCCTATTTCGCGCCCTGGGAGCAGGCCGCCGCCGACGCCGCGAAGGACTTCGGCATCGCCACGGTCGACTTCAAGGTGCCGACCGAGTGGAAGCTCGCGCTCCAGACGGAGCTCCTCGAATCGCTCGCCGCCCAGGGCTACAACGCCTTCGGCATCTTCCCGGCCGATCCGGTCGGCATCAACTCGACCGTCGCCGAGCTCGCCTCGGCCGGCATCCCGTCGGCGGCGCTCGCCGGCTGCACGCAGGACCCGAGCGACGTCTCCTTCTGCCTCGGCACCGACGTCTACAACTCCGCCTATATCGGCACCAAGGCACTGATCGAGGCGATGGGCGGCAAGGGCAATGTCGTTCACCTCGCCGGCCTGCTGGTCGACCCCAACACCACGCTCCGCGTCAAGGCGGTCGAGACGGCCGTGGCCGAGACCAACGGCGCGGTGACGCTCCTCCAGACCGTCGCCGACACTGACGCCCAGGAAGCCGCCGACCAGAAGATCAACGCCCTCCTCGGCGCCCAGAAGGACGAGATCGGCGGCATGATCGCCACCGGCTACATCCCCTCGGTGGTCGCCTCCAAGGTGCTCCGCACCCTCGGCGACAAGCGCATCCAGTTCATCGGCATCGACGACGATCCGATCGTGCTCGAGGCGATCAAGGACGGCTTCGTCGCCGGCACCATGGCGCAGAACCCCTACGGCCAGGGCTATATCGGCGCCTACGTGATGGACATCATGGCCAGCGGCGGCTGCACCATCAAGGAAGACGCGCCGTGGGTCGAGACTCCCCAGACCAAGAAGTTCATCGACTCGGGCACGCTGGTCATCAACTCGGCCAACCTCGAGACCTACAAGGACGACCTCAAGGCGATCACCACCGACATCCAGGGCAAGTTCAAGGACACCTATCTCACCTGTGAGTAAGGGTGCAGCCCTGGTGTGCTAGCCTGGTCCGGAGCGGCTTTGGCCGCTCCGGACATTTCGCGGCCGCGGTTTCTGGTCGGTATGAGATCAGTTCACAATCAGCACGACTTGAACTACGCCCAGCCCTCCCGTTGCGGGAGGGCCGATAGATCGCTGAAGGCGATTTTCGGGGAGGGGTCGCAAACGGAACCATCGCTCGGATCATTCCCGGCTGAAGGACTCTTTACCCCTCCCCAAAACCGCCTTGCGGTTTTGGCCCTCCCACAAGGGGAGGGCTGGCGTCCCTTCCGGCTTCGCTGGAATCTCCGGGAAGAGGTCGAGGCAAAGTTGAACGGGGCGGTCTGACCATGAGCGACGACGCAATTCGCGAGGCGCCGGCCCGGCGGCGGTTCAGCCTTGGCGGCGCCGCCGGCCAGGTCGGGCTGTTCGCCATCGTCGTCGGTTTCTGGCTGTTCTTCTCCTGGCGCGAGCCTGGGTTCCTCTCCACCTTCAATCTCTTCAATCTCGGCCGCTCGCTCGCGGTCGATATCGTCATCGGCTTCTCGCAGATGGTCGTGCTCGCCACCGGCGGCATGAACCTCGCCGTCGGCTCGATCGGCGTCTGCGCCGTCATGTTCACCGGCTTCCTGCTCCAGGATCTCGGCGTGCCGATCCCGGTCGCCGTCCTCGGCGCGCTGGCGCTCGGCGCGGCGCTGGGCTGGCTCAACGGCTTCGCCATCGTCAAGACCGGCGTCAACAGCTTCATCATCACGCTGGCGAGCGCCAGCCTCTTCCTCGGCGCGATGCTCATCCTCACCAAGGCCGTGCCCTACAGCGCGCTGCCGGCCGAGATCGGCGCCTTCGGCCGCCTCAAGATCGGCACCTTCCTGTCGCCGCTCCTCGTCATCGCCGTGCTCATCGGCGCCGCGCTCTTCATCCTCTACCGCTACTCGACGCTCGGCCGGCAGATCCTCGCCGCCGGCGCCAATGCGAAGGCCGCCGCGATGTCGGGCGTCCCGGTCGACCGGGTGATCGTGTTCAGCCATGCCCTCTCGGGCCTCCTTGCCGCCTGCGCCGCGCTGATGGTGGTGGCGCGGCTCGGTGCGGCGGTACCGTCGGTCGGCGGCGAGGAGTGGCTGCTGCCGTCGTTCCTCGGCCCGGTGCTCGGCGGCACGCTCCTTTCCGGCGGCGTGGTCGCGGTGGTCGGCACCATGATCGGCGCCGCACTCGTCACCACCATCCGGAGCGGGCTGCTCGTGCTCCAGATCGGCAATTTCTGGCTCCAGCTCTTCCTCGGGCTGATCCTCCTCTTCGCGGTCCTCGTCGACCGCTATCGCGGCGTCTATGCCGCACGCCGGTCCGTGAGGCAGCGCTGACCATGTTCCGCCGCCTCCTCCTCGTCGAATGGTCGGGCCTCCTTGCGGCGATTCTCATCGGCGGCGCGGTGCTGGCCGTGCTCGCCCCGAACTTCCTGACCGAGTTCAACATCTACGTGATGCTGCGAAGCTTCTGCGTCGCGCTGCTCGTCGGCTTCGCGCAGATGGTGACGCTCGGCGTCGGGCAGATGAACATCGCCGTGGGCGCCCTGGGCGGCCTCGTCGCGATCTCGCTCGGCGGCATGCTCGAAGTCCTCGGCGTGCCGCTCATCCTCGCCGTGCCGATCGCCCTCCTGATCGGCGCGCTTGGCGGGCTGATCAACGGCGTGCTCACCGTGCGCACCGGCATCAACGGCTTCATCATCACGCTGGCGACGGCGTCGGCCTTCACCGGCATCAATCTCGGCATCACCGAGTCTATCCCGTTCTACCAGATGCCGCCGGCGCTGGTCGCCTTCGGCTCGGGGCGCGTCGGCGCATTCCCCTATCTCCTCATCGCGCCGGTCGTCGTGGCCGTTCTCCTCGGCATCTTCTTCACCCGCACGGTTCCGGGCCGGCAGCTCCTCGCCTATGGCGGCAACGCCACGGCGGCGCGGCTTTCCGGCATCCCGGAGAGCCGCGTCATCGTCCTCGCCCATGTGCTGTCGGGCACGCTCGCCGCCGGCGCCGCGGTGCTCGCCGTGGCGCAGCTCGGCTCGGCCCAGCCCACCATCGGCGCCGACTGGCTGCTCCTGTCGTTCGCCGCCCCGATCATCGGCGGCGCGGCGCTCACCGGCGGCTACATCTCGGTGCTCGGCACCATGTTCGCGGTGGTGCTGATCGCGCTGATCGAGAACGGCATGGTGCTCGCCGCGGTCGACCCCTACTGGGTCCAGTTCCTGCTCGGCGCGTTGATCCTTGCCGCGGTCTGGCTCAACCGCTGGCGCGCGGTGCGGACGGGGACCGGCTGAGATGCGCCTCACCGTCGAGACCGCGAGCAAATCCTTCCCCGGCGTCAAGGCGCTCGACCGCGTCTCCCTCGACCTCCGCCCCGGCGAGATCCATGCGCTGATGGGCGAGAACGGCGCCGGCAAATCGACGCTGATCAAGATCATCACCGGCGTCTACCAGCCCGACGAGGGCCGCGTATCGATCGACGGCAGCGAGGTCCGGTTCTCTTCCCCCCGCGACGCCATCGCCGCCGGCATCAGCGCCGTCCACCAGGAGCGGAACCTCGTGCCGCGCTTTTCCGTGGGCGAGAACATCGCGCTCGAACGCCTGCCGACGAAGCGCGGGCTGATCGACTACGCCGAAGTCGACCGCGAGGCCCGCCGCTATCTCGACCTCCTCGACCGCGGCATCGATACCCGCGCCGAGGTTCGCACCCTCTCGGTGGCGCAGATGCAGATCGTCGAAATCGCCAAGGCGCTGTCGCTCGAGGCGAAGTGCCTGCTCCTCGACGAGCCGACCGCCTCGATCACCGAGCACGAGACGGCCGCGCTGTTCACGCTCCTTCGCCGTCTCCGCGGCGAGGGCGTCGCCATGCTCTTCGTCAGCCACAAGCTCGAGGAGGTGTTCGCCATCGCCGACCGCGTCACCGTGCTCCGCGACGGAAAGAATGCGGCGGAGGGCGTGCCGATCGCCGAGATGTCGCGGCAGAAGCTCGTCTCGCTGATGATCGGCCGCGAGGAGCGCATCGCCAAGATCCGCGAGCGGACGATCGACGCCGCCGACGTGGTGATGGAGGCCCGCGGCCTCGCCACCTCCCTCGGCCATCGCGACATCGCCTTCAGCCTCCGCCGCGGCGAGATCCTCGGCCTCTATGGCCTGGTCGGCGCCGGGCGGAGCGAACTGGCGAAGGCGATGCTCGGCGGCGCGGTCACCGGCGGCGACCTGATCGTCCGCGGCAAGCCGGCCAGGATCCGCGACATGCACGAGGCGCTCCGCTCGTACCGCATCGGCTACGTGAGCGAGGACCGGAAGGGCGAGGGCCTGATCCTCATCCATTCGGTCAGGGAAAACGTCGCGATCACCATCTGGCAGCGGATCGCGAAGGTCCTCGGCCTGATCCCGCCGGGCGCGGAGGCCCGCGCCGTGCAGCCCTTCGTCGACCGGCTGGAAGTGCGCACGCCGTCGCTGTCGCAGGCCGTCGGCAACCTCTCCGGCGGCAACCAGCAGAAGGTGTCGATCGCGAAGTGGCTCGCCGCCAATGCCGACATCCTGATCATCGACGAACCGACCGTCGGCATCGACATCAAGACCAAGACCTACCTGCACGAGCTGATCGGCGAGATCGCGGCCGGCGGCGTCTCCGTCATCCTCATCTCCAGCGACATGCCCGAAATGATCACGGTCGCCGACCGCATCCTGGTCATGCACGGCTTCCGCATCGTCGGCGAGGTGATGAACGACCACCGCTACGAGACCACCAGCAAGGCGATCATGAGCCGCATCCATGCGGTCGAGGAGAGCGAACCGGAGGCAGCGACTTAGCCGGCTAACCACGCTCCAACCAGAACAAGAAGGGGAGGCAAGAAATGGCAAGGATCGAGCGGGTCGAGGTGTTCATGGTCGACCTGGTGCCCAAGGTGAAGCGGACCGATGCGATCCAGTCCTTCACCAGCCAGGAGACGCCGTTCGTCCGCATCTTCGCCGACGACGGCGCGGTCGGCACCGGCTACAGCTACACCATCGGCACCGGCGGCCACGCCGTGGTCGAGCTCCTCGCCCGCAACCTCGCGCCGAAGCTGATCGGCCGGGACCCCGACCAGATCGAGGCGATCTGGAAGGCGCTGTTCTTCCATACCCACGCCACCGCCGTCGGCGCCATCACGGCGCTGGCGCTCGCCGCGATCGACACCGCGCTCTGGGACATGCGCTGCCGCCGCTCCGGCAAGCCGCTCCATATCGAGGCGGGCGGGGCGCAGGAGTCGGTAGCGCTCTACACCACCGAGGGCGGCTGGCTCCACATCGAGACCGCCGCCCTGGTCGACGACGCGCTTCAGGCCAAGGCCAAGGGCTTCGGCGGCTCAAAGCTCAAGGTCGGCCGCCCGCCGATGGACGACGCCAAGCGGCTGGAAGCGGTGCGGAACGCGGTCGGCGACGATTTCGAGATCATGGTCGACGGCAACCAGGGGGCTGCGGTCGACGAGGCCATCCGCCGGGCCCGGCTCTACGAGCCCTTCGACCTCGCCTGGTACGAGGAGCCGCTGCCGGCCGAGGACCTTGGCGGGCACATCCGCCTCTCGGCGTCGACCTCGCTGCCGATCGCGGTCGGCGAATCGATCTACAGCCTCCAGCACTTCCGCGAATACCTGCAGCGCGACGCGGCGAGCGTCGTCCAGGTCGACGTCGCCCGGATCGGCGGCATCACGCCGTGGCTCAAGGTCGCGCACCTCGCCGAGGCCTTCAACATGGCGGTCTGCCCGCACTTCCTGATGGAGCTGCACGTCGCGCTGACCGCCGCGGTGCCGAACGGCCGCTGGGTCGAATACATCCCGCAGCTCGACAGCCTGACCACCGAGGGAATGCGCATCGTCGACGGGCGCGCCGTGCCTTCGTCCGAGCCGGGTCTCGGCATCGCCTGGGACTGGGCGGCGATCGACCGCCAGCGTGTCGAGGGCTGCACGCGCATCGTCACATAGCCGGCTAAGGACGATGGCGCGGCGCGCGGCGGAGACGACGGAGAAGACAGCGGCGCCGCTCTACGAGCTGATCTATGCGGTGCTTCGCGAGCACATCGAGGACGGCAGCTTCCCGCCCGGCCTCGTGCTCGGCGAAACGACCGTGGCGCGGGCCTTCCAGGCGAGCCGCGTCCCCGCCGCCGCGGCGCTCCGGCGCCTCCGGCAGGAGGGCTTCCTCCGCGACTTCGACGGGCGCGGCTACCTCACCGGCGCGCAGGCCGATGCGGAGCCGCTCCGCCTCGAGCTGCAGGCGGCCGGCCTCCGGCTTCCGCCCGAGATCGCCACCGGGCTCAAGGTCCGGAACCGGCGCGATCGGATCTATCCCGCGGTCGAGCATGCGATCGCCAGCGTGCTGCCCTTCGGCCGCTTCCAGGTCAACGAAAGCGCGCTCGCCGAGCACCACCAGGTCAGCCGGACGGTGGCGCATGAGGTGCTGACCCGCCTCGAGCGGACGGGGCTGGTCTCCCAGGACGTGAACCAGCGCTGGTATGCCGGCCGGCTCACCGAGGACGGACTCCGCGATCATTTCGAGATGCGGTGCCTGCTCGAGCCGATCGCCCTCGCGCAGGTGATGGGCGACATCGCCCCGCACGAGATCGGCGAGCGGCTGGAGCGGGCGAAGAAGGCCGCATCGCTTCGCCATACGCTCGACCGCATCGAGCGGCTGGAGCGCGACCTCCACATCGACATCGTGCTCCGCTGCCGCAACCAGCAGCTCCGCGAGACGATAAGGCGGAGCCAGCTCGTCATCGTGGCCATCCACCACGCCTTCGATCTCTACCGCGACTCGGCGGTCATTTCGCTGATGGTGACCGAGCACGTAGCAATCCTCGGCCATGTGCTGGGCGGCCATCGCGACAAGGCGATGAAGGCCCTCGAATCGCATCTCAGCCGCTCGCTCGCGCAGAACATCGACATCGTCAGGAGCCTTGGCCCGCTGCCCGAGGAGCGTCGTCCGCCGTACCTGATCCCGGTCAGCGGTTAGGCCGCCCCGCTTCGGCCGGGGGACGCGGCTCCGGCGCCGATCAGCGCGCGCAGGCGGGCGATCACGCTGTCGAACTCCTCGCCGTCGACGGTCTCGATGTTGAGGAGTTGCATGCTCTTTATGCCGTGGAGTGAGAGGTAGACGATCAACGCCATCACCGGGTCGGAGGCGTTCGCCTTCATCCGGTCGAGGAGCCGCCTGTCGAAGCGCCTGACCGGGGCGAGGAAGTTCGGATCCTCTCCGAGCGCGGCGAGAAGCCCCGAGGGTGGCGGCTGATGGCAGAGGTGCTCGCCGACCAGGATGTCGAGATAGGCCCGGACCAGGCTGTCGGGGGCACCGGCGCTCGCGTCTTCGCGTTCCCGCAGCGCCTGGTCGAAAGAGGCGAGGAACTGCTCGACCAGCGCCTCCAGGAGTTTCGCCTTGGTCGGAAAGTGGTAAAGGAGACCGCCCTTGGACACGCCGGCGCGCGCCGCGACCGCGTCGAGGGAGAGATTGCCGGGCCCCGCCACCCGCGCCAGCTCTTCCGCCGCGGCCAGAATCTTCTCCCGCGCTCGCTTGCGGGGTGCGGATGGCTTAACCTTGATATCGGATACACTTGACATAACCGTCCGGACGGTACAGTAATTCCGGAAACATGCAAGGGAGGACTTGGCGGCGGGATGACGCGGGCGTCGTTCCGGTGCAATCTTTGTCGTGCGCCCGCCGGAAAGACCTTCGATGATCAAGCGTTTCGTGATCGCATTCGTGGTGCTTGTGGTCATAGCCGGCGGGCTGATCGGATTCAACCTGTTCCGAGATCAGGCGATCCAGGACTTCTTCGCCAACATGCCGATCGCGCCCGCGACGGTTTCGACCGTCACGGCGGAACCCACGTCCTGGACGCCGGCGATCGACACCATCGGCACGGTCAACGCCTCGCGCGGCGTCGATCTCGCGGTGCAGACCAGCGGCATCGTCGAAAGCATCGCGTTCAGGGCCAATCAGCGGATCGAGCAGGGTGATACGCTCATCCAGCTCGACGACGCCATCGAGGAAGCCGACCTCCGGGCCTCGACGACGCTGGCGGCGCTCGACCAGCAGTCGCTGCAGCGGGCGATCGAACTCAACGACAAGGGCATCGGCACCACGGCCAATCTCGAGGCGGCACAGGCCGCGGCATCCGCCTCGGCGGCGCAGGTCCAGAAGCTCGAGGCCCAGCTCCGCCTCAAGACGCTCCGGGCGCCGTTCGGCGGCACCATCGGCATTCCACGCGTGGACGTCGGCCAGTACATGACGCCCGGCACCAAGGTCGCAACGCTTCAGGATCTCGACACGCTCCGCGCCGACTTCTCCGTGCCCGAGCAACGGATCGGCGAACTCAGGATCGGCCAGCCGGTCCGCTTCGGCGTCACCTCCGACGACCTGCCCTTTTCCGGCAGCATCATGGGAATCGATCCCAAGGTCGACGCCTCGAGCCGGCTGGTGGCGGTCCGGGCCGAGATCGACAACCCCGGCGGCAAGCTGACGCCCGGCCAGTTCGTGCAGGTGCAGATCGAACTGCCGACCGAAGACGGCGTGATCACGTTGCCGCAGACCGCGGTGGTGACCAGCCTCTATGGCGACTATGTCTATGTCGTCCGCCCGGCGCCGCCGCCACCGGCCGCGGCCACGCCGCCGGGCGATGGCGCCGCCGCAGCCGCTGCCCCCACCGATGGCGCCACCGCGCCTGAAGCAGCGCCGCCGTCCCTGGTGGTGAACCAGGTCTTCGTGAAGGTCGGGCGCCGCGCGATGGGACGGGCCGAGATCATCGAGGGGATATCCCCCGGCGACCAGGTGGTGACCGCGGGCCAGAACCGCCTGTTCAACGGCATGCCGGCGATCATCGACAACACCGTCAATCCCTCCGTCGGCGCAGCGCAGGCGGCCGTGCAATGATCTCGAAGCTCTTCATCCAGCGGCCGGTCCTGTCGACGGTCTTCGCCTTCCTGATCCTCCTGCTCGGCTTTCAAGGCCTCTTCAACCTCAGCATCCGGGAGTATCCGGAGGTCGAGGAGACCGTGATCACGGTCACCACGTTCTACCCCGGCGCGAGCGCCGACCTGATCCAGGGCTTCGTCACCGCACCGATCGCGGCGGCGGTCGCGACGACCGAGAATGTCAACTACATCACCTCGCAGAGCCGCCCCTCGACGAGCGTCGTCACCGTGAACATGCGGCTCGGCTCCAATCCCGATGCGGCCCTGACCGAAGTCCTGGCGAAGGTTCAGCAGGTCAAGAGCCAGCTCCCGGCGGACGCCAAGGACCCCACCATCGTCAAGGGCACCGGCTTCCAGTTCGCGCTCATGTACCTCGCCTTGCAGAACCCGAACATGACGGCCGAGCAGGTGACCGAGTATATCGAGCGCGTCATCCGGCCGCGCATGTCGACGATTCCGGGCGTCGCGCAGGCGCAGGTGATCGGCGGCGCCGAGTATTCGATGCGCATCTGGATCGACCCGATCAAGCTCGCGGCGCGCGGGCTCACGGCGGCCGAGGTTCTCGCCGGCGTCAATGCCGCGAACTTCCTTTCCGCCGCCGGCAAGACGCAGAACGACTATGTCGCCTACTCGGTGTCGATGCAGTCGACGCTGCAGACGCCGGAGGCCTTCGCCCAGCTGCCGCTCAAGGCGGTGGGCGACGAGGTGGTGCGGCTCGGCGACGTGGCCTCGGTCGAACTTGGCGCCGTGAGCGACGACACCATCGTCACCTTCAACGGCGTGCCGGGCACCTTCATCGGCGTGTTTCCGACGCCGTCGGCCAACCCGCTCGACGTGGCCTCAGCGGTGATCGCGGAGCTTCCCGCGATCCAGGCCAGCCTGCCGCAGGGCATGGAAATCACCCTCATGTACGACTCGACCGAGTCGATCACCGCCTCGATCGAGGAGGTGTTCGCGACGATCGCCGAAGCGGTGGTGATCGTCGTCCTCGTCATCCTCCTCTTCCTCGGCTCGTTCCGCTCGGTGATGATGCCGGTGGTGACGATTCCGCTCTCCCTGATCGGCGTCTGCTTCTTCCTCTTCCTGCTCGGCTATTCGATCAACCTTCTCACGCTGCTCGCCATGGTGCTCGCCATCGGCCTGGTGGTCGACGACGCCATCGTCGTGGTCGAGAACATCCATCGCCACATGGAGGAGGGAATGACGCCGATGCAGGCGGCGTTCCAGGGCATGCGGGAGATCTCCGGCCCGGTGGTTGCGATGACGATCACGCTCGCCGCCGTGTTCGCGCCGCTTGCCTTCACCGGCGGCCTCACCGGATCGCTGTTCCGGGAGTTTGCGCTGACGCTGGCCGGCGCTGTGGTGATTTCCGGCATCGTCGCGCTGACCATCACGCCAATGATGTCCGCGCGCATCCTCAAGGGCGGAAAGCCGGGCCGGTTTGCGGCCTTCGTCGACCGCAGCTTCGAGCGCATCGCCAACCGGTACGAGCGGCTGCTCACCGGCTCGCTCAAATACCGGCCGGTGACGCTGATGATGGTGATCGTGCTCACCGCCCTCACCGGCTACCTGTTCACCAAGACCGGGTCGGAGCTGGCCCCGGAAGAGGATTCCGGCGCCCTCTTCGCCATCGTCAACGCGCCGCCCTATGCAACCAGCGGCTATACCAAGACCTATGTCGACCAGATGCGGGAGCTGACCAAGGACATTCCCGAGCTCTCCACGGACTTCTCGATCGTGGCGATCGGCGGCGAGACCAAGCAGGCCTTCGCCATCTGGGTGCTGAAGGACTGGTCGGAGCGCACCCGCTCGCAGGCCCAGATCCAGCAGGACCTGCAGGGGCGCTTGTCGAAGGTGGCCGGGGTGCAGGCCTTCGTCTTCGCACCGTCGACCCTGCCCGGCACCGGCGGCGGCCTGCCGATCTCGATGGTGATCCAGACCACCGGCGATCCGAGCCAGGTCTACGAGGTGGCGGAAGAGGTCCGGCAGAAGGCCCAGGCCTCGGGCAAGTTCATCATCGTCCAGAATTCGCTCGCCTATGACGCCCAGGAGGTCAGGATCACGGTCGACCGCGATCGCGCCGCGGCCCTGAACCTGCCGGTGCGCGAACTCGGCACCACGCTCGCGCTCCTCGTCGGCGGCGGCTCGGTGGCGCAGTTCGACCGCGACTCGAACAGCTACGACATCATCATGCAGGTGCCGCGGGAGTTCCGTCAGAACCCGGAGCAGCTCGGCAATTTCTTCATCCGCAGCGTCACCGGCGAGATGGTGCCGCTCTCGGCGGTGGTCAGCGTCTCGACCGGCGTGACCCCGGCGGCCATCGAGCAGTTCAACCAGCTCAACGCCGCCACCATTTCGGCCCTGCCGCTGCCCGGCGTCACCACCGGCGACGGCCTCGCCACCATCGTCGACATCGCACGACCGCTCCTGCCCGACGGCTTCTTCATCGATTATGCGGGGCAGTCGAGGCTCGAGGTCGAGGAGGGCAACACCATCGCCATCGCCTTCGGGCTGGCGATCATCGTCATCTACCTGGTGCTCGCCGCGCAATTCGAGAGCTTCCGCGATCCGCTCATCATCATGATGTCGGTGCCGCTCGCCATATTCGGCGCGATCGTGCCGCTCAATATCGGCTTCGGCACGCTCAACATCTACACCCAGGTCGGGCTGATCACGCTGATCGGCCTGATCACCAAGCACGGCATCCTGCTCGTCGAATTCGCGAACCAGCTCCGGCGCGAGCGCGGCCTGTCGCGCAACGAGGCGATCATCGCCTCGGCCAAGGTCCGGCTCCGCCCGATCCTGATGACCACCGCGGCGATGTCGCTCGGCGTCGTGCCGCTGATCATCGCCGCGGGCGCCGGCGCGGCCGCCCGCTACTCGATGGGCCTGGTCATCTTCACCGGCATCCTGATCGGCACGCCGTTCACGCTGTTCGTGGTGCCGATGTTCTACACCTACATCTCGCGGAAGGAGATGAAGGCCGCGCCGGAAGCGCCGGAAGCGGCTCCGGCCACCCTTTCCCATGACCCCGAGGGACATCCGACGACCGCCTGATCTGTCGGGGCCGCCGGACGAGGACGTCCGTGCGGTCGTCTCGCGTCGGCCTGGCGTCGTCCGCACGTCTCTCGCCGCCTCGGAGGGGATAACTGTGCCGGAGCCGCGCGATCAATCCCCGTTGCGCGCCGCCTCCGCCACCACCTGCTCCAGCGGCTTGAGATGAACGTCGATGGCGTGCGCGATCTCCGCCGGATCGCGGGTCCTGATCGCGGCAAGCGTCATCTCATGGAGCGCGATCACGCCCCCGACGTCCTCGATGTCGGCGAAGTAGTCGCGCATCCTCGCATAGAGGTTCTCGAGGATCTGGTGCTGGTAGAGCGCCAGCGTCCGGCTCCGTGCCGTCCGGCCGATCGTGTAGTGGAAGAGGTGGTCGAAGCGGATGCGGTTGGTGAGGTCGCTGTGACTGTGCTCGTGGAGCCGGTCGATGCAGACCTGCATCGACGCGAAATCCTCCTCGGTGGCCCGTTCGCCGGCCAGGAGCGCAAGCCGCATCTCGATCGGACGTCGGGCCTCGAGAATCTCGCGGATCTCGAAATGGCGGAGCGGCGCGGTCAGCGCGAGGATGGAATCCGGGACGTCGACATTGTCGACGGTGAGCCCGCCATGGACGCCGCGCTGCGCCCTCACCACGCCGGCCCTGGTCAGAACCTTGAGGGCCTCGCCGATGACCGGCTTGGAGACGCCCATGGTCTTCGCCAGCGCCTCCACATTGGGCAATCTCTCACCCGAGCCGAAGGCGCCGGAGAGAATGGCAAAGGTGATCTGCTCGACGACCTCCTCGTGGGCGCGCGGATTGGAGATCGGATAGAAGTGCCAGTGGTCGTGCCGGTCGTTATCGGTCTCGGCGCCGGACAATAACCAACCTCCCCGTCAAACCATCCACTTCCTGACCGCGCCCCGGGTCCCGAGAATCGACCGGAACCCCGTTGGGAATGCTCAAGCGGTGCCACTTCGATGGTGAAAAGACAAGATGCTTGATGTTTCAGCGCCTTCAGCTCAGGCGGTGAGAGCGGCGATGTGGGGAGCCAGGTCGGGTTTTGCCTCCAGCCCGAAGCCGGGCAGCGGACCCGGCGCGATGCCGCCGCCTTCCAGCGTGCAGTCCGGCGCGTAACCGCCGACCGGGGCGAATACGCCCGGATAGGCCTCGGACCCGCCGAGCCCCAGCCCGACCACGATGTGCAGGGCGATCATGTGGCCGCCATGCGGGAAGAGCTGCGCCCGGGCATAGCCCGCGGCCTCCATGGCCTTGATCATCCTGGCGAATTCGCCGAGGCCATAGCCGAGGGCGGGGTCCATCTGAAACAGATCGCGGCCCTTCCGCATCCCCCCATGGCGAATGAGGTTGTCGACGTCGCGCAGCGAGAACAGGTTCTCGCCGGTGGCGAGCGGCCGGTCATAGACCGCGGCGAGATCGGCCATCAGCTGGTAGTCGAGCGGATCGCCCGGCTCCTCGTACCAGCGGAGTCCGTAGCCGGCCATCGCCTTGCCGTAGGCGATCGCCGTCGGCGTATCGAAACGGCCATTGGCATCGACCGCAAGCACGTTCGGGTCGCCGACCACGGAGAGGGCGGCCTCGATCCGGGTCATGTCCTCGGCGAGGCTGGCGCCGCCGATCTTCATCTTGAACGAGGTGTATCCCATGTCGCCGTAGGACTTCATCTCGTCCTTGAGCCGGCCGAGGCTGTCCTCCGGGTAGTAATAACCGCCGGCGGCATAGACCGGCATGCGTTCACGCGCCTCCACGCCGAACTTGTCCGCGATCAGCTTCCAGGCGGGAATGCCGGCGAGCTTGGCGTTGAGGTCCCACAGCGCCAGTTCGACGGCCGCGACGGCGTGGGCGCGGTCGCCATGGCCGCCGGGCTTCTCGTTCCGCATCATGACGCGGAGCGCCTTGTCGGCGTCGATGGCGCCGCCGCTCGGGTCAAGGATATCGTCCGGCTTCGCCTTCAGGAGGCGCGGGATGAAGCGTTCGCGCAAGAGGCCGCTCTGGGCATAACGCCCGATCGAATCGAAGGCGACGCCGGTGACCGGCTTGCCGTTCCGGATCACGTCCGAGACGACGGCGACCAGCGATACGGTGTGATCGGCGAAACTCACCACCGCGTTCTGGATATTGGCTTGAAGCGGGACTGCCGACTCGCGGATTTCGACGATGCGCATGGCGACTCAGACCTTTCGGAGGGCGACTTCGAGGGCGCGGACGCCGTCTTCTATGTCCCGCCGCCCGACCACCAGGGGGGGATAGAAGTGGGCGCTCATGTTCGTTCCGTCGCGCGCCACCCGCACAAGGAGACCGGCGTCATAGGCGTCCTTGCGGAGCTTGCGGATCGTCACATCCGGGTCGGCAACGTCGGAGACGTCGCTGATCACGCTGGAGAGCAGGCCGATGGCCGTCACCTCCTTGATGCGCGGCACGCTCTGGCGCATGCGGTTCAGCTCGTCCCGGAGCACGGCCTCCATTTCGGCGGCGTTCTCGACCAGATGCTCGTCCTCGGTGACGTCGAGGGCGGCGAGCGCCGCGGCGCAGGCGACCGGGTGGCCGGCATAGGTGTTGAGGTGGAGGAGCGGCGTCTTGAGGAAAACCTCGTTGACCTTGCCCGACACCGCGACCGCGCCCATCGGGATGTAGCCGCTGGTGAGGCCCTTGGCGTAGGTGACGATGTCCCCGGACACACCGAAGTGCTCGGCGCCGAACATTCTGCCGGTCCGGCCGAAGCCGCAGACCACCTCGTCGATGATGAGCAGGAGCCCGTGGGCGTCGCAGATCCTGCGAAGGCCCTTGAAGTAGTCCGAATGCGGAATCTTGACGGCGCCGGGGATCGCGACGGGTTCGGCGATCACCGCGGCGATCGTCTCCGGCCCCTCGCGCGCGATGAGCGCTTCGAGCTCCGGGAGCGAGAGTTCTGCGGCCGATGACGATTCGCGGTGGCCGAACCCGTCGCGGGTCGGCGGTTCGGTCTGGAGGAAATCCGGGGCGAGCGGACCGAAGCCGGACCTGAAGGCGGCGACCCCGGTGGCCGCGGAGGCGGCTATGGAGGAGCCGTGATACGAGCCGAGGCGCGAGACGATCTTGGTGCGGTTGGGCTCGCCGCGGCGGGCGTGGAAGGTGCGGGCGATCTTGAAGGCCAGCTCATTCGACTCGCTGCCCGAATTGGTGAACGAAAACACCGGCTCGTCGCAGACCACGATCTCGGAAAGGCGTTCGGCAAGCTCGGCCACATAGATGTGCGAGATGCCCGCGTCGAGGGCGATGAACTCCAGTTCCTTGACCTGGTCGGCGATCCGCCGCGCCACCTCGGCGCGGCCGTGGCCGATCTGGCAGGCGCCGAGATGGCTGCCGGCATCGAGCAGGCGATTGCCCTCCTCGTCGAAGACGTAGGCGCCTTCGCCGCGGACGATCATCTTCGGATAACCGTCGGGGTACTCTCGCTGGAGCGTGGCGAAGTCGGCGAGGAAGTGACGGACGTGCTTCCTGGCGCGATCGCGGGAGGAAGTCCCGGCCCGGGCCATCGCCGTTTGGGTTGTCGTCATTGGGGATCTACCTTGAAAGGAGCTGCCGGTGCGTTCAGGCCTTCATGATGAAGGGGTCCTGAACGTCGTCGGAGAGTTCGCACCACACACTCTTGGTCTGGAGATACTGGTCCATGGCCTCGATGCCGTTCTGGCGGCCGATGCCGCTCGACTTGAAGCCGCCGAAGGGCGAGTTGAACGCCATGGCGCGGTACATGTTGATCCAAACCGTACCGGCCTGGAGCTGCCGCGCCATGCGGTGAGCGCGCCGGATGTCGAGCGTCCACACCCCGGCGGCGAGGCCGAATTGCGTCCCGTTGGCGATGGCGACCGCCTCCTCCTCGTCCTCGAACGGGATGATCGACAGAACTGGGCCGAAGACCTCGTTCTGGGCGATGAAGCTGTCCGGGGCGACATTGGCGAGAATGGTCGGCGAGAAAAAATAGCCGTTGGGAAAGGCTTCGGGATTGGCCCGCCTGCCGCCGAAGATCAACTCGGCGCCGTCGGACACGGCGCGGTTGACCATGCCCTCGTCCTTCTCGAGCTGAGCCTTGCTCGCCACCGGCCCCATCTGGGTCGCGGGGTCGAGCGGATCGCCGATCCTGATCCCCGCCGCCCGCTTTGAAAGAACCTCGAGCACATTGTCCCGGACCTTGCGATGAACGAGCGCCCGGGAGCCGGCAACGCAGGTCTGGCCGGCAGCGGCGAAGATGCCCGCGAGCAGACCCGCCTCCGCCTGCTTCATGTCGGCGTCTGGGAAGACGATGTTGGCGCTCTTGCCGCCGAGTTCTAGGGTGACGTGGGCGAGGCGTCCTGCCGCCCGGGCGCCGATCGCGCGGCCGGCCTCGACGCCGCCGGTGAAGGCGATCTTGGCGACGTCCGCGTGGTCGACCAACGCCTCGCCGGTCGCCCGGTCGCCGGTCACGACATTGATCACGCCGGCCGGAATGCCGGCCTCCTCGGCGAGCCGCGCCGCCTCGATCACCGAGGCCGGCGTCACCTCCGACGGCTTGATCACCACGGTATTGCCGGCGGCCAGCGCCGGCGCCACGGCCATGATGGTGAGGAAGAGGGGAGAATTCCACGGCATGATCACGCCGACCACGCCGAGCGGCTCGCGGAGCGTGTAGTTGAGCACAGAGGTCCGGTCGAGCGGGATGACCCGGCCCTCGATCTTGTCGGCCAGGCCCCCGTAGTAGTAGAGCCAGTCCGGCACGATCCGGGCCTGGAGCACCATCTCGTTGAGGAGCTTGCCGTTCTGCGAGGTCTCGATCCGGCCGATGGTCTCGGCGTTGGCATGGATGGCGTCCGCCCAGCGCATGAGCAGCCGCCCGCGCCGCGTCGGCGATATCGCGCGCCACGTCGCGAACGCCGCCTTCGCCGCACCGACCGCCTCCGCTACGTCACCGGCGCTGCCGAGCGCGAATTCGCCCCAGACATCCCCGGTGGTGGGGTTGTAGGACGGAAAGGTCGCACCAGCGGACGGCATGCGTGACGAACCGCCAATCCAGTGGCCGTGGGTGACAGCCCGGGCGGCAACGCCAGCCTCTTGCATAAGCAACTCCCAAAAAGTAAAAACATTTTACCTTTTATAAAACGGCCTCGCAGGCGGTGTCAAGCAAGCCCAGAGGTCATATAAATCAGTGTTCTCTTGGAAACCCCGTGGCCGCTGACGAGAGATGGGCGGACCGCCAAGGGTGCCCGGGGATTGAGGTTGACACGCTCTGCCGGCCTCTTCATATTTAAAGATAAAGATAGTTGATCTTTTCGAGGCGCCTTCCGCGATGAGAGCCGCATGATCGAGGTCCTGGACGGAGGACTGCAGACGACGATTCAGGACGGTGGCCGCCCCGGCTACCTGTCGCGCGGCATCCCGCCCGCGGGAGCCCAGGATTTCTACAGCCTCGCCATCGCCAACCTGCTTGTCGGCAACGCGCTGACACCGCCGCCGCTGTCCCGCGGCGACCCGGGTGCGGCGGGGCTCGAAATGCTGGTCAAGGGGGTGACGCTCCGGTTTCCCGAGGAAACCGTGATCGCGCTCGCCGGCGCCGACATGGGCGCCACCCTTGGCGGTGCGGCGGTGGAGCGTTTCAGGCCAATCGTGGTTCCTGCGGGCGGGGTACTGAAGTGCGGAACCGTCAAATCCGGCGCCCGCGGTTACCTGGCCGTGGCCGGCGGCTTCGACGTGCCGCTGGTCATCGGCAGCCGCTCCACCTATGTGCGCGGGTCACAAGGCGGGCTCGAGGGGCGGGCGCTGCGCAAGGGCGACGTGCTCAAGACATTGCCTCCGACCGCGCCGGCCGCGACGCTCGCCAAGCGCAGCCTCGACGGCCTGCCGACGGGCCCGCAGGAGCCCAACGTGATCCGGGTCGTCCTCGGCCCGCAGGACTTCATGTTCACGGCCAAGGGGGTCGACACCTTCCTCACCGCCGAGTGGCGGCTGTCGCCGGTCTCCGACCGCATGGGAATGCGGCTCGTCGGGCCGCCACTGGAACTCCACCCACGGCCTGACTACCTCACCCGCGACGCCGGCTCCGGACCCGCCGACATCGTCGACGACGTGATCCCCGTCGGCGGCATCCAGGTGCCCGGCGGCATCGAGCCGATCGTGATGGGGGTCGAGAACCCGACGGCCGGCGGCTACGCCAAGATCGCGACGGTGATCTCCGCCGACCTCGGCAAGATGGGCCAGATCCAGCCCAAGGGACCGCTCAGCTTCCGGAAGGTCACCGCCGCCGAAG
>JALHRF010000077.1 GCA_022841545.1 Bauldia sp. | reverse complement strand
GCCCGTCGATCGCGGAACTCGTGGCCGCGGCCGATCCGGCGCTCGACACGGAGATTCGCGCCAAGCTCGACGCGACCGTCGCCGCCATGGCGGCGATGCGCGCCCGCGCCGAGAGCATCGAAGCCTACGACCAGATGATCGGCGAGGGCAATGCCGAGGGCAACGCGGTCGTCCAGGCGGCGATCGACGGCCTGATCGACCAGACCCGCTCGATCGAGCGGGCGGTGGCCGTGCTCGGCCTCGGCGCGATCACGGTCGAAGGCTCCGACAGCCTCGACAATCCCGACGCCGTGTTCCAATAGGAGTCGCTTCGCGGGAAGGCTCGTGGGGCCGCCTTCCTCGCGTCCGGTCAGTGGATTGCATGCGCGATCGTTTCCCCATCCGCTCCTTCCCGCGCGAGTGGGAAGGTCTTGCCAAGGTGTCCGGTCGCGCGTTGTACCGCTGGATCGCATCTAGCCATCTGTGGCGCAGATCTCGGAACAAGCCGATCGGAACGAAGCCTGATCTGACGGCGCCGTTGACGATTGGACGGGCACCCGAACACCCGCTCATTCCCGCGCACGTGGGAATCCAGCTTTTCCAAGCGCAGACGTTGGTGACGCAAAAGCTTGTTCCCCGCCCGCGAGCTTGCAAAGAAGTTGGCATGCCGTGCCCGTCGGACGTGGTGACTCCAACGCACCCACCTCCGCTCGGAAATGAGCGGTGGGAGAGGTCCGCGTTCCATCCTTTGGGAACAGCAGAGCATTGGCTACGCATTTGCGAGAGCAACCTCCACGTTCCTCACGGCCAACTACGAGGGCATGAGCGGCGGTTGGCAGGTTCGCGTCCCAACCTTCGAAGCGAACTGTCCCTCACGGGTTTTTTCAGGAAGTCCTGCACAAGAATGTTCGGTGACCGGGGCCGTTTCAGGACCGGCATATCCGAGTTCGCCGGCCTTTCCCTGTCGCTGATCCTCGTGGTCTCCGCCGCCACCGCCACGGCCGAAACGGTCCTTTCCTGGCGCGACGACCTCAGCGACAAGGACAGGGCGCGCGTCGCATCGGTCACTGCACCCGCGGTCGACTTCACTGCGCCCGAGCGCTTCGAACGCATGTCGGCCGGGGCCACGACGTCGGAGGCCACGCCCAACCGCGACGCCTTCTCCCATTTCCTCGCCAACCTTTCCTTTGAGGGCGAGCAGGACTTCAAGCTCGGCAACGGGCTGTTCCGGAAGTCGTGGGTGTCTTCGCCGTCCTCGACCCAGGCCTCCGACGGTCTCGGGCCGCTGTTCAACGCCCGCGCCTGTCAGGAGTGCCACCTCAAGGACGGGCGCGGCAACCCGCCGACGGGCCTGGATCGCCGCGCGGTCTCGATGTTCCTCCGCCTTTCTGTGCCGCCGCGGACCGATGCCGAGCGCGAGGCGCTGGCGAGCAAGGCGCTGCTCCGCATCCCGGAGCCGACCTATGGCGGCCAGCTCCAGAACTTCGCCGTGCCGGGACTGGCCGCGGAGGGCGAGATGCGGATCGCCTATGAGGAGATCCCGGTCGCTCTGAACGGAGGCGAGACCGTCACGCTGCGCAAGCCCACCTACACGGTGGACGGCCTCGGCTACGGTCCGATGGCGGATGAGGTGATGCTGTCGCCGCGCGTCGCGCCGCCGATGATTGGCGTCGGTCTCCTTGAGCAGATCCATCCCGGCGACATCCTCGCCAATGCCGATCCGGACGACGCTGACGGCGACGGCATTTCCGGCAAGCCGAGCATGGTGCGCGATCCCGTCAGCGGCGAACTCGTGCTTGGCCGCTTCGGCTGGAAGGCGTCGACCCCGGATGTCCGCACCCAATCGGCCGAAGCCTTCTCAGGCGACATCGGCATCTCGACGCCCGACGTCACGGCCCACTACGGCGACTGCACCGAGGCGCAGGCCGTCTGCCGGAATGCGGCGAGCGGCGTGCAGGAGCGGCTCGGCCCGGTGGAGGCGCCCGACCCGGTGCTCGACCTCGTCACTTTCTACAGCCGCAACCTCGCGGTCCCGGTGCGTCGCGATGTCGACGATCGCGAGGTGCTCGCCGGCAAGGCGTTGTTCTATGATTTCGGCTGCGCCGATTGCCATCGGCCGAAATACGTCACGCGCCGCGACGCGCCGCAGCCCGAGCATCGCTTCCAGCTCATCTGGCCCTATACCGATCTGCTCCTGCACGACATGGGGGAGGGGCTCGCCGACCACGCTCCGGTCGGCGATGCGTCGGGCTCCGAATGGCGTACGGCGCCGCTTTGGGGTATCGGACTGACGGAGGCGGTCAACGGCCACACCCTCTTTCTCCATGACGGCCGGGCGCGGAACCTCACCGAGGCCATCCTCTGGCACGGCGGCGAGGCGGAGGCGGCGAAGGCGCGGGTGGTCGACGCTACGCCTGAGGAACGGCAAGCGCTGATCCGGTTCCTGGAGTCGCTGTGATGACCATCGCTCGCTTGCTCGCAGCTTTCGCCGTCCTCGCCGCAATGGCGATCATTCCTGCCTCGGCGCAGGAGGGGGATGCGTCGGCCGAGCCGCCGCCTATCGCCTTCAGCCCGGTCGTCGAGCGCGCAATCGACGCCGTGGTGCTGCCCGGCTATCGCGCGCTGGTGGAGCGGGCGGCGGCGGAGGCGACGCTGGTCGACGATCTCTGCTGGCAGGCCGATGTCGCGCGGCTCGAGGCGGCGCGTACCGGGTTCGGCGAGCTGGTGCTCGCCTGGTCGAAGGTGGAACTCATCCGCTTCGGGTCCGCGCGCGACCAGAACCGCTATGAGCGCCTGTTCTTCTGGCCGGACCCGCGCGGTCGTGGCCTCCAGCAAATCCAGGAGATCATCGCCACCGAGGACGCCACGGCGGCAAGTGTCGCCACGCTCCGCGAGAAGAGCGTCGCCGTGCAGGGTCTGTTTGCGCTCGAGTTCATTCTTTACGGCACCGGCAGCGAGGTGCTGACCGAGCCGGCCGATCCCGCGCGATCGTTCCGCTGCCGGTTCGGCGCGGCGATCGCCGGGGCCATCGCGAAGACCGCGGAGGAGATCCTCGCCGGCTGGACGAAGCCGGACGGGTACGCCGCCCTGATGAACGGCGCCGGTCCCGACAACCCCGTCTATCGCTCGCATGGCGAGGCGGTGCAGGAGCTGATCAAGGCCGCCCGCGAGCAGCTTCAGCTTTCGCGCGATCTCAAGCTCGCCCATGCCATCGAGGACGCGCCCGCGAAGGCGCAGCCGAAGCGCGCCCCGTTCTGGCGGTCCGACCTGACCCTTGCTTCCATCCGCGCCAATATCGCGGCGGTCGAGGCGCTCGTCGGCCCGGACGGCGTGGGCGCCGTCCTCCCCCGGGACGAGCCGTGGATCGCGAGCGAGCTGGCCTTCGAGCTCCGCGAGGTGGACAGGACGCTCGACCGCGTCGCGGCGCGCGACGAGCGCTGGGAGACCCTGGTCAAGGACACCGAGAGCCACGCCGACCTGACCTACACCCTCATTCCCCTGGCCTCTGCGATCGCACTTCTCGAAAGCGGCTATCCAGACGCGCTCGGCCTGATCACGGGGTTCAACTCGCTCGATGGCGACTGACCGGCGCGGCTTCCTCAAGGCGCTCGCGGCGCTCGGCGCGCTGCCCTTCGCCACGCTCGTCCGCGCCGACGGCGCGCCCGCATTCATCGCGGCACGCATGGACGGGGCCGATGCCTTCTCGGTCGCCGTCCTCGATCATGCCGGAGCGGTGCTCTTCACCGAGCAGCTCGATGCGCGGGCCCACGACATCGCCATCTCGCCGGATCGCTCGACCGCGGTCGTCTTCGCCCGGCGGCCGGGCTGGTTCGCACTGGTGGTCGATCTCGCCGGCCGGCGCAAGGTGACGACCTTCGCCCCGCCGCCGGATCGGCATTTCTACGGCCACGGTCTCTTCTCCGCCGACGGCCGTTTGCTCTACGCCACCGAGAACGACTGGGACGGCGAGCGCGGCGTGCTCGGGGTCTACGACGTCGCCGCCGGCTATCGTCGCATCGGCGAGTTCGACACCCACGGCATCGACCCGCACGAGGCGTTCCTGATGTCGGACGGTCGCACCATCGCGATCGCCAATGGCGGCATCGCCACCCACCCCGAGTTCGACCGCGTCAAGCTCAACGTCGCGACGATGGAGCCGTCGCTTGTTCGTCTGGACGCCGTCTCGGGGCGTCTGCTCGAGCGTCGGACCTTGTCGCCGGCGTTGTCGCAGCTGTCCATCCGGCACATGGCCGAAGCGAACGGGGATATCTGGTTCGGCGGCCAGTACGAGGGGGCCGCCACCGACGCCGTCGATCTCGTCGGCCGCCAACGCGCCGGAGCCGAGCCGGAACTGATCCCTTTGCCGTCGTCGACCTATTCCGGCATGCGCCAGTACGTCGGCTCGATGGCGGTGAGCCGCGACGGCGCGCGCATCGCCGCGACCAGCCCGGTCGGCGGACTTATGCTCGTTTTCGACGTCGCGTCGCGGAAGCTGATCGCCACCCGCGCGGTCGCCGACATCTGCGGTGTCGCCGGGGATCACGGCGGGGATTTCTTCGCCTCCGACGGGCGCGGGCGGCTGTGGCGCGGCGACGCCCTCCTCAGCCAGGACCCCGGCGTCGCCTGGGACAACCACCTCCGCAGTATCGTCTGATTCCTTTTGCGGCGGTGCGGGTCAGGCGGCGCCGAGCGCCGGCCGTTCGACTCCGGGTGTGACCGCCGCCGCAGGTATCCGACTGGCCGCCGCTTCCTTCCTCATGCTATGCGACGGGGACAAGTGCGGTGACCGGCGGTTCGAAATGAGGAGGCAAACCCCATGAAGATCCAAGCGGCAATCCTTGGTGCGACGCTGTTCGGTTTGTCGACGCTCTCTGCTCCGGCCGCAGACAAGCCCATTCAGATCATTGCGGCTTTCAACCTGACCGGCGGATCGGCGGTGCTCGATGTGCCGAGCTACAACGGTGCGCTGCTCGCGGCGGAGACCATCAATCGCATCGGCGGCGTATTCGGTCGTCCGCTGGAGCTTGTCCCCGTCGATACGGAGAGCAAACCCGACACCGTCGCCGCCAGGGTCGAGGCGGCGCTTGCCGCGCATCCCGATGCGGTCGCCGGGATAGGGTACTCGTATTCGACCGAGGCGCTCAACGCCGGTCGCGTCTTCCAGGCCAAGGGGATTCCTTTCGTTTCCCCCGGCGCGACCGACCCGAGCGTGCCGGCGGAGGTCGGGGACGCCATGTTCTACGCGGCCTATGGCGACGACGCCCAGGCCGCCGCGATGGCGGCCTTCGTCCGCAACGAATTGAAGCTCGACCATGCGGCCGTTTGGATCGAGGACAGGGACTTGTACCCGCGGACCATCGGCGCGGATTTCCCGAAGTCGTTCGAGGCAATGGGCGGTACCATCGTCCTCAACCAGTCCGACGACAGCGCCGACGGCTTCGCCGCCTTCATCGACAAGCTCGAGACAACGTCGCCGACGGCCCAGACGATCTATGTCGCGTCCATGCCCGACACGGCGCCGGACCTGATCGCCGCCGCCCGCGCCGCCGGCATCACCGTGCCGCTTCTCTCCGGCGACGGCTGGGACGCGGACACGATCGTGCAGGTGTCGAAGGAGGCATCGCTGCGGGACATCTACTTCACGACCCACAAATTCCTCGGCGTCGACACGCCCGAGATGGCGGCCTTCATCAAAGCCTACACGGAGCGGTTCGGCGAAGCGCCGCCGAACGCCTTCGCGCCCCTCGGCTACGACACCGTCGACCTCCTGGTCGACGCGATCGTGCGCGCCGGCTCTGCCGACCCGCCGGCCATCCGGAGACAACTCGCCGCGACCACCGACTTCCCAGGCATCGTCGGCCCGATCAGCTATGCGCAAGGCATTCGCGTTCCCAAGAAGGAAGTGTCGGTGATCGAGGTCGCCGACGGTGTCGAGTCGCTCCGCTGGGTCGCGCCGGCGCGATAGCCGGCAATGCGGTGATATCTACTCGATCACGATCCGCGGCGGCGGCCGGCCGCCTGAGCGCGCCCGCCGCACGCCATCCCAGACCCGCGTCGCGATCTCGCGATAGATCAGGGCGTGACGGCCGGTCGGATCGGAGACGACCACCGGCGTTCCGGCATCGGAGGTGAGGCGGATGTCGAGGTCGAGCGGCACTTCGCCGAGGAACGGCACCTCCAGGCGCTCGGCCTCATGGCGTGCGCCGCCATGGGCGAAAATGTCCGTCCGGCCCCCGCAGTGGGGACAGATGAAGTAGCTCATGTTCTCGACGATGCCGAGGACCGGCACGTCGACCTTCCGGAACATGTTGAGCCCTTTCCGGGCATCGATCAGCGCGAGGTCCTGGGGCGTGGATACAATCACCGCGCCGGCGAGCGGCACCTGCTGCGCCATGGTGAGCTGTGCGTCGCCGGTGCCCGGGGGCATGTCGACGACGAGGATGTCGAGCTCGCCCCATTCGACTTCGCGCAGCATCTGGGTAAGGGCAGAGATGACCATCGGCCCGCGCCAGATCATCGGCGTCTCCTCCTCGACCAGAAGACCGATGGACATGACCTTCGTGCCGTAGGCGTCGAGCGGACGGAGGATGCGGCCGCTGACCACTTGCGGCTTGTCCTTGAGATTGAGCAAGCGGGGCAGAGATGGACCGTAGATGTCGGCGTCGAGGATGCCGACCCGCAGGCCATTGGCCTTCAGCGCCAGCGCAAGGTTGACCGCTGTCGTCGACTTGCCCACGCCGCCCTTGCCGCTGGCGACGGCGATGATCGCATCGACACCGGGGACACCGGCCTTGCCGCCGCCCGGCGCCGCTGCCTGTCGACCGCCCGTCGGACCATGTCGATGGGGCGGCGGCGGGGACTGAGCGGGAGGCGGGCCGGCGCGGCCTTCCGATGTCGCGCCCTTCTTCTCTGCCGTGAGCACCACCATGGCGCCTTCGACGCCGGGGATACTTCTGACCGCCGCCTCGGCTGCCTTGCGAAGCGGCTCCATGCCCTGCGCCAATTCTGCCGGGACCGTGACGGAGAACATCACCTTGCCGCCGGTGATAAAGATGTCCGAGACGAGACCGAGGGCGACGACATCGCTCTCGCCTTGAGGTCCACGTACGGAGCGAAGCCGCTCGAGGACCTGTTCCTTGCTGATGTTGACCATGCCGCCAGTATCTATACTGGGATAAGGCTGCGGACCATAGCGACTGGCGGCGGTTGGTCAAACCTGCGGCTCGCAGGGCCTGAACAGCCGGCAACCGGGCGGCTTGGTCGGGGGGCGGTTGCCGCGCGGTCGCCGCCGAGGCTAGCCGCCGGTCGGCTCCGGCGGCTTGCGCAATGCTCCGACGAGTTCGAAGTGATCAACTTCCGACTTGAAGTTCGATCGCTTTGGGTCCCTTGCCCCGTTTGTCGGGTTCTGTCTCGAATGAGATACGCATGCCGTCGGTGAGCGCCGGGATCCCCGAGCGCTCCACGGCAGTCACATGGACAAAGACATCCTTGCCTCCGTCATCAGGCGTAATGAAACCATAGCCTTTGGAGGCGTTGAAGAACTTCACCGTTCCGTTTTGACGCATCCACGTAGCCTTTCAGTTCGTTGCAGTTGTCCCCAGCGGCGAGGCGAGGGGACAAGCAGGCGAACAGATCTCCCGCAATGGAGACAAAGAATGTGGGCGTCTTGGCCAGGCGGGCAGCGAGCCTTGTCTAAGGACACATGCCTAGGATGAGGCGGCGCTCCCGCCGATGCGCCCTGTTTCCAGTCTCCGTCGGACGACAATAGCCTGCCTAGACCGGAATTTATGCGGCGCGGCGCCGGGGAAAGCAATGGCTCACAGCGTGACTGCAAGCTGGGAGTGACCGAGCTTGGCAATGCGGTGGGCGTGCTGCGAGCGGGAAGCGCGAACCCTTGCGGGCCACAAACACGATTGCGTGAGGACAGACAGAAATGCCGTTCCTTCGCGTTAACGCGGGTGCCTGCCACGCATCACAAGAGGGAGACTCATGTCCCAGAAGATCACGCAAGACATGATCCGAGCCTATGACGAATACACCCACCTGACGCTCGACCGGCGCCGCTTCATGGAGAAGCTCACCAGGCTCGCCGGGAGTGGTGCTGCAGCCGCCGCCATCGCGCCAATGCTGATGAGCAACTACGCCAAGGCTGAGGTCGTCGCGCCCGACGACCCTCGCCTGAAGATCGAGGAGGTGAGCTATCCTGGTCCGGCGGGCGATGTGAAAGCCTACCTTGCCATGCCCGCCGACCCGTCAGGCAAGCTTCCCGCGGTCATCGTCATCCACGAGAACCGTGGGCTCAACCCCCACATCAAGGACGTGACGCGAAGGCTGGCGTTGGAGGGATTCGTGACCCTAGGGATCGACCTCCTGTCGCGCCAGGGAGGAACGCCGGCGAGTGACGAAGAGGCGGCCGAGATGTTTCAGGGTATCGATCGATCTGTCCTCGTGCCCGACGCGGTGGCGGCGATCGCGTATCTGCAAAATCTACCCGCGACCAACGGCAAGGTCGGAGCGATCGGTTTCTGCTTCGGCGGTGGCATCGTCAACCAGATGGCCGTTGCCGCCCCGGACCTCCTTGCTGGCGTCGCCTATTACGGCGGCCAGCCAAGCGAGGAGGACGTGCCGAAGATCAAGGCGCAGCTGTTGCTCCACTACGCCGGCTTGGATGAGCGCGTCAACGCCGGGATTGGGGCCTATGAGACGGCGCTCAAAGCGGCTGGCGTCGACTACACGATCTACACTTATGATGGCGTCAACCACGCGTTCAATAACGACACGTCAGAAGCCAGATACGACAAAGATGCAGCCGCACTGGCTTGGTCGCGCACCGTGGACTTCCTCAAGGAAGCACTCACCTGACCTCCGCGCGGCCAGGGAGGGGAGCCGCCGGTGGCGGCTCCCTCTTTCTCCCGCGCTCACCGATACGCTCCACTCCTTGCAGCGACGGACGAGCTTCGGCGTCCTGCGGCAGGAGCGCCCCCTTCTAGCCGAGCTAGTTCGGTTTCAGAGGGCTGTCGTCTCTTTCCGGATAGCAATGTCGACGTATCGACTGAAGAGGATCTCGCACTTCAGGAGCGATCGCGACGAATCAACCGACGGGACGCCGGCGATGACTTCCAAGCCACATCGAAGCGATGCCTCTTCGCCGTCAGAAACGTTGTCGTCTGACGCCGTCATGGACAAGATGCGAAATAGTCGGCTGCTTCATTCGCGTTTCATTGTCAATTAGCGCGGTATTAACCGGCAACATGAATTAGAATGTTGACGCGGGTCGATTCGCGATCCGGCTAATGAGAGGAGAACTACATTGGCTAAGACTGCAACGAGCAAGCCGGCTGCCAAGAAGGCCGCCCCGGCGAAGAAGCCCGCAGCAAAGAAGGCAGCTCCGGCGAAGGCACCCGCCGCGAAGAAGCCTGCCGCGAAGAAGACCGCAACCGCTACAAAGAAGGCGGCCCCCAAGGCGGCCCCCAAGAAGGCTCCCGCGAAAAAGAAGTGACGCGGACTCCGGTCTGAGCATTCGCTCCCGCTCGCCGTCGCGACCGACTTTTTCAGGCGGTCGCGCGGCGGCCGGAGTGCTGTCGAGCAGGGGCATCCTCGAAAGAATGCCCCGACTTGATTGAAGAGTACCCTTTCGGCATTTCGATCTTGTGACAAGGCGTGCGATCGAGCTCGCTGTCGATTGGCGTGCTTCTCGACAAAGTGTCTCGAAGAGCTAATTGCGCCATAAGCTACTGGCGAATACTCGAGTGTGTCTCCGTTTCCCGCGCTTGGCGGTTGGACGACTCGCGCCGTGGCGCAGGCAACCGGCGCCTCGCGTGCCGCAACGCTAGCGTTTGTCCCCGATGAAGACGCGAACAAGCCCTCGACACGGTGCTACGATAGTCTATCGCCATCGTGGGAGCGTTCTTCATGCCGATCGCAACACCATGCCTATCGACTGACGGCCTGGGCCGTCTTGTACGTGCGGCCGCCGCTATTGTGGCGTTCGTCATCGTGACTGCCGATGCGCGCGCCGAAGAACCGGTGAGCAAGGTCGTCTTCGGATGCAAGGACGACAAGACGATCGACGCCACCTTCTACGCGGACCGCGTCGACCTTATGCTTAGCGATGGGCGCAGCTTGAGCCTGCCTCAGGCGATGTCCGGTTCCGGCATACGCTACGCGAACGCCGCGGAGACATTCGTATTCTGGAGCAAGGGCGACACCGCATTCGTTACCGAAGGCGCGGACGAGGCTGAGACATATTCGGACTGCGTCACGAAGTGATCCGGGACGGATGCGCCGAAGTGTTCGCATGCGCTTGTCGACAATGCCTCTCTCGTACGCCGCATCGGCGCCGCCATCGCTTTCGATTCAATTGGAGTTAGCTTGGTCGAGCGCCAGGCGACGCGTCCGATGACGCCCGACCAGACCCAATCGATCGTCGGCGTGGTGCTTGCCGGCGGTCTCGCGCGCCGGATGGGGGGAAACGACAAGTGCCTCTTGCGGCTGAACGACGAGCCGCTCCTCCGGCGCGCCATCGTCAGGCTCAGCCCGCAGGTAGGGTCCCTCGTGGTGAGCGCCAACGGTGCCCCCGCGCGATACGCAGAATTCGAAGCACCCGTTATTGCCGACACGGTTGGCGGGTTCGCAGGCCCATTGGCTGGCATGCTTGCCGGCATGGAGTGGGCGCGGGCCAATGCTCCGAGCGCGTCCGCGATCGCGACGGTGGCCGTCGACACGCCGTTCTTTCCGAGGGATCTGGTGAGCCGGCTTTCGGTAGCCGTGGACAACCGAGGCGTAGCGGCAGCGATGAGCGAAGGACGTGTTCACCCCGTCTTCGCGCTGATTCCGTTGGCGCTCGCAGATGACCTCGCCGCTTTCCTGGCGGCGGGGAGATCATTCAAGGCCGGCGACTGGCTATCCGGGCACGATGCTGTGAACGTCCGCTTCGACAAGGTTGCGGGCATAGACCCTTTCTTCAACATCAATACGCCGGACGACCTGGCATGGGCCGAGACCATGGTGGCAACGTGCGCCATCCCGTGAACTGACGGGACAACACGGGAGTCAGGCCGGCGGAGACGATCGACGCGCAGTCCGTCTCACTCAGGTGGGCACAGCCGCGAGAAGCCGTACGATCGCCGGGTCGGCCAGCAATTCGGTCCGCGTTGCTTCCGGAAGCGAGAGGAGCGGTGGACGGACGGTGAGCCATTCCGGGTCGCGATACCGTTCAGCCAGCACCGCCTTGAGCGAAGGGATCATCACCCGCACTTCGACGGCCTTCCGCACTGCGTTGAGCTCGGCCTGCTGCCCCTCCGCCTCCGGCTTGCCCCAGCCGTCGAAGAGCCGCCGGATGCCCGCGGCGTTGATGTTCGCGCTCGCCGAAATACAGCCGGCGGCGCCGGCGCGAAGCGCCTGGAGCAGGTAGACCTCGGCGCCGGGAAACACGGCGAAGCCCTCCGGGAACGCCTTGAGCATGGCGAGCGTGTTCTCGGCGTCGCCGGACGAGTCCTTCATGCCGGCGATGATGCCGGGGAAGGCGTCGCGAAGCCGCGCGATCAGTTCTGCCGACCAGCCAACCATTGCCACCGGCGGGATGTGGTAGAGCATGATCCGCGGCGCGTGCCCCCCGCAGCCCTCGATCAGCCTGGCGACGAAGGCGAACAGCCCGTCGTCGGAGACCTTCTTGTAGTAGAACGGCGGCAGCAGAAGCACGGCCGCCGCGCCGACTTCGCCGGCGTGGCGGGAGAGGGCGACCGCATCGCCGACGGCGCAGGCGCCGGTGCCCGGCATGAGCCGCCCGGCAGGGATACCCGCCTCGAGATGGGCGTCGATCACCCGCCGGCGTTCGTCGAGCGTCAGCGAATTCGCCTCGCTCGTCGTGCCGAGGATGGCGAGGCCGTGGGCGCCATCGGCAAGGAGCTGCTTCGAATGCTGGACGAGGCGCCCCTCGTCGACGCTGCCATCGGAGCGGAAGGGGGTGGAGACCGGCGGCCAGAGGCCGGCAAGGGGAGGGGCCATCTCGGTTCTTCCTGAGGTGGAGGGATCGCTGCGGCGGCAGGCTATCAGACCCCGCCGACCGCGGCCACTGCGGTGCCGGACCCACTTGTATTGTGAGCCGGCAAAGCGCATCGAAGCGGCAGCCCGTTCTCACCCTTCCCTACGCAGTCGATGAGCCTCTTCGTCTTCTCGGCGATTCTCGCCGCGGCCTTTCTTCATGCCGGCTGGAACGCCCTTGTCCGGCGCGATCCGGACCGGGGGGCGGCCACCACGGCGATGGCTGCCGGCGGCGTCGTGGTCGGTCTTGCGGTCGCGCCGTTCCTGCCGGCGATCGATGCGTCGGCGATCCCCTTCGTCGTTGGCTCGAGCTGTTTCCACATCGTCTACTTCGCCCTGATCGCCCGCGCGTACCGGGATGCGGACCTGTCGTTGGCCTATCCGATCATGCGGGGCCTGGCGCCGGTCATCGTCACCGTCGTCGGGGTCGCGTTTCTCAGCGAGGATGTCGGCGCGGCCCAGTTCGCCGGGATCGTGATCGTCGCGGGCGGGATCGTCGCCCTCGGCCTCGACGGCTGGCGGCGGGGCAGGGCGGGCATATCCGCTGCGCTCCTCAACGCCCCTGTGATCGCTGCCTATACGTTGGTCGACGGGCTCGGTGCGCGCGCGAGCGGCGCGCCGGCGAGCTACACGGCGTGGATTCTGGTCGGCGGCGGCGTCTTGACGGTGGCGTGGAATCTCGCCCATCGGGGCGTTGGCGTGCTCCGTGCCACCCGCGACCGGGCCGTTCTAGGTCTGGCGGGGGGTGTCATGGGGTTCGGGGCCTATGCCATCGCGCTCTGGGCGATGACGGTTGCCCCTATCGGCGCCGTCGCAGCGGTCCGGGAGAGCTCGGTCCTGTTCGCTGCGGCGCTTGGCGCGATCTTCCTCGGCGAGCGCTTCGGGCCGGCCCGTTGGTCCGCGGCGGCGCTGGTCGTGCTTGGGCTCGCGCTCGTGCGATTCGGGAGCGGGTAGTCGGCGCTTGCTGCCTGCTTCCCAAGGCCTCGGCGCAACGCCGACCGTCATACGCCTGTCGTCAGTGCCGGCTAAATCCGCACGGCCAGAGCAGGGTGGCGTCAGTTGCGTTCCAGAGTCTCGGCCGACGACCGGTCGGCCGTGTTCGCGCAGGATGGGCTCCCGCCCGCCGCAGGGGTTCGCGCCGCGCGAGAGTGAGGACCTGCCTCGGGCACTCGAGGGGAACAGTCAGCAGAGCCGACGAGGGCTGGAGTACTGCGTTCACAGCCTCGATCGCTCCCCGGAGGTGGTGCGGCGCCGAAGGCCCCCTCGGCGCCGCACGCACATCTACGTTATCATGAGGGTTTCCGTGGATGTTTGGCCCACGAAGCGGGCTGGTCCGCCGGCCCTTGGGATGCTACCGAAGAGGGGAACTCTGTTCGGCGAGGACCGGCCCAGGCGGGGGAATACGTCCGCTGCGTGGCGTCGGCCGCGTCTTGTCGAACCATCGAGGAGGCGGACGTGGGTGCACGGGTTAACCTTACCGTACTGCAAACAGCGCTGGTTACCGGGATTCTCGCGGCATCGTCCGCAGTCGCCGGCGCCCAGTCCTACGAATTGATAGCTGCGGCCAAGGAGGAGGGGGCGCTCACCACCATGGCGCTTGCCGACGACTGGTGCGGCTATGGCGCGTTGATCGAGGGTTTTGAGGCCAAGTATGGCATCGAGGTCACCGACCTCAACCCGAATGCCAGCTCGGTCGAGCAGCTCGATGCGCTTCGCGCTGACCAAGATCGGGAAACCAAAGAAGGGCCGGACGTCGTCGACGTTACCCTCGCGGTTGCCGCGGAGGCTGCTTCCGCGGGATTGACCCAGCCCTACAAGGTGGCGACCTGGGACACGATCCCCGACGCCCTGAAGCACACCGACGGCCTTTGGATCGGCGATTATTACGGGGTGATCGCCTTCGAGGTAAACACTGACGTCGTCAAGAAATTGCCCGAGAACTGGGCGGACCTTCTCGGCGCGGACTATGCGAAGTCGGTCGCGCTAGCCGGTAATCCGAGCGCTTCGGTTCAGGCGCTGCAGGGCGTGCTTGCCGCTGGTCTGTCCAACGCCGCCGGCGACTTCGAACGGGCCGCCGACGCCGGTCTTCAGTTCTTCGCCGACCTCAATGCCAACGGGAACTTTCTACCCGTGGCCGGCGGGGTCTCGACGCTCGCCGACAAGAGCACGCCGATCGTCATCCGCTGGGACTACCTCGCTCTCAAGGATCGTGACGCGCTCAAGGACGGTCCCAAGATCGAGGTGGTCGTGCCGAAGACGGGCGTCGTCGCGGGCGCGTTCGCCCAGGCCATCAGCGCCAATGCTCCGCACCCCAACGCGGCGAAGCTCTGGCTGGAGTATCTCTATTCCGACGAGGGCCAGCTCGCCTGGCTCAAGGCCTATTGCCACCCGGTGCGCTTCAAGGATCTCGTCGACGCCGGCAAGATCCCGCAGGAGATTCAGGATTCGATGCCGCCTGCGGCCGCCTACGATGCCGTGGTGTTCCCGACGCCGGAGCAGCAGGCGGAGGTTGGCGCGGCGATCAGCGAACGCTGGGAGGAGACCGTCGGCGCCGAGGTCACGCGGTAGGCGATCCACACGGAAGCCCTCGTTACGGGTCGGTGTAGCCTTCGACCCGGAGCACCAGCCTAAGCGTGCGGGGATCGGCGGCGAAGTAGAGCCCGCCGGTCTCGGTGGAGTGCTGGGCGACGAAACTGAAGGTCACCGTGCTCGCTTCGACCACCGCGCCGTCCGGACCGATGAGCGTGCCCGAGACGCTCACGCCCGCCCCGGTGGCGTGGCCGAGATTCTCGACCGCGATCGGCACGAGGAAGGCCCCGTGGGCGAGCGGCACCGGAGCCGCGGCATTGGCGACGATCTCTGGCCGCGGTTGGGGTGGGCGGGCGATCGACTCGTAGGTCAGAAAGCCGACGATCGCGACGAGGATCGCAGCGCCGACCGCGGCTGCCGCCCATTCCCAGGGCGACGTTCCGGCGTCCTTGTGATTGCGGCCGCCGCTGCCGACCTTTCCGCCGCTTGCGGCTCGCTTCGCCCTCCCGGCCGGATTCTTCCGGGGCGCTTTTCGGGGCCGTTTCGTTGGTTCCGTCGCCGCCATCAGAGCACCAGCCGAGCCGCTGCGGCGCCCACTGCTCCGGGGAAGGAAAGGACGATGACCGCGCCAATCAGTTCCTCCGGCGCCAGGCCGTCGACCCGACCGAACACCCACAGGAGAAAGAGACTGACCGCGAGCACGATCGCGTAACCGACCACCGTGAAGTGGAAGAACAGCCCGAGCAGCGTGGCGCCGGGCTCGATGTGGATGCGGCCGCGGAACTCGACGAAGTAGACGAAGCCATGCATCACAGCGAGCGACAGAGCGAGCAGCCCGACCTGCTGCCAGGCGGTCATCATGTGGGCGATGTGGAGGACTTCGTCGGTCGGCGCCACGCTGAGCGACAGGAAGAGGGCGCCGACCAGCATCAGGAACAGTTCTCCGAGGTACGTCGGATGCGTCTTGCGACGCCGCTCAAGGCCCTCCGACTGAGCGCCAAGCTGGCTTCGCGACAGCATGGCGCCAATACAGGCCGGCACGATTTGAAGGCCTATCCTCCCTACGATCTCCCTGGTCGCCATCCCGGGCCGGAGCAGCCCGAAAACCGCAAGCAGCACGGCGGCGATCATGGCGGCCACTCCGACGGCAACCAGCGCATCCGCCAGATGGTCAGAAAAGCTCGAACTCTCCCGGAAGCCGATGTAGTGGGCGAGTCCGATAAGGAGGAGTGGCGTCAGGGAGAGAAGAATCGCCAGTCGCAACGGGTCCGCGGAGTGGCCCAGCGACCACATTTCCAGCGTCATCAGCATCGGGATCGCGAAGACCAGCGCGCCGCCACCTGCGCGCGCAATTCCGGTCAAAAGGATTCTTTCAGGCCATCTCATCGAGAATCAATTGCTATTCTTGACCGTGCATAGCAATCGAAATGCTCGTAGTCTGGGGATCTGAGCAGATTGCGGCGCGCGTTTAACGCCTCGACATGACGGTTGGCTGGGCGGTACAGTGCCGGGTGGGGAATGGGTGGCGCAAAAGGGGCGCAGCGAATCATGCAAGAGAGCATCAAGTACCTGCTGGACGAAACGCGTCTTCCCCAAGCCTGGTACAACATCGTTGCCGACCTGCCGGTTCCGCCGCCGCCGATGATCGATCCGGACACGGGGCGTCCGGTCACCGCGGATGCGCTCCTCCCACTGTTCCCCGAAGCCGTGATCGAACAGGAATTCTCGGTCGAGCGCGACATCGAGATCCCCCGCCCGGTTCGCGACATCTATCGCCAGTGGCGCCCATCGCCGCTCCACCGCGCGCGCCGGCTGGAGAAGGCCCTCGATACCCCGGCGAAGATATACTTCAAGTATGAGGGCGTTTCGCCGACCGGTAGCCACAAGCCCAACACCTCGGTGGCGCAGGCCTTCTATCATAAGGAATCCGGGGTCAAGCGGCTGGCGACGGAGACCGGTGCCGGGCAGTGGGGTGCTTCGCTCGCCTTCGCCGGCAGCCTGTTCGGGCTGGATGTCGACATCTACATGATCCGTGCCTCCTTCGAGCAGAAGCCTTACCGCCGGGCGATGATGGAGTCTTACGGGGCTCGCTGCGTCGCCTCGCCGTCAAGCGAGACGGTCGTCGGCCGCGGCATGCTCGCCAGGAAGGCCGACCATCGTGGTTCGCTGGGGCTCGCCATGTCCGAGGCCGTGGAGGTGGCGCGCCGTCGGGACGATACAGGCTACGCCCTCGGCTCGGTCCTCAACCATGTCGTGCTCCACCAGACCATCATCGGCGCCGAGGCGATCGCCCAGATGGAGATGGCGGGTGACTATCCTGACATCGTCATCGCCTGCACCGGCGGCGGCGCCAATTTTGCCGGCATGGCGTTTCCCTTTATCGGAGCGCAGCTCCGCGGCGGGACGAAGACGCGGGTCATCGCGGTCGAGCCCGCGGCCTGTCCGAGCCTGAGTCGCGGCAAGTACGCCTATGATTTCGGCGACGCCGGGCACCTCATGCCGCTGGTCAAGATGCACACCCTCGGCTCCAACTTCGTGCCGCCCGGGTTTCATTCGGCCGGTCTTCGGTATCACGGCATGGCCCCACTGGTCAGCCACGTCATGGAACTCGGCCTGATCGAGGCGCGATCCTATCAGCAGTCGAAGATCTTCGAGGCCGGCATCCTGTTCGCGCGGACGGAGGGCATCCTCCCGGCGCCGGAAGCGAATCATGCCATCCGCGGCGCCATCGACGAGGCGCTCCGCTGCCGCACCGAGGGCAAGTCCGAGGTGATTCTCTTCAATCTCTGCGGACACGGCCACTTCGACATGCAGGCCTACATGGACCACGCCGACGGCAAGCTGAAGGACCTCGACTACGACGAGGGCGAGCTGGCGAAGTCGCTCGCAGCCCTCCCCGCCGAGCGGGTCGCCGCCGCGTAGACCGTTCCTGCGTCACGCAATTCTCCCGAGGCGCCGAACCGACGTCGCCCCATGACACTGTCTAGTTCCGATTTCGCCGCCGGCGGCTATCGCTACATCCACGGCGTCTTCCAGTCTCCGCCGGGGTTGCGGCGTCCGCCGGGTTCCGCATCGAGCGCATTGCCTTCCACCGTCCGGTTCCGCTTCGCGAGGGGTTCGACCGCATCGCCGCACATCTCGCTGCCGCCGGCCGCCCGCTTGCGGCGTTTTGCGCCTGCGAACTGCGCTCACCCGAGCCGATGAGTGAAGATGGGTTCCGCGCCTTCAATCGGCACTATGTCGGCGTGCTCGCCGACTGGGGCATCGTCGCCAATGGCCGCAACCCGGTGGCGAGGAGCAATGTATGCCCGGCGATCGCGCCACCCGGCGAGCCCTCGTTCCACGCCTTTTCCTACACCGTGCCGGATAAGGGCGCGGCGCCATCCTTCGTGATCGCGGGCAGCGGCGAAGTACCGGAGGGCAAGGAAAACTATCGCGACCACGTCATCTGTCCCGGCGACACCAGCCCCGCGGGGCTGCGGGCCAAGGCGGACTACGTGCTCGGGGAGATGGAGCGGCGGATGGCGGCGCTCGGCTTCAGGTGGCCCGACACGACGGCGACGCAGGTTTACACCGTCCATGATTTCCACCCGTTTCTCGCGAACGACATCGTCGCGCGCGGGGCGGCTGCGAACGGCCTCTCGTGGCAGTACTGCCGTCCGCCGGTGGACGGCCTCGACTATGAGATGGACTGCCGCGCCGTTTCCGTAGAGCGGGTCGTTTGAGAGCCGCAAAAATGAAGACCCCGGCCGCTCGGTCGGGGTCTGGCATTGACGACGTGCCGCCTTGGGTCAGGCGATGATGTAGAAGTCGTCGTTGTCCAGCTTCACCCCCGGCTGAAGCGTGGCGAACAACACCTTGTTCCCCTCGTCGCCTTTCTTCGTATAGTAGAGCGCGGCCTTGTCCTCGTTGTAGAGGATCTTAGTTTTCGACGAGGTCGCGTTCTTGCCCTCCTCGAACTTGTTTGATTTCAGGAAGGTATTCTTGTCGCCGGCACCCTTGAAGATCGACTTGCTGAGCTGGATGAGGTCGCCGCCGCTGCCGGATTGGAAGTCGCCGATATAATCGACGTTCTTGTTTTTGTTCAACGTCGTGTCGAAGACGAAGGTATCCTGGCCGAGTCCGCCAAAGAGGTTGTCATTGCCATAGTCGCCGACCAGATAGTCGGCATTATTGCCGCCGTAGAGGTCGTCGTCGTAGCTCTGGCCGTAAAGCTCGTCGTTGCCGCTGCCGCCATAGAGAATGTAGGATTTGTTATCATTGGTTGGAGCGAGTTCGTCGTCGCCGTTGAGGCCATACTGGTACTGCTGGCTGCCGGGGTTGTACCAGCCGTTATCGTTGGGGGCTACCCAAGTTGCCATTTCATCTTCCTTTTAATCTGGTGTCCCGGCATTTCCGGGACTGCGTGAAACAGGGGCTGCGACATTAGGTTCCGACCCCGGCTCAGCGTGGGACCGTGACGGCCAAGATTGGCCGAACGGTGGCCGGAAGCCGGAGCGGCGCGTTCCTATCGTGGAACGGGCCACGGGTCGAGGGGTACCTCGGCCTATAGGCCCCAGCGGAGAGCTGCGGTGTGGACTGGAGCATCCCAGAGCCTGGCGATCTCGTCGTCGAGCAGGGTCACGGTGATCGAGGCGCCGGCCATCTCCAGCGACGTCACGTAGTTGCCGACCAGCGACCGGCGGACGGCGAAGCCCCGCTGCTCCAGCCGCACTCGCGCCGCATGGTACATCAAATAGAGCTCCATCAACGGGGTGCCGCCGAAGCCGTTGACGAGGAGGAGGGCGTCGCCCGACCTGCCGAAGTCTTCATGGATCGCGCCCACCATCTCGTCGGCGATCTCGTCGGCCGTGCCGAGCGCGACTCGCCGCCGGCCCGGCTCGCCGTGGATGCCGACGCCCATCTCCATCTCGTCCGCGGCGAGGGTGAAGGTCGGCGTCCCGGCAGCCGGCACGGTGCAACTCGTCAAGGCAACGCCCATGGACCGAGTGGCGAGGTTGACCCCGGTGCCGAGCGCCTGCAACTCGACCAGGCTCCGACCCTGTTCGGCCGCGGCGCCGACCACCTTCTCGACCACCAGCGTGCCGGCGACGCCGCGGCGGCCGGTCGACCAGGTCGAGGCTTCGACCGCGACGTCGTCATCGGTGATAACTTTCATGATGTCCTTCCCGGCCATCTCGGCGGCCATGTCGAAGTTCATCACATCGCCCTCGTAGTTCTTGACGATGAACAGGATGCCGGCGCCGCCGTCGACCGCTTCCGCCGCCGCGATCATCTGGTCGGGCGTGGGCGAGGTGAAGACCTGGCCGGGACAGGCGGCGTCGAGCATGCCGTGGCCGACGAACCCGGCGTGGAGCGGTTCGTGGCCGGAGCCGCCGCCGGAGATCAGCGCGACCTTGCCGGGGACAAGTTGGCGGCGGCGGACGAACTTCCGCTCCTCGCCGAGGGTGACAATGTCGGCATGAGCCGCAGCAAATCCGTCGAGGCTTTCCTCGAGCACGGTCGCCGGGCTGTTGATGAGCTTCTTCACGGGTGTCCTCCCTAGCGGTTTGGGTCGACCAGTCTGGTCAGGCGCTGGACGTAGTCGCCAACCATGCGGGCAAGCTCGTTATTCTTCTCCTCGTCGCCGAGATCGGGGAGGTAGATCGTGTGGGGGCGGACGCCGCGATGGCCCTTGGCCGGCGGGGTGCGGCGGGGATGGGCGGCGGCGTAGGCGTCGAGGAAGGCGCGGCGCTCGTCCGGGGAGAAGTGGCAGATCTCGAAGATCGTCTCGATGTGGCGCGCGGGGATCGGTGTCGCGTAGGCCGGGTTGGTGATCTGCGAGACGAAGCTCCGGTTCTTGCCGAGCGCACCGGCGAGCCGCTGCCGGGTGCCGGAGGGGCGGTTCTCCATAACCCGTTGCAGGATCGACTTGTATCGGGCGACGGCCTCGTCGCTGGCGACTTCGGGACGGTCGTCCATCACTGCGAATCCGCGGCGGCGATGGCGAGCTTGGTCCGGCCGACCTGCGGCGGCGCGACCGAGACGGAGCGCAGACCTGCGGCCATCAAGGCGGGGATATGTCGGGGGTCGCCGCCCATGTCGCCGCAGAGGGACACGTCGATTCCGAGCCTCAGACCGGCGTCGACGACGCGTGCGACAAGCGCGACGACGGCCGGATGACCGGGGTCGACGAGCGCCGACACGGCGCCGACATCGCGCGCGGCGGCGGTGACGTACTGGGTCAGATCGTTGCTGCCGATCGAGAAGAAGGCCGCGCGTGCGAACAGGTCCGGCACCACCGCCACGGCCGGCACCTCGACCATGATGCCGAGCGGCGGCCGGGCATGGCGTATGCCCTCCGCCGCGAGTTGGGCGACGACCTCGTCGAGGAGCGCGGCCGCCTGGTCGATCTCCGCCGGCACCGTCACCATCGGAAGCATGATCTTCGCGTTGCCGTGCACGGCGGCGCGGGCCATCGCGCGGAGCTGGATGCGGAAGATGTCGGGCCGGGCGAGGCAGAGGCGGATGCCACGGGTGCCGAGGAACGGGTTGGATTCGCCGTCGATGGTGAGGCCCGGGATCGGCTTGTCGCCGCCAGCGTCGAGGGTGCGAAGGACGACCGGCTTCGGCGCCGCCCATTCGAGGATGCGGCGATAGGCGCGAAACTGCGTCTCCTCGTCGGGGACGCCATGATGGAAGAGAAATTCGGTTCGGACGAGGCCGATTCCGTCGCAGATCGCGGGATCGAGCCGGTCGAGTTCCTCCGGGCCGGCGACATTGATCATCACCGAAACCGGGACGCCGTCCTTCGTGCTCGCCGGGCGGAGGGCGGCCTCGCCCTCGATCCCGGTGCGGCCGGCTTCGTCGCTCCGCGCGGTCTCGTATTCCGACAGGTGTTCGTCCCGGGGGGAGAGGATGACGCGGCCGGCATAGGCGTCGACGATGGCGGCCTGGTGGTCGGAAAGGTCCAGCGCCCCGAGGCCGACGATCATCGGCACGCCCCGCGAGCGGGCGAGCATGGCGACATGGCTCGACGGGCTGCCGGCGAACAAGGCGATGCCGCCGCCACGGCTCCAGTCGACGGAGAGGAATCGGCTCGGCGTCACGTCCTCGCCGGTGAGGATCGCCCCCTCGGGGAGAGCGACCTCGGCTTCGCCGCAGAGGCGGCGGGCGACCTCGTCGCGGAGGTCGCGGAGGTCGGCGGCGCGGGCGCGGAAATATTCGTCGTCCGAGGATTCGTAATCACCGATCTGCGCGGCGATCGTCTCCGTCCAAGCCGTGACGGCATCGATGCTGGCCGCGATGCGCGCGATGGCGGGGGCGGCCAGCGTCTCGTCCTCGAGCATCGCCACCTGGAATTCGAGGATGTCGGCAGCGTCACCGCCTGCTCTGTCGGCGAGCGCCCGGATCGCTTCGATGGATTCGGCGATGGCGGACAGGAGGGCCTCACGTTCACGAGCGGGATCGCCGGACGCGCGGCGCGTTTCGCGCGGGCGGTCGAGGAAGACCAGAGGCCCCGCCGCGAGGCCGGGCGAAGCCGGCCGTCCGTGATGCTCAACCGCTTGCGGCATCCGCTTCCGCCTCGCCGAAGTCGGCCTCGACCAGTCCGATCAGCGCCGCCACGGCGTCGTCTGCATCGGCGCCGGCGGCGCGGACGTGGAGGTGACTGCCCTGCGGCACCTTGGCGGCCATCACCTTGACGATGCTCTTGGCGTCGATCCACGGCCCCTCGGCCGCCGTGCTGATCTCGATGGTCGAGCGGAAGGTCTTGGCGAGCTTGGTGAGCTTCACCGACGGGCGCGCGTGGAGCCCCACCGGATGGGAGAGGAGAACCGCGCCAGAGGCTTTCGAATCCGTCATTCCGCACATCTCATGCGCCTAGGATGGCGACAGCTCTTCGGCGGTTCGTTTGACTTCGTCAAGCGAAGCCCCGCCGGAAGCTTCCGTCGCCGCCATCACCGCCCCCTCGACGATCGGCGCATTGCAGACCACGATGCGGCCCTGCCGCTCTTCCGGCTGCAGTTCGATCGCCATCTCGCTGTTGGTCTCGGCGCCGCCGAGGTCGACGAGGATAGCGACCCCCTTGTCGGACCAGGCCTGGTCGATCGCCTGCATGATCGATTCGACGTTGGTCCCCAGGCCGCCGTCGGGATTGCCGCCGCACCAGGCGAGGGGGATTTCGTCGCCCACCATCTGGCGCACCATGTCGGCGGTGCCCCGCGCGATGTCGGCGGAGTGCGATACGACGACGATGCCGACATTGCCGTTCTTCATGGTTGCCGCCCCAGAACTTCGGTGATTGCCGCGATGATCAATGCGCTGGATCGCGCGCCCGGGTCCATATGGCCGATCGATCGGTCGCCAAGGAACGAGGCGCGGCCACGGAGCGCCTTCATCGGAATCGTCGCCTCGGACGCTTCCGCGGCGGCGGCGGCCGGATCGCGGCCCTCCGCGATCGCAACCTGCGTCGGCGCCAGCACGTCGAGCATGGTCTTCTGTCCCACCTCGGACTTGCCGCGCGCCTTCACTGCATCGATGGCCGCCGCGAAGCCGGCGACCAGGTCGTCGCGCCCGGGTTGGGAGGGAAGCGTCTTTCCCAAGGTCAGGAAGAGCGTTCCGTAGAGGGGACCCGACGCGCCGCCGACCTTCATCACCAGCGCCATGCCGACCGCCTTCAGCGCCTCGGGCAGGGGCTTGGCGGCGTGGATGTCGAGGTCGACGAGCACCGCCTCGAAGCCGCGCTTCATGTTGAGCCCGTGATCGCCGTCGCCGATCGCCTGGTCGAGCGCGGTCAGTTCGTCAGCGTGGTCGATGACCCGGCGCGAAACGGTCTCGATCAGCGCGCGGGTGAGAGCCTTGTCCATTGTCGTCGCGGTTCCGGTCTGCATGTCGCGCTATCCGCCCCGAATCCGGTTGCCGGCGGCGTCGAAATATAGAGGATCGACCAGCGAAAGCGCGACGCCGTCGCCGCGTTCGAGTCCCGCTTCCGGATCCACCAGCGTCACGATCTTGTGCCCGCCTATGCTGACATGGAGGTGGTTCTGGTCGCCGAGATGCTCGATCCAGTCGACCTTGCCAAGCCCGGGACCGTTCGCAGCCTTGGCGATCCGGAAATGCTCGGTGCGGGCGCCGACCGTCTTCGCGCCGGTGGGCAGCGTTCCGTTCGGCACCAGCCCGGCCGGGATCAGGTTGATCGCCGGCTGGCCGAGGCGGGTCGCGACATAGACGTTGCGCGGGTCGGTATAGATCTCGCGGGGCGTGCCAACCTGGATCAGCCGGCCCTTCTCGATCACCCCGATGCGGTTGGCCATGGTCATGGCCTCGGTCTGGTCGTGGGTGACGTAGAGGATGGTCGCGCCCAGCTCGGCCTGGATGCGCTTCAGCTCCAGACGCAGGTCGGCGCGGAGCTTGGCGTCGAGCGAGGAGAGCGGCTCGTCCATCAGGTAGATCGACGGCCGGCGCACCAGCGCCCGGCCGATCGCCACCCGCTGCATCTCGCCGCCGGAAAGCTGCGTCGCGCGATTCTTGAGCTTGGCGGCGATGCGGAGCATCGTCGCGATCTCCTCGACCCGTTTCCTGATCTCGAGTTCGGGCACGCGGCGCGCCGGCGAGCGGAGCGGGAAGGCGAGGTTGTCGTAGACGCTGAGGT
>JALHRF010000076.1 GCA_022841545.1 Bauldia sp. | reverse complement strand
GAAGGCAAGTCCCAGGATGCGGGGCGGTCACGTTTCTCGAATGCACGCCGGTCTCCCATGCAGGCCCTATACGCCTGGTCAATGCTTCGTCCGACCTTGCGCTCCAGACCATCACAGTTGCCAGCACCCGTAAGGCGCTCCGCTGCCGGCACAAAACGCGCGCCGCAGCGCAGGAAGATCGCTCGCACGGTGAGCTTCCTCATGATGCTTCAGGGCAGCCACGAAGTCATTCCACAGTGCTCGCGTCTCTGAGTCCATGGCCGGTTCATCGACGGCATGCGGCAAAGTCAGCACGAACCGCCAGCGGAAGGTCAACGCGCTGACGCGGCAGATGCCGTCTTCGCTTGCGATGTCCAACGAGAGCACGTGGTCGTGGGTCAGGTTGGCGTAAGCGGGGCCATCGTCAGGATCGATGATCGGGTGGGCGTTCATGTACCCAAAGATGGCTTTCGGGGTCGTCCCGCGAACGGCATGAGTCCGATACTCAGTGGTGTGGACAAGCTCGGCGACGGCGTTGGCGACGGCAAGAGCGGCCATCGCTGCGGCCAGCCAAAGCGCTAAGAATCCTCGCACCAACAGTCGAAATTCAGGCGGCAAGGTCGGGCGTTCCCATCCCGTTGTGCACCGCGGCATCCTAGCGCCTTCCCGGCGAAGTGCGATGAAAATAACCGCGTGACGGGGCTTGTGCAGCGCCGCCTGCTTGTGGCTATGGTGCGCCGCCTCGCGATCGCGAGCCGCTTTGAAACCGCTTTGGGGAGCGCAAAATGGCCATTCGTGCCGTTGTCTGGGGGGAGAATATCCATGATCGCGAGAACGCGGTCGTGCAGGGCATCTACCCCAGGGGGATGCATGGCGCGATCGCCGACGCGCTGAACGACGACCCCGACATCGAGGCGACGACCGCGACGCTGGAGCAGACAGAGCACGGACTGACCGCCGACAGGCTGGCGTCGACCGACGTGCTCACCTGGTGGGGCCACCGGGCGCACGGCCAGGTCCGTGACGAGATCGTCGATCGCGTCGCCGAGCGGGTCTGGCAGGGCATGGGGCTGATCGTGCTCCACTCCGGGCACTTCTCCAAGATCTTCCGGAAGTTGATGGGCACGCCCTGTGCGCTCAAGTGGCGGGAAGCCGGCGAGAAGGAGCGGGTCTGGGTGATCAATCCCGGCCACCCCATCGCGAGAGGCCTCGATGCCAGCTTCGTCGTGCCGCAGACCGAAATGTATGGGGAGCCATTCGTGGTGCCCGAGCCGATGGAGACAGTGTTCATCAGTTGGTACGACGGCGGCGAGGTGTTTCGCTCGGGTCTGACCTTCCAGCGGGGCGCCGGCCGGATCTTCTACTTCTCGCCCGGCCATGAGGTCTACCCGATCTATCACGACAAGAACGTTCGGCAAGTCCTTAGAAACGCAGTGAAATGGGCCGCAAATCCGGCTCCGGCCTGGAGCACGGTATCGCAGGCCCAGAACGTTCCGACCGAGAAGGCCCCGGAACCTCTGGTTCAGCGCGGCCCCAGTCTCCATGCTTCCGGCGAAGCGGGATTCCGGTAGCGGCCATGCGTCTTCTCATCCTGGGTACAGGCAGCATGGCGAAGGCGCACGCCCTCGCTTTTGCCGGGGAAGCGGACGTCCAGATTGTCGCCGCCGTGGAGCCGAACCAGGAACGGCTGGGCAAGTTCGCCGACGAGCACAATATCCCCAACCGCTTCGCGAACCTCGAGGAAGCGATCACCTGGGGCGCCTTCGACGCTGCCGCGAACGTGACGCCCGACGTCGTCCACTACCCGACCACGATGCAACTGATAGCCGCCGGCAAGGATGTATTCTGCGAGAAGCCCCTCGCCACCAACTATGCCAATGCCCGCGAAATGGCCGATGCCGCGAACGCTGCGGGCATCATGAACATGGTGAACCTGACCTATCGTTCATCGCCTGCGGTGCAGAAGGCGCGCGAAATCGTCATGTCCGGCGAGATCGGCAGCCTGAAGCATTTCGAGGCTTCCTACCTCCAGAGTTGGCTGGTCGGGAAACATTGGGGTGACTGGAAGACCGAGGATCGCTGGCTGTGGCGGCTTTCCAGCGCCCATGGCAGCAAGGGCGTCCTCGGTGACGTCGGCATTCATGTCCTTGACTTCGCCACCTACGCAGCAGCGAGCGACGTGACGTCGCTCAACAGCCGGATCAAGACGTTCCACAAGGCGCCGGACGAGCGAATCGACGAATACACGCTCGATGCCAACGACTCGGTCGTGATCACGGCTGAGCTTGGCAACGGCGCCCTCGGCCCGATTCAGGCGACGCGTTGGGCGACGGGAAACCTCAACGACATTCGTCTCAGCCTCTATGGCGACCTGGGCGCCCTTCGCGTCATGACCGACGGCAAGGTATCATCCCTCACGCAATGCGTGGGTCTGGACATCCACACGCAGACATGGCGCGACGTCGAATGCCCTCCGGTGCCGACGAACTATCAGCGATTCGCGGCGGCTGTGCGGTCTCGCGTGAACGGCGAACCGGATTTCAGGCGCGCGGCGGCCCTGCAGCAGGTACTCGACATCAGCTTTGCAGCCAACGGATTGGGCACGCTAAGGGTCGAGTGATCCCGTTCCTTGGGTCGAACGCCAAGACACCCGTTGCCGTAACACCACACCCGAGCCAAAAACCCGCTGCTTCCCGTGGGTTGACGGTTCCCGCCTTGTCGAACCTATGTATATTGGGCGGATACGAGGCAGACGTGTGGTCTGCGCGCGACCTTGCTTGATTCAGGGATGTGGCCCGATGCGGAAACTGATCCTCCTGGCACTTGGAATTGCCGTGATGTCGCTGGCGGGTGCGGCAACGGCGGATGCCGCCATCAAGACGTACTGGGACCAGGCCAGCGGGAAGTGGATGAAGTACGACACGAAGGCCCGCCGGGTTCAGCCGCTCAACGAGGAGCGCGGCAACACGACGGGCATGGGTCAGGTGCAGGCCTACAAGGGCGGTTCCAAGATCGCGCGCCAGACCATCAAGTATGATGGCCCGTTCCGCCCGGGCACGATCGTGGTCAATACGTCCGAGCGTCGGCTCTACTACGTCCTCCCGGACGGGAAGGCGCTGAAATACGGGGTTGGCGTCGGCAAAGAGGGATTCCAGTGGGCGGGTGTCGACCAGATTTCGCGCAAGGCCGAGTGGCCTGGCTGGACGCCTCCCCCCGAGATGATCGCGCGAGAGAGGAAGAAGGGCCGGATTCTCCCGGCCTACATGGAGGGCGGCCCGAACAACCCGCTTGGCGCGCGCGCTCTCTACATTGGCGGTACCCTGTATCGTATCCACGGCTCCAACGAACCCTGGACCATGGGCCAGGCGGTGTCATCGGGCTGCATCCGCATGACCAACGAGGACGTCTCTCACCTCTATGAGCGGGTGAGGGTCGGCGCGCGCGTCGTGGTCCTTCGTGGCGACGAATCGCCGGCACGCCTCGCGGCGCTGGCGAATCCGCCGCCGCCGAAGAAGGAAATCGTCGTGGTCGACGCTCGGATCAAGGATGATGCGCTCGCCAGCATCGGCGTCGGCCTTGGTATCGCCGTCGCCGGTACCGTGCCCGCAGAGGCGACCGTGGCAATTGAGGAGACGGCGAGCGTCACCCCGGTCGAGCCGGCGAGCGCCCCTCCTGCAGAAGCAGTCGACGCACCGGTGGTGACGATCAACCTTCCGGAACAGCGGGCGAAGGATGATGTACTGGTCGTCATCACGCCGGTTGTTGCAGAGGTGGTCGCGGTCGAAGAGGACGACGCCGTTGCCGCCGACGAGACGGTTGCCGGCGATGTGCCGGTGGTGGCCACCGCCCCCGCCCTGCCGGTCGACGAGACAGCGAAGGATGACGATCTGTCCGTCGCGATCACTTCCGAAGTCGAGCCGATGGAGCCGGAGATGCAGGGCGACGCGGCGCCTGTCGATCAGGAAGAGACGATTGCCGAGCCCCTCCCGGTGGATCCCGTCACCCCGTCCGAGCCTGTCGCCAAGGATGACGGGCTCGCGACGGACCTCGGCGGGGCCACGGTGCCGATCGGGGGCGCCCCGAAGCTCAGCGACAAGGCGGCGATCAATGCCGCCGTCGAGCCGGCCACCGTCGCCAACTGATTCCCGCCTTCAAAGACCCTTGCCGCGCGCCGCCGGCGCGCGGCTGAGGCCCTTGGCCTCCAGGTCGCCGAGATAGCCGGCCCAAAGGGCGTCCCGTTCGGTCCCAAGCTTCCGCAGGTAGGTCCACGAGAAGAGCCCGCTGTCGTGGCGGTCCGAGAATGTGAGCCTGACCGCATAATTGCCGACCGGATCGACGGCAGCGATTGTCACGTCCACTTTCCCCGCCACAGTCTGGCGCTGCTCAGGGCTATGCCCCTGGACTTCGGCCGAGGGACTGAGAACCCGAAGATATTCGGCCGGAAGGTCGAACTCGGCGCCGTCGTCGAATCGCACATGGAGCGACCGGCGATCCCGCTTGAGGCGGATTTCGGTCGGCCAGTTCTCGTTTGCCGCCATGGCTCTTCCTTTTCCGGCTCTCGGCCTTCGCACCGGCGAATTGGACGCCCCTTTGAAGCACGGCGGCGCTGGGCTATCTATAGCGATATGGCCAGCGAGCCAGATCGACAGGAACCCCGTTCGTGCCCACCGTCAGGTCCCCGTCTCATTCTCCTCTGGTCGACCCATTCGGCCGCGCGATCACGTATCTTCGCGTTTCGGTCACTGACCGGTGCGACTTCCGCTGCGTCTATTGCATGGCGGAAGACATGACCTTCCTGCCGAAGAGGGACGTCCTGTCGCTCGAGGAGCTTGACCGGCTCTGTTCGGCGTTCGTGGATCGCGGCGTCCGGAAGCTGCGGCTGACCGGCGGCGAGCCGCTCGTCCGCAAGAACATCATGACCCTTATCGCGAACCTCTCCCGTCATCTCGGCAGCGGCGCACTTGACGAGCTCACCCTCACCACCAACGGCTCTCAGCTCGCCCGCCATGCGCGCGAACTTGCCGATCATGGCGTCCGGAGGATCAACGTGTCGGTCGATACGCTCGATGCCGACAAGTTCCGGTCGATCACGCGCTGGGGTGAACTCGGGAAGGTCATGGACGGAATCCGGGCCGCGCAGGCGGCGGGACTTGAGATCAAGATCAACGCCGTGGCGCTCAAGGGCGTCAACGAGCACGAATTCGACGACCTGATCCGTTGGACCCATGGCGAGGGAATGGATCTCACCCTGATCGAGACCATGCCGCTCGGCGAAATCGGCGACGACCGCACGGACCAATACCTTCCGCTCAGCCTCGTCCGCTCGCGCCTTGCGGAGCATTGGACACTCGAGGACATCCCCTACAAGACCGGGGGGCCGGCCCGCTACGTGCGTGTCGCCGAGACGGGCGGAAGGCTGGGCTTCATCACGCCCCTCACCCACAATTTCTGCGAAGGCTGCAATCGCGTCCGCGTCACCTGTACCGGCACGCTCTTCATGTGCCTCGGGCAGGAAGATGCGGCCGACCTTCGCGCGCCGCTCCGCGCCTCGGAGGGTGATGAGCTTCTCCAGGCCGCGATCGAGGAAGCCATCGCCCGGAAGCCGAAGGGGCACGACTTCGTCATCGACCGCACGCACCGTGGACCAGCGGTCTCACGACACATGAGCGTCACCGGCGGCTGAACCCGAGGTTTGGCGGATTCCGCGTTCCGGTCCATAATCCCGTCGTCAACCTACCAACCAGGGAATCCATGCGTGGCCGGCAAGCCGCGCGGATACTGCATCAGGAGACCATTGCCGTGAGCCAACTCACCGATTTCGATCTCGACCAGGATGGCAAGATCGACCTTAACGCGGTCTATGACCGGCCCGACCCCCGCGCGTATTATCAGACCCTCGCCGCGTTCGACTACCGCATCCCCGCGGCGGCCGAGCCGCTCTTCCGCAGGACGATCCGGGCCTTTCGCCGGGCAAGGCGGCGACCGAGCACGACACTTCTGGACGTTGGCTCCTCCTACGGCGTGAACGCCGCGATTCTCAAGCACCGGTACTCCCTCCCCGCCTTGTTCGACATCTACGGCCGCGAAGCGACCGAGGGCATCGCGACGGACAGACTTCTCGAGCGCGACCGCGCACTCTTCGGCAACGGGCGGGGTGACGATTCGCTGCTTACGATCGGGCTCGACACGTCGGAGGAGGCGATAGCGTATGCCTCCGACGCCGGCATCATCGACAAGGGAATTGTCACGAACCTGGAGGAGCGGGCGCTGACGCCCGCCGAGACCGCAGCCCTTGCACCGGTCGATCTCGTCCTGTCGACGGGTGCCATAGGCTATGTCGGCGCACAGACCTTCGATCGCATCCTCGATGCATCCCGCAACCGGCCCTGGTTGGCCGTCTTCGCACTTCGCATGTTCCCGGTCGCCCGCATCGTGTCCGCCCTCAGGGAGCGGAGCTATGCCGTCTTCAAGCTCGATGGCGAAACATTCCGCCAGCGGCGCTTCGCCAACCGCGAGGAGCGTGGCGAAGTCCTGGCCCGCCTTGCGGATCTGGGGGTGAATCCCGCTCATCGTGAAAGCGACGGTTGGCTTCACGCCGAGTTCTACCTCGCCCGTCCCGAGGGCGAGCCCAGCGGCCTATCGCTTCCCGGTCTCCGGCCGATCTGAGACTCAGCCTCCTTGAAATGCCAACGGGCAGGCGCGATCATCCGTGTATCAACCGCGGGGATCGCGCTTGCCGCAAACCTATGACGTGATCGTCGCCGGCGTCGGGGGGATGGGGGCGGCCGCCTGCTTTCACCTTGCGCTTCGCGGACTTCGCGTCCTCGGACTGGAACGCCACGATATTCCCAACACGCGCGGCTCGTCCCATGGCGAGACGCGGATCATCCGCCTTGCCTATTCCGAGAGCCCGGCCTATGTGCCGCTGCTCAGGCGGGCCTTCCAGTTGTGGCGGGAACTCGGCGAGACCGTCGACGAGCGCCTCCTCTATACCACCGGGTCGATCGACGCGGGACCGCCCGGGAGCGTCCTGTTCGAAGGCTCGCTGGCCTCCTGCCTGGAACACGGCCTTCCCCACACGGCGATGAGCGGGGCAGAGGTCAACCAGCTCTACCCAGGCTACCGTCTCCCCGACGACCACCTTTGTGTTCTCCAGCCGGACGGCGGCTTTGTCCTGCCGGAGCGCTCGATCGTCGCTCACGTGACCATGGCGCAAGCGATGGGGGCCGACATTCGCGCCCACGAGCCGGTGCTCGACTGGAAGCCCCTCCCCGGTGGGGGCGTGACCGTGCGAACGCCGCGGGGAGATTACGAAACGGGCCGGCTGGTGCTCTCCCCCGGGGCATGGATCGGCGACCTCATCCCTGCCCTCCGCGGTGTCGCGGTGCCCGAACGGCAGGTCCTCGGCTGGTTCCAGCCCCGGCATCCGGCGTGGTTCGGTCCCGACGCCTTTCCGGTCGGCAACCTCGATTTCGAGGAGGGCCGCTACTACCTCCTGCCCGCCTGGCGCGTCCCCGGACTGAAAGTCGGCCTCTACCATCACCGCGGCGAGACCGGCCATCCGGACGATATCCGCCGCGAGGTGACGGCGGACGACGAGGCCGTCCTCCGCCGCTGCATTGCCCGCTACTTCCCCGACGCGGACGGTCCGGTCATGGCGCTGCACGCCTGCATGTTCACCAACACGCCCGACGAGCACTTCGTCATCGATACCCTGCCGGGCCTCGACGAAGTGTTGGTCGTCTCGGCCTGTTCCGGCCATGGCTTCAAGTTCGTCCCGGTGGTCGGCGAGATCGTCGCCGACCTCGTCACCACCGGTCAAAGCCGCTTCGACCTGTCGATGTTCGGCCTCGACAGGTTCTGAAAGCTGTCAGAGCGCGACCGGCTGCCCGGTCTTCCACGATTGCGTCGCCGCGTCGGCCAGCCGCTGCGCCATCAGCCCGTCATGGCCCGAGGGCGACGGCGCCTTCCCGGTCTCGATCGCATCGATGAAGGCGGCGAGCTCGTCGCGATAGGCCTGCATGTAACGCTCGAGGAAGAAGTTGAGCACCGGGTCGGTCGCGAAGCCATCCTTGGTCGCCGTCTCGACCGTGGTCTCGTGGATGTTGCCGGCGCGGATCATCCCGCCCGAGCCATGCACCTCGATCCGCTGGTCGTAGCCGTAGGTCGCGCGGCGCGAACACGAGATCTGGCAGAGCTTGCCCGACGCCGTGCGCATCATCACCATCGCCGTGTCGACGTCGCCGGCCTTCCCGATCTCCGGATCGACAAGCACCGAACCGACGGCGTGGATCACCACCGGCTCCTCGCCGAGGAGGAAGCGCGCCATGTCGAAATCGTGGATCATCATGTCGCGATAGAGCCCGCCCGAGCGCTCGATGTAGCTCACCGGCGGCGGACCCGGATCACGCGAGATCACGGTGACCATCTCCACCTTGCCGACGGCGCCGGCGTCGATCCGCTTCTTGAGCGAGGCGAAATTCGGGTCGAAGCGCCGGTTGAAGCCGATCATCAGCGGCTTCTGCGCGGCGTCGACGACCTTGAGACAGGCCTCGATCCTCTTGGAATCGAGATCGACCGGCTTCTCGCAGAGGACGGCTTTCCCGGCCTGTACGGCTCTCTCGATATAGTCGGCGTGCGTGTCGGTCGAGGTGCCGATCAGCACCGCATCGATATCGCCAGCGCCAAGGATGTCGTCCGGGCTCCGTGCCTCGGCCCCCGTCGACCCGGCGAGCGCCTCCGCGGCCTTGTTGTCGATGTCCGCCACCGCCACCAGCGTCGCATTCGGCGCCTTCGCGATATTTCCCCCGTGCAGCTTGCCGATCCGCCCTGCCCCGAGCAGCCCAAATCGCACCATTTCACTTCCTCCCTCAACGGAATGAAAATTCCGAATTGACCTCAGTTGGAACTGATGTTTCATTCTCTCTAGATGGCAGCCGGAGAGCTGTCCAACGGAATCCGGGAGCGAAGATGCCAGAGACGGGCGATCCCGCCACCCTCGATGTCGTCACCATCGGGCGGTCCTCGGTCGATCTCTATGGCAAGCAGATCGGCTCGCGGCTCGAGGACGTCTCGTCCTTTACCAAGGCCGTCGGCGGCTGTCCCGCGAACATCGCCATCGGCGCCGCCCGGCTCGGGCTGAAATCGGCGATCGTCACCGGCGTCGGCGCCGAGCAGATGGGCCGCTTCCTTCTCGAGCAGTTCGCGCGGGAGGGTGTGTCGACCGCCGGCATCAAGGTCGACAAGGAGCGGCTGACGGCGCTCGTGCTCCTCTCCGTCGAGAACGACACGACGTTCCCGCTGGTCTTCGTCCGCGAGAATTGTGCCGACATGGCGATCACCGAGGCCGACATCGATCCGACGCTGATCGCATCGGCGAAGACGATCGTCGTGACCGGCACGCACTTCTCCCGACCCAATACCGATGCCGCGCAGCGGAAGGCGATGCGTATCGCCCGCGATGCCGGGCGCAAGGTCGTCTTCGACATCGACTATCGGCCGAACCTCTGGGGGCTCGCCGGCCACGCTGCGGGCGAGGAGCGCTACATCAAATCCGACCGCGTCTCGGAGCATCTCCAGACCGTCCTTCCCGGCTGCGACCTCGTGGTCGGTACCGAGGAGGAGATGCGGATCGCCGGCGGCGGCGACGACGCGCTCTCGGTGCTCCGCAAGGTCCGCTCGCTCACCGAGGCCACCCTCGTCCTCAAGCGCGGGCCGATGGGTTGCGTCGTCTTCCCCGGCGCGATCCCGGAGCGGATCGAAGACGGAATCGTCGGCACGGGTTTCCCGATCGAGGTCCACAACGTTCTCGGGGCCGGCGACGCCTTCATGGCCGGGTTCCTCCGTGGCTGGCTCCGCGGCGAGTCGCTGGCCACGTCGGCGACCTGGGCCAATGCCTGCGGGGCCTTCGCCGTATCGCGCCTGCTTTGCTCGCCGGAATACCCGACCTGGGAGGAGCTCGAATTCTTCCTGAACCACGGCAGCCCTTACCACGCGCTCCGCAAGGACGAGACGCTCAACCACATCCACTGGGCGACGACCCGCCGGCCCCAGCCGGAGACGCTGATGGCGCTCGCCATTGATCATCGCATCCAGCTCGAGGCGATGGCCGACCGTGCCGGCGTGCCCCGCTCGCGCCTCTATGCGTTCAAGGTCCTCGCCGTCGAGGCAGCGGCCCGAGTCGCCGGCGGCCAGCCCGGCTACGGGATGCTGCTCGACGAGACGTACGGTCGGGAGGCCTTCTTTGCCGCGGCGAAGCACCCGTTCTGGCTCGGCCGTCCCGTGGAACAGCCGGGATCGCGCCCGCTTCGCTTCGAGTTCGACCAGAACATCGGCGGCCGGCTTGCCGAATGGCCCGTCACCCACACGGTCAAGTGCCTCGCCTTCTTCCACCCCGACGACGACGCGGCGCTGAAGGCCGAGCAAACGGACAAGCTGCTGACCCTGTACCAGGCAGCGCGCCGGAACGGGCTGGAACTGCTGGTCGAGATCATCGCGGGCAAGAACGGCCCGCTCGACGACATGACCGCAGCCACAGTCCTCGACGGACTCTATGCGGCCGGCATCAAGCCCGACTGGTGGAAGCTCGAGCCGCAGGCCACTGCCGCTGCGTGGGAGAACATCGAGCACGTTATCGCGCACGGCGACAAATGGTGCCGGGGCGTCGTCCTTCTGGGCCTGGAAGCGCCGGAGAAGGAACTGGAGGCCGCTTTCGCCGCTTGCGCCGGGATCCCTGTCGTCAAGGGCTTCGCTGTCGGCCGCACCATCTTCAACGAAGCGGCCGAGAAATGGCTCGGCGGCAAGATCGATGATCGCGCCGCGGTCGAGGACATGGCCACGCGTTTCGCCCGGCTCACGGCAGCCTGGCAGCGAGCCCGCGGCGTGAGTGCCGCTTGACGCCGACCCCGATCCGCGCACGGATGGTCGCCTACCCTGATGGGAAGCGGAGGACAGGGATATGGGCAGACGGTGGTGGCTGGCAATTGTAGCCGCATTCGCACTGGTGGGGGTATCGATGACGGGACCGGGAAGAGCCGCGGATGACGCCGCCGCAGACGTGGCCGCCGTGCGCGCCGCGGTGGATCAATGGTTCGTCGTGCTCAACGCGATGGTCGCCGGCGACCCGGCGCCCTTCGCCTCGTTCTTCAGCCATGCCGACGACGTGCTCTACATGAGCGGCGAGGGCACGTTCCGTGTCGGCTGGGACGCGACCTGGGCCGACTGGCAGGAACAGGCGAAGAAGAGCCTCGGTGGCCATGTCGTCGGCGATGACATCCACGTCATCGTCAGCGGCGATCTCGCCTCGGTCGGCCTCATCGCGCACGCCACCGTCAAAGCACCGGACGGCAAGACGCAGGAACTCCGCGTCCGCCAGACACACGTCTTCCGGAAGGAGGACGGCGCCTGGAAGATGATCGTCCACCACGCCGACAACATTCCGGTCTGGACCACGATCGTCGACGGCAAGTGATGCCGTCCCCCGCAGAATCCACCGCGTCGTAACCGGGCAAGGTCTCCCATGTCGCGCCTTCATCTCCGCCAGCATCATCCCGACCGCCAGCACCGCGTGGTGAGCGTCACGCCGGAAAGCGCCGGCTGGGACTATGTCGGATTCGATCTCTACCGGCTCGCCGCGGGCGACACCGCCGCCGCCGACACCGGCGAGCGGGAAGTCTGCCTCGTCTTCGTTTCGGGCAAGGCGCGGGTCGCGGTGGCGGGCGAAGACCTCGGCATGGTCGGCGAACGCATGAGCCCGTTCGACGGCAAGCCGTGGTCGGTCTACGTTCCCGCCGGCTCGTCCTTCAGGCTGACGGCCGAAACCGCCTGCGAGATCGCCGCGTGCTCCTCGCCCGGAGTGGCCGGCAGCCGCCCTCCCCGCGTCATCGGCCCGGACAGTCACGGCGTGATGACCCGCGGCAAGGGCAACAACGTCCGCTACGTCACCGACATCATCAACGAGACCGACGCCGCCGACAGCCTGCTGGTGGTCGAGGTGATCACGCCCGCCGGCAACGCCTCGAGCTACCCGCCGCACAAGCACGACCGGGATGCCTTCCCCGAGGAAACACGGCTCGAGGAGGTCTACTACCACCGCCTCAACCCGAGCCAGGGCTTCGGCTTCCAGCGCATCTACACCGACGACCGCACCCTCGACGTCTCCATGACCATCGAGGACGGCGACGTGACGCTGGTGCCGCGCGGCTACCACCCCTGCGCCGCCCTCCACGGCTACGACCTCTACTACCTCAACGTCATGGCCGGCCCGAAGCGCCTCTGGCGCTTCTACAACGACCCACAGCACGAGTGGATGCTGAAGGCGTAGCACCGTCCTGCCAGTCAGATGGGCCTATCCTGCGGCACTCGTCCAGGGATCGATCACCGTCAGGCCGGCGGCATTGAATGCGCTCGCGTTGCGTGTTGCCACGGCGAATCCGTGCGCCGCGGCGATCGCGGCGACGTAGCCATCGGGCGTCGGGAAGCCCTTTCCCTGCGCGCGCGCCTCGACGGCGAGATCGGCGTAACGCCGCGCCGCGATGGTATCGAAGGGCAGGATGCGGGGGGCGAACTGGTCCAGAAGGCCGTCCATCCGCACGTCCAGTCGCTCCTTTCGCCGGCCGTCCGGCAGCACGCCGATGCCGAAGAGAAATTCAGCCGCGGTGATGCTGGAAAGGAACAAGGTCTCGGCCTCCTGTGCGTCCAGCCACGCAAGGACCGATGTGTGAGGTTGGGGTTTGATCGCCTCGGAAACGACGCTAGTGTCGAGCAGGATCACTCGAAGCTCATCGGCTCGGCGGGACGCTTGTCGCGGACCTGTTCGATGGCCTCGATATCGGCATTGGTCAGTCCCATTTTCCGACTTGTCTCCGCCAAGGCGATGCCAATCCGCAGTCGGCCCTCGGGAAGCGCGGCGGCCTCCAGGATCACGCGCATCTCGGCCTCGGTGCTGCGATTATGCTGCGCCGCGCGGACTTTCAGGGCGCGATGCGCCGCATCGGAGAGGTTGCGTATCGTGACGGCGGCCATGATAGCGTCCTCCGTGGAATGACTGCGACGCTATCACAATAGGGTGAATGATGGCGCCTGCAGTGCTGCGGCGCCACCCTCGCCTATGGCAGCGTGTAAGCGGTCTTCACCGTGGTGAAGAACTCCGCCGCGTACCTGCCCTGCTCGCGCGGGCCATAGCTCGAGCCTTTGCTGCCGCCGAACGGCACGTGGTAGTCGACGCCCGCCGTCGGCAGGTTGACCATCACCATCCCCGCCTCGGCATTCCGCTTGAAGTGCGAGGCGTATTTGAGGCTCGTCGTGCAGATGCCGGAGGACAGGCCGAACGGCGTATCGTTGGCGACGTGCAGCGCCTCGTCGTAGTCCTTCACCCGGATGACGCTCGCCACCGGCCCGAAGATCTCTTCCTTGTTGATCCGCATCTCCGGCTTCGTGTCGGTGAACAGCGCCGGCTGCAAGTAGAAGCCGGGCGTCGACCGGTTGAGACGCTCGCCGCCCCAGAGGAGCGTCGCACCCTCGTCGCGGCCGATCTTGATGTATTCCTCGTCCTGGCTCATCTGGCTCTGGTCAACGACCGGGCCGATCTGCGTGCCGTCCTTGAGCGCGTCGTCGACGACCAGCCCCTTCAGCCGCTCGGTCAGCGCATCGACGAACTTGTCGTGGATGCCGGCCGTCACCACCAGCCGCGACGACGCGGTGCAGCGCTGGCCGGTCGAGAAATAGGCGCCGTTCACGGCGCATTCGACCGCGGTCTTGAGGTCGGCATCGTCGAGCACGACGAGCGGATTCTTGCCACCCATCTCGAGCTGGAATTTGCGCATCACCTCGACCGAGGACGCTGCGATCTTCCGTCCCGTGCCGACCGAGCCGGTGAAGGTCAGCGCCCTTACGTCCGGCGACTTGACGATGACGTCGCCGACCACCGAGCCTTTGCCCATGACGAGGTTGAGGACGCCCTTGGGCAGCCCGGCGCGGATGAGGATGTCGACCAGCGACCAGGTCGAGGCCGGCACCAGGTCCGCCGGCTTCACCACCACCGTATTGCCGTAGGTCAGCGCCGGCGCGATCTTCCACGCCGGGATCGCGATCGGAAAATTCCAGGGCGTGATGATGCCGACCACGCCGACCGGCTCGCGGGTCATCGTCACATCGATCCCCGGTCGCACGCTCGGCACGATCTCGCCGGTGAGACGCAGGCATTCGCCGGCGAAGAAGTCGAAGATCTGGGCCGCGCGCATCGTCTCGCCGATACCCTCGGCAAGCGTCTTCCCCTCCTCCCGCGAGAGCTGCCGGCCGAGTTCCTCGCGCCGGGCGATGATCTCGTCGGAGGCCTTCTTGAGGATGTCGTGGCGCTGTTGGATGCCGGAGCGCGACCAGGCGGGGAAGGCTTCCTTCGCCGCCGCGATCGCGCTCTCGGCGTCCTGTTTCGTTCCCCGCACGTAGCGGCCGAGGCTGTCGCCGGTGTTGGAAGGATTGATGTTGTCGACCGTCTCGCCGTCGACCCACGCGCCGGCGATATGGTTGCGATACGTCTCGGTCATTCCGTTCGTCCTTCTTGTCCTGGCAGCGACAGGTTCAGAGCGCCTTGACGGCGATCTTTTCCTTCGCGGCGATCTCCAGCGGGTTGGTCAGCGGCAGCCCGAATGGCCCAGCCTCGATCTCGAAGACGTCGCCCTTCTTCGTCCGCACGCCGGCGGCGAACGAAAGCGTCGCGGTACCGAAGCAGTGGACATGAACGTCGCCGGGGCGCCGGAACCAAGGGTACTTGAAGTGGTGCGCCTCGAGATTGGCGACAGTATGCGACATGTTCGCCTCGCCCGTGAGAAACGGCTGCTCGAAGATGACCTTCTTGCCGCGCCGGATCCGCGAGGTGCCGCGGATATCCTCCGGCAGGTCGCCGAGCAGGATCTCCGGCCCGAACGACGACGGCCGGAGCTTGGAATGGGCGAGGAACAGGTAGTTCACGCGCTCCGTGACGTGGTCGGAGAATTCGTTCATCAAGGCGAAGCCGACACGGAAGGGGGTGCCGTCCTTGCCGATCACATAGATGCCGGCGACCTCGGGTTCCTCGCCGGCGTCCGCGGCGAAGCCGGGCGAAACGAGCGGGGCGCCGGGAGCCGCCACGAACGATCCGTCGCCCTTGTAGAACCACTCCGGCTGGACGCCCTCCTTGCCGCGCTTCGGCTTGCCGCCCTCGAGGCCCATCCGGAACATCTTCATCGAGTCGGTGAGGGTCTCCTCATCCGCCTCGGCGACCTTCTGGTGCATGGCGTCGCGCGTCGCGGCCGAGCCGAGATGCGTGAGCCCGGTGCCGGTGACGATGACATGGGCGGAGTCGGGGTGCTCGATCGGCGAGGTCACCTTGCCGTCGGCAAGCAGCACGGCGGGCTTCGCCTTCGCGCCGCGCCCGGTCGCACCGACCAGTTCCGCGATTCCGATGCCGCTCGCGATCGCGGCCATTGCCAAATCGTAGACGCTGTCGAAACCGTCGACAAACCACGACTCCCCGCCGTCGGTGGCGACGATCCGGCGGCCGTTCCCGCCCTTCCGCACCTGCATCAAACGCATGCGTTCTCTCCCTCCGCTGTCACAGGATGACTGTGCTACCCGGCACCGAGCGTCAAGCGCTCTTCTTGCTTATGACACAGGCTCGCGCTCGTTCCGGTTCATCCAGATCGCGTCGAACACGTCGCCCTTGGAGTTCCGGAGAAGCTTGCGCATGGCGAGGAACGCCGTCTCGGACTGGTGCTGCCTGATCGCGTCATAGACGTCGCGATGCTGGAGCACCGCATCCTCGGCCATCACCGTGCGCCAGCCGAGCGAGAAGGTGATCTCAAGCGTCGAACTGATCATCGCTCCAAGCGATCGGAGCATGGGGTTCCGCGACGCCTCGAGGATCAGCATGTGAAAGTCGATGTCGGCCAGGATCTGGGTCTGACTGCCGCGCGGTTCGTTCTGGATCCCCTCCATCGCCATTCCGAGCGCCTTGATCTCGTCGTCCGACGCGCGCTCGGCCGCCCGTGCCGCCGCCGCCGGCTCGATGATCTCGCGCATCTCGAACAAGGCGTGGATGAAGTCCTCGCTCGGCTTCTGGTCGACCTGCCAGCGCAGTACGTCGGGGTCGAGCATGTTCCAGTCGACGGTCGGTCGCACCCGCGTGCCGATCTTGGGGCGTGAAGACGTAAGGCCCTTTGCCGACAGGAGCCGGACAGCCTCGCGAACAGCCGTGCGTGAAACGCCGAACTCCTCCTGGATGCGCGGCTCGGTCGGCAACGTCTCGCCGGGCTTGTAGTGCCCGGAGACGATTCGGCGTCCGATCGTACCGGCTACGAGCTCCGAGAGGTTTCCCTGGCGCGCACGGTCGCCCTTGGTTCGGACATCACTAATGTCGCGGCCCTCCATCGATCCCCTATCATACTATGTTTTACGTCTGCCTTGCCATATGCCGGCAATACATTTTGATGGCATTTGATCAAGGAATGAGACACCTTGTCCGACGTTACAGCAACGAAGCCCGCGCGGCGGAGAACACTCACGCACCTTTCATCGTACGTTTAAGCATGTCGGCTCGCCAGCGATGATGGTCGACCGACCTTGAGCGGAGTGATAGTTTTCCTCGCCATCGGGTGCGCCCCGGCGACGCTTCAGCCTAACAGGAAACGAACATGGAAAAGAAGAAAGTGCCATTGCGCTCAAAGCAGTGGTTCGACAATCCCGAGAACCCCGGGATGACCGCGCTCTATCTCGAGCGCTACCTGAATTACGGGCTGACGCGTGAGGAGCTGCAGTCGGGAAAGCCGATCATCGGCATCGCCCAGACCGGCTCCGATCTTTCGCCCTGCAATCGCCATCACCTCGACCTCGCCAAGCGCGTGCGCGAGGGGATCACAGCCGCGGGCGGCCTCTGCATGGAGTTTCCGGTCCATCCGATTCAGGAGACCGGCAAGCGGCCGACGGCCGCGCTCGACCGCAACCTCGCTTATCTCGGCCTGGTCGAAATCCTCTACGGATATCCTCTCGATGGCGTCGTCCTGACCACCGGCTGCGACAAGACCACGCCGGCCTGCATCATGGCGGCGGCAACGGTGAACATCCCCGCCATCGTCCTCTCCGGCGGCCCGATGCTGAACGGCTGGTGGCACGGTGAACGGACCGGCTCCGGCACCGTGGTCTGGAAGGCACGCGAGCGCCTTGCCACGGGTGAGCTCAGCCAGGACGAGTTCGTCGATTTTGTCACCTCCTCGGCGCCGTCGGTCGGCCACTGCAACACCATGGGCACGGCGTCGACCATGAACTCGATCGCCGAGGCGCTCGGCATGAGCCTGCCAGGCTGCGCGGCGATTCCCGCGCCGTATCGCGAACGTGGCCAGATCGCCTACGAGACCGGCAAGCGCGCGGTCGAGCTGGTCTGGGAGGACCTGAAGCCGTCCGACATCCTGACCCGTGAAGCCTTCGAAAATGCGATCATCGTCAATTCGGCGATCGGCGGCTCGACCAATGCCCCCATCCATGTCAACGCCATCGCCCGCCATGTCGGCGTCAAGCTCGACATCGACGACTGGCAGACGATCGGCCTGAAGGTGCCGCTCCTCGTCAACATGCAGCCGGCGGGCAAGTATCTCGGTGAAGAGTATCACCGCGCCGGAGGCGTTCCCGCGGTGGTCAACGAGTTGATGAAGAAAGGCCTGATCCGCGAGGGCGCCCTCACCATCAACGGCAAGACCATCGGCGAAAACTGCCGCGGGCATGAATCCATCGATCTCGACGTCATCCTGCCGATCGACAAGCCGATGGTGAAGGACGCCGGCTTCATCGTGCTCAGGGGCAACCTGTTCGATTCCGCCATCATGAAGACCAGCGTGATCTCGGATGAATTCCGGAATCGCTATCTCTCCAATCCCGCAAGCCCCGGCGCCTTCGAGGGCCGCGCCGTGGTCTTCGAGGGTCCGGAGGACTACCACCACCGGATCGAGGACCCCGCCCTCGATATCGACGAGAACTGCATGCTGTTCATCCGCGGCACCGGGCCGATCGGTTATCCCGGTGGCGCCGAGGTGGTGAACATGCAGCCGCCGGCCGCTCTCATCAAGCGCGGCATCCACTCGCTCCCCTGCATCGGCGACGGCCGCCAGTCCGGGACGTCGGGATCGCCTTCGATCCTGAACGCCTCACCGGAAGCGGCGGCGGGCGGCGGGCTGTCGATCCTCAAGACCGGCGACCGGGTACGCATCGACCTGAACAAGGGCGAGGCGAACATCCTGATTTCGACGGAGGAGTTGAACAAGCGACACGCCGATCTCACGGCTCATGGCGGTTTCCCGATCCCGAAGAGCCAGACTCCATGGCAGGAAATTCAACGCTCGATGGTCGACCAGTTCTCCGAGGGCATGGTCCTCAAGCCGGCCGTCAAGTATCACGACGTCGCCCACACGATGGGCATCCCCCGCGACAACCACTGAGTTGCCTTCCCTTGCGCTGGCCTTGCGCCAGCGCAAGGCCCGGCTCGCACGTGCCGCTACGCTTCAGCCAGGCGGCAACGGACGTGACGCGGCATGGGCAGGATCAATGCGGAATGGCACCGGCGCAATCGCATGCCTGCCAACCCGACGCTGGACCAGCGGATCGCATGGCATGTCGCCCACGCCAAGGCGTGCCGCTGCCGCGAGATTTCCGTGAAGCTCCTCGAGGAGATGAAGCGGCGGGGAATCGAACGTCCCGCCGCGCCGGAGCGATAGGACCGGAGCGGGCATCGCTCTTCCCCGGCCACCGGTCCTGACCGAACGCCTGCGGAAGCAACCTCAGTGGTGAGTCTTGAGCCACTCGCGGGCAGCGCGCTGGGCCGCCGCAATGTCGGCGGCCGTCATCTCCTCCGCGATCTGCTGGCGATGCCAGGCAGCCTCTTCGTAGCCGCGAAGCGCCGCCAGGTTGAACCACTTGTGCGCCGCGACCAGATCGGCTTCGACCTGATCTCCGTTCGCGTAGAGCATCCCCAACTCGAAGAGGCCCTCGGCATTGGGCTGCCGTTCGGCCATGGTCGCCAGTTCCGGCGATCCGATGTCAAACCGTGCCATGACAGGCTCCTGTCTTAACTCGTGACGTGAGGCGGGTCGATCCGTCCTCACCATGTGCGCCAGTCTTCACATTGCGTCTGAACGCTTGCTTAAGAACCGGTTTGCCGTGCATTCATGAGTTGAACATGCAGGGCCGGGCGTGTCGGGAGCTATGGACGACGCCATTGACAAATCCGTAGAGCATGTCCGCGATGCATCTCACCGAGACCGGCCACGGCCTCACATCGTGCGTCGGAACGGCCTGAATCCAGATACGATCCGCGAGCCGATCCTATGAAGCTGCCATTCTTCAACGCCGCCAAGACCGAGGCTCCACCTGGCCGGGCCGTCGAGGTCGGGTGGCTTCTCGACACCGAGAAGGCCGCCTTCGTCTGGGATGCGCCACGGCGACTCACGCGGGACGATCCGGCGCCGGACCATGCGAAGGCGCTTTCCTATTGCCCGGCGGTGCTCGATCATGAGGCCCGTCTCTTCGAGGTGCCCTGCCCGATCGACGTCAATCTCAAGTTCACCGTCGACCAGGAGGGCCGGCCCGCCGTCGTCAATCTTGACGGCGACCGTTCCGCCATCCGCCCGCGCGCTCTCAATGAGATGCTCGCCATCGTCAGTCGTCGCGAATGGCGTCATCCCGACCGGCCGATCATCCAGTTGATCACGCCCTACCTGTTCCTCGCCGACGAGCCGGTCTGGATGTCCCAGCTTCCACCCTTCACCAGCTACAGCATGAACCAGTGGCCGGGCGTGCTCATTGGCGGCCGCTTTCCGATCCACATCTGGCTCCGGCAGATGATGTGGGGCTTCGAATGGTACGACACCAGCAAGCCGCTCTCGCTCAAGCGCGGAGAGCCCTGGTTCTATCTTCGCTTCGAGGCCACCGATCCGTCGCGCCCCGTGCGCCTCGTCGAGGCGGAATGGACCGACGAGATCCGCGAGTACCAGAAGGGCTCGGCGGCGGTGGCGAACTACATGAACCGCACCTTCTCGCTGTTCAAGGTGGCCGAGAGCCGCCGGCCACCGGTCCTCCTTAAGAAGAAGCCGCGGTCGAAGGGGCGGTCGCCCGCGCCGGATTGAGCCTTGGCCGGTCGTCATGACCGGCCTTGATGACGGCCATGCCGCGCGCCACCGCCGGCCGGGCCGCGACCCGTTCGAACCATGCCCTCACCGCCGGATAATCGGCGAGGGCGATGCGGTGCCGTTCGTGCCGCGCCACCCAGCAGAAGATCGCGATGTCGGCGATCGTGTATGCGTCGATCGCCACGAACTCTCGCCGGGTCAGCCGCTCCTCGAGCACCGCGTAGAGCCGCCTGGCGATCGCCGCGTAGCGGTCGATGGCATAGGGAATTTCGTCGGCCGCGGCGAGGTTGAAGTGATGCGCCTGACCCAGAAACGGGCCGAAGCTCCCCATCTGCCACATCAGCCATTCCTCGACAGCCACCCGCCGGCGCTCGTCGCTATCCGGATAGAAGCGGCCGAATTTCCGGGCCAGGTAGAGGAGGATCGCTCCCGATTCGAACACCGAGATCGGGTTGCCGCCCGGACCCTCCGGATCCCGGATCGCGGGAATTTGGTGGTTGGGCGAAACCGCCGAGAACTCCGGTGTCCACTGTTCCCGCTTGCCGATGTCGACGAAGTCGACCGTATAGGGAACGGCGAGTTCCTCGAGCAGGACCGTTATCTTCCGGCCGTTGGGTGTCGACCAGTAGAACACCTCGACCGGGGAAGTCTGTATGTGCATGTGCTGCGGCATCCTGCTCACCTGGCGCGAAGGCCGCAGAATAGCCGTGAGCAGGCGCAGGAATGCAACATCCGACCCACTCCCCTCCAGACGAAGGCCACATCATGTACCTCGCAGTCCGGATCATTTCGATTGCGCTCCTGTGCCTTGGCCTTGCGGCCTGCTTCACCAGCAAGGAGCCGTTGATCGGTCCAGAGGAGGCGGCGTTCCCGTTCGAGCGCATCGTTTTCGCGGAGGTGAGCCGCGCCGATGATCCACAGACCTGGATTCGCAAGGACGGCGCCTATAGCTGGCGCCAGGATGAGAACGACGAGCGGGAGGCGGTGATGCGGCTGAAGTCGGTCGGCGAGGACCTCTATGTCGTCCAGATGGCGTTCACCGAACGGAATCAGCCGGAACGGCTCTATGCGCTCCTCAAGGCCGATCTGCCGGCGAAGCGCGTCTATTCCTTCGCCGGGATCAAGCCCGATGCCTTCGCGGCGCGGCCTGGGCTCGGCCTCTGCGAATCCGCTGTCTGCATCGAGGACCTCGACGCCTATGTCGCGTATGCGAAGGCCCGGATCGAAGCCGGCGACCAGCCGGACGCGGAATACGTCATCGTGGAGTTGAAGTAGGCGCGGCTGCCTTCGGCGTGAGGAACGTCACCAGCACCACGCCGACCACGATCAGCCCCGCGCCCGCGAGATGATAGGCCTCGATCGGCTCGCCGAGGATCATCCAGGCGAGCACGGCGGTGAACACCATCTGGGTATAGAGCAGGCCGCCGGCCCGTGACGCGCCGAGGATATCGACGCTCCAGTTGTAGAGGAGGTACATGAGCGCGCCACCCGGGATTGCCGCATAGGCGAGCGCCAGGTATCCCTTCATGGCGAGGTTCGCATGCTCGCCGGAGATCAGTTCGTAGATAAAAAGCGGAAAGGCCGCGATCACGGCGCCGGTCATCAGCACCACGAGCAGCGGCAATCGATCGAGATCGTATTTCGCCCGCTTGAGCAGCACCGTATAGGCCGCGAACGCCGCCGCCGCCGCGATCAGGATCAGGTCGCCCATATTGAAGTCGAGGCCGAGCAGGACCGCGAGGCTGCCCTTCACGGCGATGACGACGATGCCGGCGAACGCGACGAGCGACCCCAGCACCTGCCACGGGCTCATGCCCTCGCGCAGCACGAAATGGGCGAGCACCAGCGTGATGATCGGGTTTGTCGCGAAGATGATGCCGGCGGTGACGGCGCTGGTGTACTGGAGGGCGGTGAACATCAGGCCTTGGGTGATCGCCCAGCCGAGCGCGCCGATCGCAAAGGCCGAAAGCCCGTGAGCGCGGACGAACGCGCCCATCTCTGGGAAGCGATGCCGCACGAACGGCAGGAGGACGGCGGTTGCGATCAGCAGCCGCCAGAAGCACAGCGTCCATGGCGGCATCTCGTCGGTCGCGCCCTTGGCCGCGACGAAGACGCCACCCGCCAGAACCCAGGTCATCAGACCGACGGCGTAGCCGACGGCCTCGGACTCGGAAGAGACCCTTTTCGAGCCATGCACTTCGGCAATCGACCAGAATCCCGCCGCCATGCCGGGCCGCCTCAGAGTCCGAGTTTCGCCTTGAGCAGTTCGTTGACCGCCTGCGGGTTGGCCTTGCCGCCGCTCGCCTTCATCACCTGGCCGACAAACCAGCCGAGCATCGCCGGCTTTGCGGCCACCTCGGCGGCCTTTGCGGGGTTGTCGGCGATGATCCTGTCGACGATGGCCTCGATCGCGCCTGTGTCCGTCACCTGCTTCAGGCCGCGCGCCTCCACCACGGCGCGGGGGTCGCCGCCCTCGGCCCAGACGATCTCGAAGACGTCCTTGGCGATCTTGCCGGAGATCACGCCTTCCGCGATCAGGTCGAGGACGGCCCCGAGTTGCGCGGACGAGACCGGGCTTGCCTCGATCCCCTTCCCTTCCCGGTTCAGGCGGCCGAACAGCTCGTTGATCACCCAGTTGGCCGCGGTCTTCGCATCGCGCCCCTTGGCCACGGCCTCGAAATAGTCCGCGCTTTCCTTTTCCGCCACCAGCACGTCCGCGTCATAGGCGCTGAGCCCGTGCTCGGCGACGAACCGCGCCTTTCGCGCGTCCGGCAGCTCCGGCAAGGATGCAGCGAGCCCGTCGACAAAGGCCTGGTCGAATTCCAGCGGCAGGAGGTCGGGGTCGGGGAAATAGCGGTAGTCGTGCGCCTCTTCCTTGGTGCGCATCGGCCGGGTTTCGTTCCGCACCGGATCGAACAGGCGGGTCTCCTGCTGGATCATGCCGCCGTCCTCGATCACGCCGATCTGGCGCCGCGCCTCGTAGTCGACGGCCTGGCCGAGGAAGCGGATCGAGTTGACGTTCTTGATCTCGCAGCGTGTGCCGAGGTCCTCGCCGGGGCGGCGCACCGACACGTTCACGTCGGCGCGGAGGTTGCCCTTCTCCATGTCGCCATCGCAGGTGCCGAGGGTGCGGAGGATGGAGCGGAGCTTGGTGACGAAGGCCTTGGCCTCCTCCGCGGAGCGGAGGTCCGGCTTCGACACGATCTCCATCAGCGCCACGCCGGACCGATTGAGGTCGACGAGGCTCATGCTCGCATGCTGGTCGTGGATCGACTTTCCGGCGTCCTGCTCGAGGTGAAGCCGCTCGATGCCGACGCTGATCTGTTCGCCATCGGGGAGATCGACGGTCACCGTCCCCTCGCCGACGATCGGCTGCTTGTACTGCGAGATCTGATAGCCCTGCGGCAGGTCCGGGTAGAAGTAGTTCTTCCGGTCGAAGACGCTCCTGAGGTTGATCTTCGCCTTGAGGCCGAGCCCGGTCCGCACGGCCTGCGCGATGCACTCCTCGTTAATGACCGGCAGCATGCCCGGAAGTGCCGCGTCGACCAGGCTGACATGCGCATTCGGCTCCCCGCCGAAGGCGGTCGAGGCGCCGGAAAACAGCTTGGCGTTCGACGTCACCTGGGCGTGGACCTCCAGGCCGATCACGACCTCGAAATCCCCCGTCGCCCCCTTCAGGAGTTTGCCGCGACCGGTACGTGCTGGCGCCTGGTTCATGTCTGTTCCCTCATCGCTCCGGGTATCGTTGCGAGCCGGACGGCCGTCAAGGTTTCCGACCTTGCGGGACCGCACTTTGCCACTATCTGCCGCTGATACCCGACTTCCTCACCGCCGCTGGCCCCTGGGTTTCGCGGCATTCTTGTGCATCGCAACACGTGTGACGGAATTGTGTTGCAATGCACCAAACGCATCGCAGCCATGCGAAATTTCCGTCTGCACAGGTCGCCCGGTCCCACCTACCTTCCGTATCGAAGCGACGGTCTTGAGTGTCGCCACGGAATTCGGAACTGAAGGGCTACGACAATGAACAACAGGTTTGTCAACGGTTACCGCAACTGGCGGAAGTACCGGGACACGTACAACGAACTGATGCGGCTGA
>JALHRF010000075.1 GCA_022841545.1 Bauldia sp. | reverse complement strand
CCTGATCTGCCAGGTCCAGAGCCTCGATGACGTGCGCGCGGCGCTCGACGCCGGCGCCGACCTCATCGTCGCCCAGGGCGCCGAAGCCGGCGGCCACGGCGAAAGGCGCGCTACATTCACGTTTGTCCCCGAGGTCGCCGACTTCGTGAGGCGCCAGTCTCCGGATACGCTCGTCTGTGCCGCGGGAGGCGTTGCTGACGGGCGCGGTCTGGCGGCCGCGCTGATGCTCGGCGCCGACGGCGTGGTGATGGGCTCGCGCTTCTGGGCCTCCTCCGAAGCCCTGGTGCATCCCGGACTGCGCGAGGCAGCACTTCGTGCGAACGGCGATGACACGATCCGGACATCGGTGATGGACATCGCCCGCCGGCTCGACTGGCCGGAGAGATTCACGCTTCGGGTCCGGAAGAATGACTTCACCGCACGATGGCATGGCAAGGAGGCCGATCTCGCTGCCGATGTCGAGGTTGAGGCCGAACGCTATCGTCGGGCCTGGGCGGACGGCGACCCGGCCACCGCCGCGGTGATGATCGGCGAGGCGGCGGGATTGATCAACGCCATCGAACCGGCCGCCGACATCCTGTCACGCACCGTTGCCGAAGCCGTCGCGCTGCTGCGGAACGACGGTCCTCGACTGGTGATCGAGACGCCGGCCTGAGCGGCGGAAAAGCCGCCGCCGCGCATTCATACTATTGCGCCGCGCCGCCTTCATCCTCGCTCCAGGCGACATTGCCTTCGGGCAGGATGAAGACCTGTCCGGGGTAGATGAAGCGAGGATTGCGGATCTGGTCCTTGTTGGCCTCGTAGATCGTCGACCAGCGGATGCCCTTGCCGTAGAGCTGGCGGGAGATGCGCCAGAGATTGTCGCTGCGCTTGATGATCAGCGTGGTCGGCCCTGCCATGGTTCCGGTCGCTTCGGCGCCGGACCCGCCGCCGGTCTCGGCGACCGGCCGGAGGATCGCCACCTCGACCTCGCGCTCGAAGGGGACCTCGGCGCGGGCCAGCACGGTGCCGGCGCCAGGCTCGACCTGGTCCGCCCGCACGCGATAGGTGCCGGCGGGAAGCTCGCGTTTCACCTCGACCAGCCAGGTGCCCGAGGGCGACGGCGCGACCTCGCCGAGGAGCACATCGTCAACGTAGACGCGCACGTCCTCCGGCGTCGTTGCCGTGCCGGCCACGAACAGGGTGCCGGACGACTCGGCCTCGACCGCCGTCACCGCGACGACGGGCGCGATGACCGGCTCGGGTTCGGGCTGCGGTTCCGGTGCGGGTTCGGTCACCGTCACGTCGGGCGCGGGCGGCTCGGTGGCCACGGGCAGAGGTGACGGCTCCGCCGGCTCGGGCAAAGGCGTCGCCACAGCGACGTCTGGCTCCGCCGGCAATGGCATCTCGGAACCGGCTGCGGCGCTCGTGTCGGCCGGGGCGGCCGGCGGCTCGGCCGCGACGGCATCGGCGACCGCCACCGGGGCAGCGGCCGCCGGCAGCGGCGGGACCGCCTCCGCCACGGGCGTATCGGCCGGCGCAGCCGACTCTTCACCTTCCGGCAAGGTCGCCGCGACGGCGGGCGCGTCCGGCAAGTCGAGCGACGTCATGTCGGTGCTCGGTCCCGGCGCAGCTGGGACCTGCAGGATCGTGCTCGCCGCATTCGGCGCGTTGAGCACCACAAGCGCCTCCTCGGCAACGGTCTCGGGAACCAGGACGGCGACCCGCTGTTCCGACTCGACCACCACCCCGGTATCCTTCGACGTGGCGCGGAGGCCGAGGTCATGCTCGCCCGCGGGTAGCGGCTGGTCGAGCGCCATCGCCCATTCGCCGGTGTCGCTGGCAACGGTGGTCGCCACCGTGTTCGCGCCATCGATCAACTCCACCGTCGCCCCGGGCGAAGCGACACCCGCGACCACCGCGTCGCCGGTCGGCTCGATACGCACGACATCGAAGCTGGGAGCGCCAGCGGACTGACTGTCGGTTCCGGGGGCGATCGACTCGGGCGCCGCTGTCGGCTGGGGCGTCTCGACATCCGCCGACGGATCGACGGCGGCAACCACAGTCTCAGCCGCGTCGGGCGGACCAGGCTCCACGCCGGGCGAAGCCTGCATCATCGAGTCTCGGCCCGACGATTCCGACCTGGGCGGCGTGGTTCCCGGTTGCGGTTCCGGCGCGATCTCCACCGCGGCAGCTACGTCGGACCCGCCTTCGGGGTCGGGAGCGGCAGCCGGGGATTCGAGGGCGACCTCGGCCGGGGGCGCTTCCGGCGCCGGCTTCTCCGTAGGAGCCGCGGCGACGTCAGGCGCCGGCTCCGTCCCAACTGCGACAGGAGCCGCGGGGGTCGGGTTCTCCGCCGCGGACAAGTCCGATTCGGGCGCGACCGCATCGGCGACCGGCGAGGCCTCAGCCGACGGCGGCGCAGCCGTACTTGCCTCGACGGTTTCGGCGGCATCAGCCGGCGGCTCGGTTGGGCTTGCGTCGCCGTCAACCGGGAGGGCCGCCACATCGTCGGGGCTGCCCGCGGCATCGGACACACTCGGTTCCACCGAGGCCGATGCCGGTTTCGTTTCGGCAGCCGTCCCGGATGGTTGCGCCGCAGGACTCACGTCAACCGAAGCGGGCGGCGTATCGGGCGCGGCCCGCGTCTCGACCGCCGGGGGCGGCTCGACCGAGGCCACGCCGCGGGCCGGCGGCGGGGTCTCTGTGACGCTGGCCTTGCCGCCCTCCATAGCCGGCGGCGGCATGGCCGACTCTGGCGCAGCGGCCGCGGGTTCGTCCCCTGGTCCTTCCGGCGTTCCGGCGGTGATCGCCGAGGGGATTTCCATGCGCTCGGTACGCAGCCTCATGTCCTGGTACATGAGCACGCCGAGGCCACAGAGAACGACGATCAGCAAGAGCCAACCCGTGAATCGCTGCATGGCTGGAATCTCCCGGTCGTTCCGCGACGCCGCATTAAATCCCGGTTCGGAAGGGGCCACAAGGGAAGGCCGGCTTGACGCCCTCCCGTTGCCAATGCCACACCAACCGCATGGCTCAGTTAAGAAGCATTTGTGTCTATTGCGGGTCGAACGACGGCCGGCTCCCCGAATATGCCGCGAGCGCCGAGCGACTCGGCCGCGACATGGCCGAGGCCGGCGTTCGGCTGGTCTATGGCGGCGGCTCGGTGGGGCTGATGGGCATCGTCGCCCGCTCGGTCCTCGCCCATGGCGGCGAGGTCACCGGGATCATCCCGCAGTTCCTCAAGGACCGCGAGGTGATGCTGAAGGAGGTGTCGGAGTTGATCGTCACCGCCGACATGCATGAGCGGAAGCGCATCATGTTCGAGCGTTCCGACGCCTTCGTCGCCCTCCCCGGCGGCATCGGGACGCTGGAGGAGGTCGTCGAGATGATGACCTGGGCCCAGCTCGACCAGCATGAGAAGCCGATCCTCATCGTCAACATCCACGGCTTCTGGGACCCCCTCATCGCCCTGTTCGGACGGATGACGGGCGAGGGCTTCCTGCATAAGGAATTCCTCGGCGATCATGTCGACCTCCCGGTCCGCTTCTGCGGCACGGCCGAGGCGGTGGTCCCGACGCTCCAGGCGGCGATCGCCGGCGTGCCACGCCCGGAACTCGACGAGACCCGCGGCGTCCGGGCAATGTGAGCGTGGATGCACAGGACGTTCGATGCCGACGATCGCCGGTCCGGATGAAGACTGATTTCCCAATGGTTGACGTGCTACGGGCAACAGCAGAGATGGGGGCATCGGCTTCGGCTGCGCTTCAGTGACGGGAGCGACGGGGTCTACGATCTCTCGACCTACATTGCCCAGGGCGGCGAGATGGTAGAGCCGCTGAAGTCGCCCGACTATTTCGCCCGTGTTTTCGTGGAGATCGGCGCACCAACCTGGCCCAAGGGGTTCGATCTCGATCCGATCAATCCCTATGTCGAACTCCGAAAGGCGGGCGCCGCGAAACAGGTCGCCGCGCCCGTCGGCTGAGCTGGAACCGCTTTACGCTCGCCCCCACGGTGGTAGGCGGCTCTGCGATCTTCAGGCGGGTGACGGCGACCTCGTCGCTCTCGTCCATGAAGGTGGCACCGTTGCGCCGCGGCATTCGTTGCCAGCCGACCCCACCAAGGGATTCGCTCAGCGGGCAGTGTTATCGACGGCAAGAACGGTCAGTTCCTGCTCGCGACCGTCGCGCGTGGTCCACGTGATCGACTGGCCGACGGCGAGCCCGATCAAGGCGGTCCCCACCGGAGTGAGGATCGAGATCCGATCCATCGCGATGTCGGCTTCGCCGCCGAAGACCAGCGTGACGCAACGGGTCCGGCCGTTGGCCGTCCGGAACGTCACGGTCGAGCCCATGCGCACGACATTGGCAGGAAGGGCGTCAGCCGCGACGACTGTGGCGCGGTCCATTTCCGCGAGAAGTTCCTCGGCGACGTCGGGCGTGCGGTCGAGCGCCGCCATGGCCACGCCGACGAGTCGCTCCTGGTCTGCGGCGCTGACGATGATGGCCGGCATCGGCCGGCCGGGTGTGTTCTGATGCATGATTACGTACCTGTAGAAATTGTGCCGCGACAGGCGCTGAGGCTCAGCGCGGCGAGGGAAGAGGGGAAGATGAGGTCGCGAGCGACGTTGCGGTCGCCTTGGGACGCTCTGAACTGTCAGGATGTCTGGAATGAGCGCCCCGGACTCGAGGCGCCGAACGGCCGAGCCAGGGGCTAGGAGCCCGCGACCGGGATTTCCCGGCGGGCTTGCGGCTTCCGCGATTGAACCATGATGTTCATGCTCGGCATATCGGTGCCCGCCGGCGGAATGTCAAGCCGGCGGGCGCGCGGCGCTCACGCCGCCTTTGCCCCGGCGCGAAGCAGCTTGTAGACGATCGAGTCGTTGAGCGCCTCGAACGAGGCGTCGACGATATTCTCCGAGACCCCGACGGTGAACCAGGTGTCGCCGCTGCCGTCGCCGCTCTCGATCAGCACGCGGGTGATGGCGCCGGTGCCACCGTTGAGGATGCGCACCTTGAAGTCGATCAGCTCGAGGTCGGCGATCGCCTCGCTGTAGACGCCGAGGTCCTTCCGGAGCGCGCGGTCGAGCGCGTTGACCGGGCCGTTGCCCTCGGCGACCGTCAACAGCCGCTCGCCGCCGACATGGAGCTTCACCACCGCCTCCGACACCGACACCAGGTCGCCGAGCGCATTGTGCCGCCGCTCGACCGAGACGTGGAAGCCCTCGACCTTGAAGTAATCGGGAACGCTGCCGAGCATGCGGCGGGCGAGAAGCTCGAACGAGGCCCCTGCCCCCTCATACGCGTAGCCGGTCGACTCGCGTGCCTTGACCTCGCGGAGCACGGCATCGAGCCGGGGGTCGTTCTTGGCGACCGGGATGCCCAGCCGTTCGAGCTCGGCGACGAGGTTCGCCTTGCCGCCCTGCTCGGAGACGAGGATGTGTCGGCGGTTGCCGACAGTGGCCGGGTCGATGTGCTCGTAGGTACGGGGGTCCTTGGCAATCGCCGAGGCATGGATGCCGGCCTTGGTGGTGAAGGCCGAGACGCCGACATAGGGCGCCTGCCGGTTCGGGGCCCGGTTGACCATGTCGTCGAAGCGCTGGGCGATATGGGTGAGTTGGGCAAGCCCATTGGTCGTGACGCCGATCTCGAAGCGGTCGGCATAGACCGGCTTCAGCATCAGGGTCGGGATCAGCGAGATGAGGTTGGCGTTGCCGCAGCGCTCGCCGATACCGTTGAGCGTACCCTGCACCTGCCGGGCGCCTGCCCTGACCGCAGCGAGCGAATTGGCCACCGCCTGCTCGGTGTCGTTATGGGCATGGATGCCGAGATGATCGCCGGGAATGACCTTTGCGACCGCGCCGACGATCGCCTCGATCTCCTCGGGCAGCGTGCCGCCATTGGTGTCGCAGAGCACCACCCAGCGGGCGCCGGCGTCGTAGGCGGCCTTCGCACAGGCGAGCGCATAGGCGGGGTTCGCCTTGTAGCCGTCGAAGAAGTGCTCGCAATCGAGGAGCACTTCCTTGCCCGCCTCCCGCGCCGCCGTCACCGACTGGCGGATGCCGTCGAGGTTCTCCTCCTCCGTGGTCTGGAGAGCGACGCGGACGTGATAGTCCCAGGTCTTGGCCACGAAGCAGATCGCATCGGACTTCGCGTCGAGGAGCGCGCGGAGGCCGGGATCGTTGGAGAGGCTGACTCCCGGCCGCTTGGTCATGCCGAAGGCGGTGAAGGTGGCGCGCTCCGTCCGCCTGGTTTCAAAGAAGGCGGTGTCGGTCGGGTTGGCGCCGGGATAGCCGCCCTCGACATAGTCGATGCCGAGCCGGTCGAGGATGCCGGCGACCTGGACCTTGTCCTCGAGCGCGAAGTCGACGCCGTTGGTCTGTGCGCCGTCGCGGAGCGTGGTGTCGAAAAGGTAGAGACGTTCTTTCATGATTCAAACTCGACTCAGGCGACAGCGGGCGGCCAGGCCTCCATGTCGCGATCGGGGTGCTGGTGGCTGATCACCCGGTGTTTCCACTCTTCCTGCCGAGGCTCCGATCCGGGCGCGCGCATCGGCAGGCCCGGAATCCCGTCGACGAAGGGCAGCTTGTCCGAAGGGTTCACCTGGATCACCGGTGCGGCCACCGACGGATCGTCGAACGCGCCGATCGCCAGCTCGACGCCGCCGTCATACTCGTAGGTGAGCGGTGTGCCGCAGTCGCCGCAGAAGCCGCGCCGCACGAGATTGGAGCTCTGGAAACGTTTTGGCTCGCCGCGTGTCCAGACGACGCCGACCCCGGTGACCAGCGGGCCGTAGAACGCGCCGAACGCCTTCTGGCACATGCGGCAATGGCAGACCGAGGCGCGTCCGAGCCCCTCGGCGCGGAAGCGCACCGCGCCGCACTGGCAGCCGCCGGTGAGCGCTGTCGCGGTCATGGCGCGGGTGTCCCCACCGGCGGCCAGACGGCGGTGTCGTGGTCGGGGTGCTGGCGGCCGGTGGCGGCGACGCGTCCCGCGAGGTCGGGAGCGTCCTCTTCCGTCGTTGCCTCGCCGGGCAATGTCGCGAGCGCCGCGAACCACGGCACGCGACTCTCCCGGCCCGACTGGTTGAGCGGCGGCACGAGTCCCGGCTCGTCGAGCGAACCGATCGACACCGCCAGGAAGCCGCTGTCGACGCGGGTGAAGGTGAGTGGCGTGCCGCAATCGCGACAGAAGCCGCGCTCGGCAAAATCGGAGCTGCGAAACACCGCGAGCGTACCCCGCGTCACCTCGAAGCGATCGGTGGCGACGCCGGTCAGCGGCGCGAAACAGGAGCCGAAGGCCTTCTGGCACATGCGGCAATGGCAAAGGTGGGGCGCGGACGGCGCCGCATGGAGCGCGTAGCGCACTGTGCCGCACTGACAGCCGCCGGCGATGCGGACCACGCTCATCGATCCGGTCCATTTATCGGCCACGCGTCGGTGTCGTGGTCGGGATGCTGGTGGCTGGTCGCTGCGATCCGGCCGGCAAGCTCGGGCGCGTCCTCTTCCGTCGTCGTCTCGCCGGGCAGCGCGGCGAGCGTATCGAACCAGGACATCCGTCCCTCGACGCCGTACTGGTGCTCGGGCCGGATCCGTGCCGGATCATCGAGCGAGCCGAGCGAGATGTTGATGCGCTCCGTGTCGAGGTAGCGGAAGGTGAGCGGCGTCCCGCAATCCCGGCAGAAGCCGCGCTCGGTCGGCTCGGAGGAGCGGAACACCGCGAGTTCACCACGCGTCAGTTCGAACTTGTCGAGCGGCACGCGGGCGAGCGGCGCGAAGAACGAGCCGAAGGCCTTCTGGCACATGCGGCAATGGCAGATGTGGGGGTTGGTCGGCACGGCGTGGAGCGCATAGCGCACGGCGCCGCACTGGCAGCCGCCGGTGATCCGCACGTCGGTCTCGTTCATCGCATGTCTCCCTCGGCCGCGCCCGGCTTCTATTCGGGGTGGTGGCAGCAGGCCTCGATATTGTGGCCGTCGGCGTCGAGCACGAAGGCGCCGTAATAGTCCGGGTGATACATGGCGCGGATGCCCGGCGGACCGTTGTCCCGGCCGCCTGCAGCGATCGCCGCCTTGTAGAAGGCGTCGACCTGCGCCCGGCTCTCGGCGCGGATGGCGACGTGGGTATGCGGGCTGGTCTTGCCGCCGCCCGAGATCCACAGGAACGGCTTGCCGTCGGCGCCGAGCCCGGCCACCGGCGCATCGCCGGTGACGTCCTTGCCGAACTCCATGATGACGCTCATGCGGAGCGGCGCGCAGGCCGCGGCATAGAACGCCTTGGCCGCCTCGAAATCAGAGACGCTAAGGCCGATGTGGTCGATCTCGATGGTCATGGTGATCTCCTGCCTGATTGGCCGTTTACCGCGGGCAAGATCGTAGGCGCAGTCCGTCGGAAATCTGTCAGCAATTCCCGGTTGGAGCGGCGAAGCACGCGCCAGCCATCGGTGACCGCAGGGCGAGCACCTTCGCTTTGCGGAGAGCGGCGCGGATCGCAAGGCACGAGCGAAACAGCGCCAACCCCGTCATGCCCTGGCTTGTCCCGGGCATCCACGCGAACACCGGCGTCAAAAGCTCCGTGGATGGCCGGGACAAGCCCGGCCATGACGATGGGAGGAGCGGCGAAGGCGCTCACCGCTTCACCTCCCACGTCGTGACCAACTCTCCCGTCTCCGCGTCCTTGGCGTCCTTGAGCACGATGTCCATCGCCTCGAGCTCATTGCGGATGCGGTCGGCCTCGGCGAAGTTCTTCGCCTTGCGGGCCGCGACGCGGGCCAGGACCATCGCCGCGACGGTTGCCTCGGAGACCTGGCTCGCCGCCCGGCGTTTCGTCTGGAGCCAGCCTTCCTCGAGCACCGACTGGAGACCGAGCAGTGTGAGCGCGCCGTGCATCCTGGCTTCGGCCCGCTCTTGCACGGCCCGATCCGTCGCCTCCTTCCGCTCGTGGAAGGCGATGCCATGGATCTGTGCGATCGCTCGTGGCGTGTTGAGGTCGTCCTTCAGCGCCTCGACGACGCCCTCCGGGAACTCGATCCCGCCCGGCAGGATGGCCCGCGATCGCCATTTTGCAAGCGTCTCCGAAGCCTCTCGAAGACCCCGGAGCGTCCAGTCGATCGGCTGGCGATAGTGCGTCTTGAGCATGGCGAGGCGCACGACCTCGCCCGGCCAGTCGTTGAGGACATCCCGGATGGTGATGAAATTCCCGAGGCTCTTCGACATCTTCTCCCCTTCGACCTGGAGGAAGCCGTTGTGGAGCCAGGTGTTGGCCATGACCGCCGTGCCGTGGGCGCAGCGCGACTGGGCGATCTCGTTTTCGTGGTGCGGGAAGATCAGGTCGAGGCCGCCGCCGTGGATGTCGAAGACCTCGCCGAGATAGGCGGCGCTCATCGCGGAGCATTCGATGTGCCAGCCGGGACGGCCGCGGCCCCAGGGACTGTCCCAGCCGGGCTCGTCGGCGTCGGAGCGTTTCCAGAGCACGAAGTCGCCCGGATTGCGCTTGTGCGCGTCCACCTCGACGCGGGCGCCTGCCTGCTGCTCGTCGAGATGGCGCTGGGACAGCCGTCCATAGTCCGGCATCGAGGCGGTGTCGAACAGCACCTCGCCGGCGGTCTCGTAGGCATGGCCGCGCTCGATCAGGCGCGCGATGAGGGTGATCATGTCCGTTCGACCGTCGGACCGAGGCGTCACGAAATCCGTCGCCCGCGGCTCGACGCTCGGCGGCAGGCAGCCCAGTGCGGCGACGTCCTCGTGGAACTGGGTTGCCGTCGCCTCGGTCACGCGCCTGATGGCGTCGTTGAGCGACAAGGCGCCCGACGCGATCTCGGCGCCGAAATCGCGGAGCGCCCGTGCGTTGATCTTGTCGTCGACGTCGGTGATGTTCCGGACATAGGTGACGTGCTCCGGCCCGTAGAGGTGCCGAAGCAGGCGAAAGAGCACGTCGAAGACGATCAGCGGCCGGGCGTTGCCGATATGCGCGAAATCGTAGACGGTCGGCCCGCAGACGTACATGCGCACATTCGACGGATCGATCGGCACGAAGTCATCCTTCGTCCGCGTCAGCGTGTTGTGGAGTTTCAGGCCCATGCCGAGACGTTTCCCTTGCCCGCCGGCCCGGGGTCTCGTCTCTATCTTGGAAGGGTCAAGCGAGGACGGCCTCAGCCAGCATCGGTGCTAGCCGGTAATGATCTTCCCGCAGATGCAGATCGCGCTCACGCGCGTTTCAGCCGTCATGCGCGGGTAGATGGCGGATTTCCACAGTGGCGTCAAGTCGAGCCTATCCGGGCAACGTCTCGCGGGCGAGCGCCGGACCGAATTGGTGGCCTCGTCGCTCAGTCCGCGTAGTCTATCGACCGGCCGGATGACGTCAGCCGCTCAAGCGCCGGGTCTGCGTCGGTCGCCCCCAGCAGCCGATCCGGATCGCCCGTCTGGTCGTCTTCATCAAGCCATTGAAATCAGTGGAGCGGGTGAAGGGAATCGAACCCTCGTCATCAGCTTGGAAGGCTGTTGCTCTACCATTGAGCTACACCCGCGGGAGGCGCTCCGGCCTCAGCTATCAGAAAACCACAAGGATTGCACGATCACGGTGCGACCAGGGGCCAGTGACGCCCCCTGTCGTCCGATTCGAGCAAATCCTTGCAGAAATTCCTCGCTGGCAACAGGTTCCGAAAGCACGCCCCCTGGCCCCAGGCGGCATTTCCCCCTCGCGACCTGGCGAGGTTGACCGCAGATGCGGTGGCGACGGGAAACAAGCCGCCGCCACCCAAAGGCCGCCTCAGGCGGAGACGCCGGCCCGCGCGCCGTTGCCGTTCTTGGCCTTGCGGCTCGGCGCTGCCTTGGCCGGCTTGGCGCCCTTGGTTGCGCCGTGATGGATCTCGGTGCCGAGCACCTTGTTGCATTCGCGCATGAAGGCCGCGAGCCCGGTCCAGCCCTTGGCCGAGACCAGCTTGCCGTCGACATGGGCGCCCGTGGGCGGCACGTCGATATAGATGCCGCCCACGGCGGTGACTTCCGGCTCGCAATACTGGAGTGCTGCGACTTCCTTGCCGCGGATCGACTCGGGCACGGCCATCAGCACCTGCACGCCGTGGCAGATGGTGAAGATCGGCTTGTCGTTCTCGTGGAAGTGCCGGATGATGTTCTGAACCCGCTTGTCGATGCGGATATATTCCGGGCCGCGGCCGCCGGCGACGTAGACGGCGTCGTAGTCGGCCGGATTGACCTTGGTGAAGGTCTTGGTCACGTGATGATTGTGGCCGAGCTTCTCGGTGTAGGTCTGGTGCCCTTCGAAATCGTGCAGCGAGGTGTGCAGGAGTTCGCCCGCCTTCTTGTCGGGGCAGACGATATCGACCTCGTGGCCGATCGCCTCCATCCCCTGGTCAAAAACGAAGATCTCGTACTCCTCGGTGAAATCGCCGACGAGCATCAGGATTTTCTTGCCAGCCATGTTCAGACTCTCCTCCCGGGCTTTCGCATTGTCCGGCGGCCACGCACCGCCGCTCTAGGTCGTTTCTAGAGAACCTCGCGGCAAAGTCGAAGCGGATTTTTTGCCGCGCCGGCGGTTCATGCGACCCTGTCGTGGGCGATCCCGGCATCGCGTCGGCGACGCCGTCACCGCCCGCCGCACTCGCATTTTGCGCCGTACCGAGGCATGGTTCCGGCATTGAAAGGCAACCGGAATCGCTGACAGCCGATGGCCACCAGACCGCCCGATCTCGTCTACGGCGTCGACGATGTCCCGCCGGCGCCGAAGCTCGTCGCGCTCGGCTTCCAGTACGCGGTGCTCGTCTGCGTCTATCTGATCATCGTCGTCCTCGTCGCCCGCGCCGCGAAGGTATCGCCCGATGTCACCACCGATCTGGTCAGCCTCGCGCTCGTCGCCGCCGCGATCGGCACCGCGGTCCAGGCCTGGAACGGCCGCTTCTTCGGCTCGGGCTTCCTCGCGCCACCGGTCTACTCGGCGATCTATTTCGGGCCCGCGATCCTCGCCGCGAAGTCGGGGGGTCTCCCCGCTGTCGCCGGCATGACCATCTTCGCGGCGCTGGTCGAAATCGGCCTGTCGCGACTCCTCGATCGTCTCCGGGTCGTCTTCCAGCCGGTCATCGCCGGCTTCGCCGTCCTCGTCGTCGGCCTGCAACTCGGCCTCGTCGGCGCCTCCGAGACCCTCGACGTAACCGGCGAGACCGCGCCGGACTTCGGATGGCACGTCGCCGTGGCCTTCGTAACGCTTGCCGCATGTATCGCTTTCTCGATCTGGGGTCGCGGCATCCTCAGGCTGGTTGCCACGCTCCTCGGCCTCTGCCTCGGCGTGGCCTTGGCCCTGGTGACAGGCGTCCTCGGCCCGGCGGCCTTCGTTGCGATCGGGGCGGCGGCGTGGATCGACCTGCCCGACCCCTCCTTCATCGCCTACAGTTTCGAGCCCGCGCTGATCCCCGCTTTCATCGCGGCGGCTACGGCCGCGACGTTGCGCACCGTCGGCGTCGTCACCACGGCGCAGCGCATCAATGATGCCGACTGGAAGCGTCCAGACATGGACAATATCGGCCGCGGCATCGTCGGCGATGGCCTCGGCTGCCTTGCCGGCGGCATCGTCAACGCCCCCGGCATGAGCAGCGCTGCGTCCCTCGTCGGCCTGTCGAGCGCAACAGAGGCGACCAGCCGCGCCATCGCCTTTGCCACCGCCGCCATCCTCCTCCTCGTCGCCTTCATCCCGAAGATCGGCGCGGCGATCATTGCGCTCCCGCTCGAGATCGCCGGTGCGATCCTCGTCTTCACCGCCGCCTTCCTCATCGTCAGCGGCATCCAGGTCATGATGGTCCGTGGCCTCGATCTCAGGAGCGGCTTCGCGGTCAGCATCGCGCTGTTCATCGGCCTGCTCACAGAGGTCAATCCCGAGTATTTCGAGCGCCTGCCCGACTGGCTCCATACCATCACCAGCGATATGCTGACCGTCTGCCTCGTGGTTGCGATCGCCCTGACGCTTCTGTTCCGGATCGGCATAAGGCAGGCCGGCGCGGCTGACTGGGATGCGACGGACGCCGCCCACGACGAGCTCTCCGCCTTCCTCGGCAGAGAGGGAAAGGCCTGGAAGCTCGGCGACGCGGTGATCGAACGTGCGCGCGACACGGTGGCCAATCTCATCGACCACCTGAAGGAAGGCGCCTATCTGGCGACGCCCATTGCCATGAAGGCGAGCTACGACAACCTCGAGCTGACCGTGATGCTGGTCTATCGCGGCCGACCGCCGCCGGCTCTGCACCATCCGCCCTCGCTTCTAGCCGCCGACCACGAAGAGGCCGGAGCGGCGCTCGGAATGACCGGCTTCTTCCTCGGCCCTGTGGCGGACCGCACGAGCGTGCTAATCAGCCACGACGAAATCACCATCCGGCTTTCATTCGCCGCCTGAGCCAGACCGGGGAGCCATCCATGCCGCCACCCTTCACCGGATATCCGCCGCCACCCGCCTTCGGGCCTCCTTCGCCGCTCCTCGCCGGCACCACGCTCCCTTCGTTCCGCCATGACTTTGGCGCCGACCCCGTGCAGCACTACGACGGCGGCTGGGTCAGGGAGGCGACGGTCGCCCAGTTCCCCGTCTCCGACATGCTCTCCGGTGCGCTGCTCGAGCTCGATCCGGGCGGCCTCCGCGAACTGCACTGGCATCCCGGCGCAGCGGAATGGGCGTACATCCTCGATGGCCGCGTCCGCATCACCGCGATCGACCCCGACAACCGCAGCGAGGTCGTCGACTTCGGGCCGGGCGACGTATGGTACTTCCCGCGCGGCCACGGCCATTCCCTGCAGGGGATCGGCGACAAGCCGTGCCGCTTCCTGCTCGTCTTCGACAATGGCTGGTTCTCCGAGTTCACCATCGCCGACTGGTTCGCCACCACGCCGATCGAGGTGCTGGCGAAGAACTTCGGCGTTGCGGAATCGGCGCTCGCCGGCATTCCGCGGAAGGAGCTTTTCATCACGCAGGGCAAGGTGCCCGGTCCGCTGCCGTCCGACCCCCTTCCGGATTCGATCGCCTCGAGCGTCCTGTCGCACCGCTACCGCTTCGACGCCCAGCAGCCGGAGGTCTTCGCCGGCGGCACAATGAAGACCGTGTCGATGAACGAGTTCCCGATCTCGACGACGATGACCGGCGGCCTTCTCCGCATCAAGCCCGCCGGGATGCGCGAGCTCCACTGGCACCCCAATGCCGCGGAGTGGCAATACTACGTTCGCGGCAAGGGACGGATGACGGTGTTCGGCGGCGCCGGCCGCGCCCGCACCGACGACTTCGCCGCGGGCGACGTCGGCTATGTGCCGCTCGGCTTCGGCCACTACATCGAGAACATCGGCGACGAGGAACTCGAGGTGGTGCTGGTCCTCAATAGCGGCCTCTACCAGTCGATCTCGGTCACGGCGTGGCTCGCGGCCAATACGCCCGAACTGCTCGCCACCAACCTCAAGGTCGACGCGAGCGTCTTCGCAGGATTTCCCAAGGGTCCGGAGATCATGCCCGACTGATGCGGCAGTCGACCCATACGCTTGCCGTCGAGACCCGCCGCCGCGGGCTGGTGGAAATCACCCGTTCGGTGGTCCGCTGGGTCGAGGGTGCCGGCATGGCGACCGGCCTTCGCACCGTCTTTTGCCGCCACACATCGGCGTCGCTTCTCATCCAGGAGAACGCCGGCGCCGACGTCCGCAGCGATCTCGAGGCATACTTCGCGGCAGTCGCCCCCGAGGATGCCGGCCGCTACGTCCACGGCAGCGAAGGGCCGGTACCGCCGCCGCTCCCCGCCGATCCGCCGCCGGGATCGATGCTGTCGAGCGCCCTCACCCATCGCTACCGCTTCCACGCGCAGCAGCCCGACGTCTTCGCCGGCGGCACCATGACGACCGTGTCGATGAACGAGTTCCCGCTTTCCACGACGATGACCGGTGCCATTCTCCGCATCAAGCCGGGCGCGATCCGCGAGCTGCACTGGCATCCCAACGCGTCGGAGTGGCAGTACTACCTCAAGGGCAAGGCGCGGTTGACCGTGTTCGGCTCCGGTGGCCGCGCCCGCACCGACGATTTCGCCCCCGGCGACGTCGGCTACGTGCCGCAGGGCTACGGCCACTACATCGAGAACACCGGCGACGACGAGATGGAGGTGCTCCTCGTCCTCAACAGCGGCGTCTACCAGTCGATCTCGATCACGGCGTGGATGGCGGCCAATACGCCGGAACTGCTCGGCACCAACTTCAAGGTCGATCCGGCGGTCTTCGACGCATTCCCCAAAGGCCCCGTGATCATGCCCGGCTGATGCGCCAGGCGAGCCACGGCCTCACGGTCGAGACCCGCGGCCAGGGCCTCGTCGAGATCACCCGGCCGGTGACGCGCTGGGTCGAGGCACAGGGCATGACGGAAGGCCTCCTCACGGTCTTCTGCCGCCACACCTCGGCGTCGCTCCTCATCCAGGAGAACGCCGACCCCGATGTCCGCACCGATCTCGAGGCATACTTCGCAACAATCGCCCCCGAGGATCCCGGCCGCTACATCCACGGCAGCGAGGGGCCGGACGACATGCCGGCCCACATCCGGACCGCCCTCACCCAGGTCTCGCTGTCGATCCCGCTTGCCGACGGACGCCTCGTCCTCGGCGCCTGGCAGGGCCTCTACCTGTTCGAGCACCGCCGCCGCCCGCATCGACGGGAGATCGCGTTGCATCTCATCGGGGCGTGACGGGCGCCCTCGCCCGCCCGACACACGCCAACAGCGGGAGTCACTTCTCGATGATGGTATCGATGCAGACACGGTTGCCGTTGGATCCCTGACAGGTGATGCCGAATCCACAGGCCGCGTCCGCCTTTATCGTGCCGCCGAGGATTTCGCATTCCTGTGGGTTCAGCTGCACCGCTCCGCCGCCCACGACCGTGCCCGGGCGGAGGTCAGCGAGCGCCTTGGCCAGCGACGGCAGATCGATGTCGCCGTTCGCCCCCACCATCTCGCCAGTCGCAACGACACGGCCACAACTGATCTGGCCGCGATCAAGGACGCATGCGCCCTTGCTCAACTCCTGTGCGGAAAGCGGCGCCGCACCGCAAACCATGACAAGCGCAGTGAGAAACACGTGCCGCATGACAAGCTCCTCCTGAGGAACGCTACGCCCCCGGGAGCCCCGATCGACTCCTACTCCCGGACTGGCAGGAGTTCAACCTGACGACGCAATGCCGCGGGTCATGTACCCTGCCCCGGCAGCGGCAATCCGGACCTTGCTTTTTCCCCGTCCCGGCGCAACACATGCCGGCTTGCAAGGTGAGACGCGAGGGGCTGATGGCCGACCTGTTCGAGAAGTGTGACGTGTTCATGAGCCGCATGCGCCGCTCGGCCGGCGCCGATTTCGACAAGCTCGACGACGTCTTCCACCGCGTTTTCCCGCTCGACAATTCCGCCCCGCACATCGAGTTCCGCGGACGCGAGATGATCCAGGTGTCGACCAACGACTACCTCGGCTTCGCGATGCACCCCGAGGCGATCGCCGCCGCGGCCGCCGTGGCCGACGAGTACGGCATCGGCACACCGCTCGGCGCCCGGCCGCTGACCGGCACCACCGCGCTCCATCTCGAGCTCGAGGAGAAGCTGGCGAAGTTCCGAAGGACCGAGGCCTGCGCCGTCCACAATCTCGGCCTCGGCGCCATGTCGGGCACCATATCCTGCCTCGTTGGCCGCAACGAGTACGTCTTCGTCGACTCCTACGCCCATGGCTGCGTCCACGACGGCGCCCGCCTCGCCCGCGGCCAGGCCGCCTGGTTCAAGCACAACGACCTCGCCGACCTCGAGAGCCAGCTCAAGGAAGTCCCGATCGACGCGCCGAAGCTGATCGCGGTCGACGGCGTCTACGGCATGTCGGGCGAACTCGCGCCGCTCCCCGAGATCGTCGCGCTCAAGGAGAAGTACCGCGCCCGCCTCCTGGTCGACGACGCGCACGGCACCGGCGTCCTCGGCGACAACGGCCGCGGCACCCCGGAATATTTCGGCGTCGAGGACGAGGTCGACCTCCACGGCGGCACCTTCGCCAAGTCCTTCGGCACCTTCGGCGGCTACATGTGCGGGCCGAAGAACGTCATCGAGTTCATGCGCTTCCAGTCGCAGGGCTATGTGCTCACCAAGGCTCTGCCCGCCGCGATCACGGCCGCCACGATCAAGACCCTGGAGCTGATCCAGCGCATGCCGGAGCGACGGAAGAAGCTCTGGGAGAACCTCGACATGCTCCGCGCCGGCCTGCGCGAGGCCGGCCTCACGATCGGCAATCCGCGCGGCGCGGTCACCTCGGTCTGGGCGCGCGGCATGCGCGCGCTCCCCGCGGTCTATGCGCTCGAGCATGAGTTCGGCGTCATCGCGAACCTCGTCCTCTACCCGGCGGTGCCGATCAACACCTCGATCATCCGGGTCACCCTGTCGGCGATGCACTCGCCCGAGGACGTGCAGCGCGTCATCGACGCCTTCGCCGAAATTCACCGCCGCACGCCGCTCCAGGACGGCGAGCCGGCGGAGCTTTCGCTGGCCGACAACGGGTGAACGGGCCGGCCGTGGAGATACGGCCGGTCGCGAGCGGGGCCGACTGGGCGGCGTTTCACGCGCTTCGCCCGGTGCTCTACCGCGACGACCCGGCTTTCGTCCGGCCGCTCGCCGCCGAGGCGCGGCTCGCCATCGATCCTTTACGTCATCCCTTCTGGCAGCATGCCGAGCGGCAGGCCTACCTCGCGGAGCGGAACGGTCGCGTCGTCGGGCGCGTCGCTGCGATCATCGACCGGCTCCACAACCAGCACTACGGCGACAGGACCGGCTTCTTCGGCTTTTTCGAATGCGAAGACGATCCCGAGGCCGCGCGCGCGCTCCTGACGACAGCCGCCGAGTGGCTTTCCGCGCGCGGATGCGACACGATCCGCGGCCCGGTCAGCCCCTCGCTCAAGGGCGAGTTCGGCGTGGTCGTCCGCGGCAATGACGATCCGCCGGCGATCATGATGGCGCACACGCCGGCGGGCCACGGCCCGCTCCTCGAGTCGGCCGGGCTCCGCAAGGTCCACGACTTCCATGCCTTCGTGCTCGACAAGGCGGGCATCATGGGCCGAAGCGAGAACTGGAGCACGCTTCGCCTCCTCAAGGAGCGCATCCTCGCGCGCCATCCCGACCTTCGCATCGTCCGCGCGACGAAGCAGGACCTCGCGGCGACGCTCAAGGACGTCAACGAATTCGCCAACCGTATTCGCGAGACGGTGTGGGGCTTCACGCCGATCACCCCGGCGGAACTCGATTTCCTCACGCACCGCATCATGCGCGTGATGATCCCCGACCTGGTGCTGACCATGCGCCGCGGCGACGAGTTGGTCGGCTACGTGATGGGCGTGCCGGATGTTAACCAGGCGCTGGCCCGAACCCGCGGTTCGGCCGACATCCTGCGCCTCGTCCAGATGCCGTTCCTGATGCCGAAGATCCGCCGCGCCCGCATGTTCGGCATCGGCACCGACCCCAGGCACCGGTCCCTCGGCATCCTGCCCGCCCTGTTCCAGGCGATGATCGAGGGCGCGCTCCACCGCTTCGACGCATTCGAGTTCGGCTGGATCTCGGAGGCGAACCTGCAGTCGCTTCGCGCCGTGCAACACATCCTGCCGATGGAACCGCGGAAAACCTACCGCCTCTACGAGGCGCCGCTGCCGCTCGCGTGAGTCACGCGATGACGAAGTCGTTGGCGGCGAGGTCGGCGTCCTTGTTGAACGTGGCGATTTCCACGTCGCCCTTGCCTTTCTGTTTCTTGCCGTTGGCATCGTAAAAGAGCTTGCCGCTCTTCTCGTGCCAGTAGACGAGATGCTTGTCCTTGGACGCGGCCTTGGTCCCCGAGCCGAAATCCTTCCGCTTGAGACCGCCGATGTCGAGCAGGGCGAATTGCTCCGGCGCCAGTTCGATCGTGTCGTCCTTGTGCGAGAAGTCGAGGACCTTGTCCTTGTGGGCCTTGGCCACGCCCTTCGACCCCACGGGGAAGTCGAAGATGAAGGTATCCTTGCCGGCGCCGCCGATGAGCGTGTCTTTCCCGAGCCCGCCGTTCAACCGGTCATTGCCCTCGCCGCCGTCCAGCCTGTCTGCGCCCCCTTGCCCGAGCAGTTCGTCGTCGCCGCCGAGCCCGTTGACCGTCGCGCCGTCGATCCGGCTCGTGATGACATTGTCGACGCCGTCACCGCCTATGGTCTTCTCGCGCGGGTCGAAGATCGTCCCGTCGACGTCCCGCCGTGAACCGCCCTTGTCGGCTTCGAAGCCGACGACGAAGCGCCCGTCCCCGAGCAGGGCGACGACCGGACTGTCCTCGCCCGAGGCGTTCCCCGCCACGAACTCGGTTCCGACCTTGTTGCCGGTCGCGTCGAAGCGCTGGCCGCGGATGACACCGGCTGCATCGTCGTCCCACACCGCGACGAAGCCGCCGTCCTTCAGTCCGATCACGTCGGGGGTGATCTGATCACCCGAGGTTGCGGTGTTGACGGCGAAAGACACGTTGCCGCTGACGTTCTGCCCGTTGTCATCGAAGACCGCGGCCCTGATTCCCGCACCGCTGCCGTCATCGGCCTCTTGCCAGACGACGACGAAGCCACCGTCGGTCAGCGCCGCGACCTGAGGGTCGGTTTCGTCGTCGAGGCTGAGCGGGGTTTGGAACGCGTCGGGCAGAGGATCGCCAGTCTGGCCGAAGATCTTGAACTCGATGTCGCGATCGCCAACGCCCGCGAGGTTCTGGTAGGCAACGACGTAGTTGCCGTTGGACAACGCCGCGGCCTCGGCGAAGGTCCGGTCGGCATCGCCGGAGTCGAAGATCGTGATCTCGTCTCCGACAACGCCGTTGCTGCCGACCCGCCGTCCGACCACATCGAAACTGCTGTCGCCGTTTTCGCGGACGTACGTGACCAGGAACGACCCGTCGGCCCGCACCGCAATCGACACCGAGCCGATGTCCGGCCCGGCGAGGGGCCGGATGACGCCGCCTTCGACGTGCTCCACAGCCGAATCGTATGCGTCGAAGAACACGCCCGCGCCGTCCGCGCCGGCGGCCTCGTAGGCGATAATGAAGCCGCCGCCGGGTCGCGCGGCGACCGCACCGGGAAAGTTCTCATCGCCGGGAGACGTCGCCGTGGACGACTCGTCCGCCGCGAACGCGCTGCCGCGCAGGTTGCCCTCGGCGTCGATGACCTGTGCCCGGAAGTCCCCCTGGTTGGTGTAGACGGCAACGAAGACGCCGCCGCCGGCGTCGCTGATCGCCAGGCGGACCTGCTCGACCTCGGGGTTGTCGACGGGATTGAGCTGGAACTGCGGCTTCCATATCGTCGGCGTCGTCACCATGCCCGGACCATCCCCCATCGTCGCGCGTGAAGGCGCGGTTTGCCGTTGCTGTGCCCGGCTCATTAAGACGCATGGCATCCCGCGGCGCCAGTGGATTTCGGCCGACGTAACCGGTCTCGGCCGCCGTCGCGCCAGGGCTTCGGCGGTTCGCTGATCAGGAAGCGCGTGCCGCCCACCCTCTATCCGAGGCCGCCGTCGATTACGATCCGAGCGGAGTCGTATTCCCCGCCCGGCTGATGCCCGCAGCGGCAGCGCCCTTGGCGAAGGCGACCTGGTTGAAGGAGCCGGCGCGGCGGTGTGGTCACTCCCGACGCGACGATCGAGTCCGTCGTCGTCAGCTCCCGTCCGTCCTCACGTCGCCCCTTGTTCTCTGCGGCGCCCCGACTTCCCCCCAAGGATGGCCAACGGCTCCTGCCTGACGCTCCGGGCGTCATGCCCCCGTGTCGGGCAAGGCTTCGATTGTCGCGACCGCGCGCGCCGCCTATAAGCCTCGGATGAACCAACGCCACGTGCAGGGCAAGGACCGGCGGGACCGCAGGAACCGCAGGGGACCGGGCCATCCGCCACGCTCGCCGGCCGAACGCCGACCCGAGTCGCACTTCATCTACGGGGTTCATCCCGCGCTCGCGGCGCTTGCCAATCCCCGACGGACCGTTCTGCGCGTCCTCGCGACCGCCAATGCGCTCCCTCGCCTTGCCGAGGCGGGGGCTCGCTTGCCTTCCCCGCCTGAGGAGGTCGAACCGCGCGATCTCGACCGCCTCCTCGGCGCGGACGCCGTGCACCAGGGCATCGCGCTCGAGGTCGAGCCGCTGGAGCCGCTCCCGGTCGAATCGATCCGCGAGGCGCGCCTCGTCGTGGTGCTCGACCAGGTCACCGACCCGCACAATGTCGGGGCGATCCTCCGCTCCGCCCTCGCCTTCGGCGCCGACGCCCTCCTCTCTACCGCCCGCCATGCGCCGGCCGAGACCGGCGTTCTCGCCAAGGCCGCATCCGGGGCGCTCGACCGGCTGCCGCTGGTTTCGGTCCCCAACCTCGCCCGCGCGCTCGATCAGATCGCCGATTTCGGCTTCTTCCGGATCGGGCTCGACAGCGAGGGCGACGCGACGCTGGAGGCCTCGCTCCATGGCGACCGCATCGCCCTGGTCCTCGGCGCCGAGGGCAAGGGGCTCCGCCGCCTTACCCGTGAGAACTGCGACGCGGTCGCGCGCCTGCCCATGGCGGGCCCGCTCGCCAGCCTCAATGTCTCCAACGCCGCCGCGGTTGCGCTCTACGTCGTCCGCCGCCATATCGACGGCGGCGGCAAGGGCTGAGGCGGCGTCGGCAACCGGCTTGCCGTTCGGGAGCGGCGCTGGTACGCCAGAATCGGGCCGGATTAGCTCAGCGGTAGAGCAGCGGTTTTGTAAACCGAAGGTCGGGGGTTCAATCCCCTCATCCGGCACCAGGCGCTCCCTGAAGTCATAATCAAATCGGGCCGGCCGCTGATATCGGCGGGATTGCGCCGGCGCGATGCCGCGCCCGCCCTCGGCCCCGTCCCGACGTCCACCGGTGAAATCCGCTCACGGACCCGTGTCCGGCCGCCCCGAACCTGCGCCCGCACGCAGCGTTTGGTCAGTGAGGCGGCCATAGCGCCGCACGCATGGAGGTCTCGCAAGAACCCTGGAGGACAAGTGGTCCCCTTACCAGACAGGAGATACGGCAATGAAAGTCAGAACGACGATTGCGGCCCTCGGCCTGAGCTTGGCGCTTGGCACCGGTTCCGCGTTGGCATGGGACCTCCATGACACCCTTGCGCCGGGTCCGACGCCGCAAACGGCGGACACCCCTCCCATCAATGAAGATCCCTCCGTCGGCGCCGACCTCCGCCTCCCGGACATCGACATCGTGGCTCCGGGCGTGGGCGGTTCGAGCGCGGTTCACGAGAGCCGTTGCGCCGAAGCGCTCGCCCAGAGCGGCGAGAACAGCGCGGAAGCCTGGACGCAGTGTTGAGCCACATCACGTTCGGGTTCGCTCGCGGGCCGGGAGGGTTGCCCTTCCGGCCTGCACCCCCGTTTCCGCAAGACCGCGATGAACTCAATAAGACCGCGATGAAGCTTTCATGCCGGTTGGTCTTACCTCCGCCACAGGCGTGGCCTTGCATTCCCGGCAAGGGAACCCGGCGCGACCGCCATTGATGCGACGGGCGAACGCACGGGATTGAAGAAGGACAGCGACATGGCCACCTGGTGGGGAAACGACAACGACAACGATCATCACGGACCGCAGAAGAACCAGTACGGGCTCGGCGGCGACGATACGCTCGTCACGACCGATAAGGATCGGTCCTACTTCCTCTACGGCGGCAACGGCGATGACGAACTCGTCGGCTACAAGAAGGGGGACGAGCTGTACGGCGGGTCCGGCGCCGACAACCTCTATGGCTACGGCGGTGACGACTACCTCGAGGGCGGCGCCGGCCGCGACTTCCTCGGCGGATTCAACGGCAACGACATCCTGTCGGGAGGGCGCGGCTCGGACGTGTTCTTCTTCGAGACCAAGCTCAATGCGAAGAAGAACTTCGACAAGATTCTCGATTTCGCGCCCGGTCAGGACGAAATGCGGCTCGACAAGGATGTCTTCGCCGGAACCGGCAAGACCGGCCATTCCCTCAAGGCGAGCAAGTTCGAGGTGGGGAAGGAGGCCACGAGCTCCGATACCCGCATCCTCTACCATGAGAACAAGGGCGTCGTTTATTACACGCCCCATGGCGACGACGGCAAGCAGACCCAGTTCGTCAAAGTGACCAAGGGCATCGATCTCGATCACGACGATTTCTTCATCATTGCTTGATCTGCCTGACGGCTCGCTGTTTCGTTGGCGAGCCGTCGCCAGCCCTTCCGTTGCGTCGCAACATACTCCGCCGTAGTCCGGCCGGATCGCCGCTTCCGCTCCAACCCGCGACGCAGCCCAAACAATCGCCTAAGCTATTGTCATAACGCGTAAAACTCAGGCAGGCGACTCACGCAGAACTGGATAGATATGCCGTCGACAGCGAGTTTGCTGCGACGCGGGAACCCGTCGCTGGTTTCTGCGTTTGATGGCGTTCCAAGATGCGTGAGCCACACAGCATGTCTTCTGCCTCGCTCCATACCCGAAGACGCGTTCTCGCCTATCTCGCTGCCGGCGCCCTGACGCTTGCCCAGCCGCGCCTCGGTTGGGCCCAGAGCGCAGGGCTCATCGAGCCCCCGACGCTGACCGACGGCCAGCCGTTCAGTACCGACAGCGTCATCGAGATGGCCCGCAGCCTCGCCGGCGCGCCGTTCGAGCCGCCATCGACCGAACTCCCGCCATCGCTTACCGACCTGAACTACGTTCAGTATCGCGACATCTACTTCAGGGCGGATGCGGGCCTTTGGAAGCAGGAGGACATCCGCTTCCTCATCGAGTTCTTTCACCGGGGCTTCTACTTCAAGGAGCGGATCGACATCGCCGTCGTCGACGATGGCGAGGCCCGGCATGTCGCCTACGAGCCGCGCCTGTTCGGCTTCGGGGATCATGTGCCGCGCCCGCTTCCGGACACCGATATCGGCTTTTCCGGCTTCCGCATCGCCACCAATGTCGAAAACGAGAGCGGCGATTTCGGCGAGTTCTTCGTCTTCCAGGGCGCCAGCTACTTCCGCACGCTCGCCGTGGACCAGGCTTACGGAATTTCGGGGCGGGGCCTCGCGGTCAAGACCGCATCGCCCGAGGGCGAGAAGTTCCCCGTCTTCCGGAGTTTCTGGGTGGAGCGGCCGAAACCCGGGGATACCCACATTGTCGTCTACGCCCTGCTCGACAGCCCGAGCGTGGCCGGCGCTTACCGCTCGCCTGGGTCGGCCTGACGCTGGTGACGGCGATCGCCGGGCTGGCCGTGCGGGTCTCGCGCCGGCCCGACCCGGACCCGGAGTGGACTCCGGTCGAAGGCAAGACCGCCGTGGTGATG
>JALHRF010000074.1 GCA_022841545.1 Bauldia sp. | reverse complement strand
GCAAGGGCGCCGGCGATCCGCACATGACGCATGTAGCCGTGCCGCATCCGAATCTCCCCATTGCTGTCCGAGACGGCACTATCCAACCCGAACGGGAAAGTGTCGAGGCGGCGCAGGTACGGCCACCGACAAGGCAGCGCCGGGGACGGCACGGTGGCTGTCACTTCTGCCGGATCAGCAGCCCGCATGCGACGGCCATGTCCGTCGGCGTCACATGGGTGTAGCAATAATCCAGGGTGTCGGCGTCCACGACGGTGCCGCTGAATGTTCCGTCCTGGTCGGTGATGACGAAGCGCTTGCCGTCCACCGAAATAGCCCCAATCAGCTTCTCGGACACCCGGTCGGAGGAAAGCACCCCCCAGAAGGTCCGGCCTTCCTGTCCTTCGAAGCGGAAGACGAACGGAGAGGTATGCCGCTGAAGCGTGTCTTCGCCCGGGACGGAGACTGTTCCGCTCTCGATGTGCCGGCTCGGGCCGTCGATGATGTGGGCGCCCTCGGCAGGGATCCAGGTCCCCTTCAGGTCCGGCGCCCCCTGCGCCATGGCGACGACACCGCCCCCCATCAGGAGCACGAGTCCGCCGATCGCACGAAGGTGTCTCATAGCCATGCCCTCCCCCATCCGCAGCGAGTGTAGCCACGGCAAGGGTGGCGGTACAGGGCGCCGCGCGCTTGTCGGGCAGCGGTAGTGGCGCATCGGCGAGGATGAAATTGGGCACCGCTCCGTGATTGTTTGGACTGCGACTCTCTGAATGTCTACGGGGAGCGTCCTGGCCGATGGCACCTTCGCGGGACCGCGCCCCGCAGTCACGGGGCGCGTCGGTTCTGAGGCAGGAGGGACCAGTGGGCGGCCTTGTGCCCAACCTGGTGTCAGTTCGAGACCAACTCGATCTCGCCCGGACGCCATGTCTGGTCGAACCACGGCTCGAGTGGCCCGTAGAGCCTGAGGAGCAGGAACCAGCCCTTGCCAGGAATGGTCTGCACCCAGTTGCTCTCCATGCCTTCCGGAGCCTCGGGGCCAAACCAGACATCGATGGAGCCGTCATCGTTCACCTTGACGCCCTCATCCTGGCTGCTGACGCTCGGGAACTGCTGATTGGTTTGGAGCATCGAGCGCGTCTGCGTGTCGTAGACGATGACCGACCAGAAGTCCTTGACCGGGATATGCGGCGGTAGATGAAGCTTGTAGCTTTTGCCGCCATCGAAGGGATTGCCGTTCGCATCGAGGGCGGCCCAGGGGTACTGCGAGCCCTCGCCGACCATCTTCTCAGCCATCGCGGGCGTCACGCCGGTGGCCAGGTAGTAGAAGAACGCCGCACCGTCGAGGTTGCTCACCCCCGGGGCGACCTCGAACTCGTAGCCGCCGAAGAAGGGCAGCCGCCAGTCGCTGTCCGGGTAGTAGTAGCCTTCCCGGTCGCGCATCCTGTAGGCAATGCTGCGGGCGGTCACAGCGCCGATATTGGCGGCATCGGCCAGAATCGCCTTCATCCGCTCGTCCGGAGCGAAGGGCTTGCCCTTGACGATGCCAAGCGAGGCGAAGAGGCCGAGCGTCGTCGGGTCGGAACCTTCCGGCGGCTCCTCCTGGATTGCCTCGTTCAACAATGCCCAGAAGGCGTAGTCGCCCGGCGGTACGAAGTTCGACGGGACGCCCGAGAGGTCGACGAACTTCATCGGCGGCGGATTGGCGGCGTCGCCCAGCGGGTAGATCTTCAAGGTTTCCTTGACGAGATCGACGGCGGGCTTTGGCGAGCCGTCGACCAGGAACGAGCGGAACGGCATCCAGTTGCCGTACGTGCTGGGTCGCACCACGAAGTAGCCGTCCGGCACTTCGCCTTTGTAGCCCGGCGGCAGGATCAGGTACTTTCCGCCCTTGCCGCGGTCTGCTCCGGTGATGCCGACGTCGGCCACCCAGCGGTACCACATGTCGTCGATCAACCCGAGAACCTTGGGCGGGATTTCGACAACCACCGGTCCCTTGCTCGTGTCGAGCCAGATGAAGCTGTAGATCGTATTGTCGTTGGCGGTCAGCTCGACGGTCTTGGAGTCGACGAGATTCTCCCAGATCACGTTCGTCGTGTTGACCGGCCCATATTCGCGGAGCGCGTTGCGCATGGCGACCTGGTTCACGATGGGAAGGCCAAGAAGATAGGCCTGGAGGGCTCGCGAGCGGTCGAGATTGTCGTAGATCGCTTTCGTCGTCTCTGCGGTCGGAACGCCGTCATGGAGCGTTAGCGTCCCGATCGAGGACTCGAGTTGATCGGGCGTGGCGACGCCCGGCGCGATCGGCGTGGTCATCTTGTACGTCTCTGCGGCGGCCGGTGCGACCACGGCGACAGCCGCCAGCATGCATGCGGCAAGAGCCAGGTTCGTTTTCATCCAGCGTCTCCTCGGATCATCAGACTGTTCCGTTTCAGGCACTTGGTTGAGGGATAAGACCCGTCTCATCCGACAGGGGTCATCCGCCGTCCGTGCCTTGGTAGTGGAATCCCATTGTCTTGGGTTGCTTTTTGAGGACAGACTTCCCGGCATGTCGAGAATTGCAGGGCCGGCGATGCAGCGGGCCGCATCCCTGGTGCCGCTTCCGGGTCTCCTCCGGGATCTCGGCGTCCGCCCCGGTGACGTGCTGGCGGGCACGGGCGTGTCGGATGACGCGCTGCGGCCAGACGCCTTCATCCCGTATGCGGTCTACCTCGCCATCCTCGACAGGGCCGCTCTCGCCACCGGTCGTGACGATTTCGGCGTGCTGCTCGGGCGACGGCAGACGCTTGCGGCGCTCGGTCCGCTGGGGCGCCTCATGCGCCACGCCACAACGCTGGGCGAGGCCCTGAGTGATTTCGCGTCGCTGCAGATCGGCAATTCGACTGGCGGTACGGTCTATCTCATGCGGGCGGACCGGGACGTCATACTCGGCTACGGCATCTACGATCCGGCAAGCCATGCCTCGCCCCATGTCCATGACATGGTCCTGGCGGTCGGCTTCAACCTCGTGGCCGAACTCACCGGTGGCATGGTCGAGCCCGCAGAAATCTTGTCCTCCCGGGATGCTCCGAAGGACCTGACGCCACGTCTGCCCCTTGGCCGATGTCCGCTCCGCTTCGGGCAAAGCCAGACGGGTCTGGTGCTGCGGGCGGCAGACCTGGCCTTTGCACTGCCAGAGGCCAATCGCCTGTTGCACGAGACGATCCTCGCCGAGCTGGCTCCGGGTTTGGCGGAAGCGCAAAGCAACACACGAGGCCTTGTCCGACATCTGCTGCGCGAACTCCTGTTGACGGGCTCATCCGGGATGGAGGGCGTGGCCGCGCGCCTTCGCACCCACCCGCGCTCCCTCCGACGCAGACTGCGCCTCCAGCAGACAACGTTCGCAGAGGTCAAGGACGAGGTACGCTATGCGGTTGCGCGTGAACTGTTGACGCTAGGCGCGCTCAACATCACCGACATCGCGATCACGCTCGACTATTCCTCGGCGAGTTCCTTCGTGCACGCGTTCCGCCGGTGGAGTGGCGCATCGCCGGCCGCATGGCGGGAGGGGACAAAGTGAGCGGGTGATGGTCAACGACCGCTCGTGGTACCGCGGTTCCAGAGCCCGGTTTTGCTCCAGAACCGGAGAATTTTCCAATTTGAATCAGTGAGTTGGAAGTGGCGCACCCGACAGGATGAAACTGGGAACTCCTATGTCATTGCTTTTTCTATAGGTTCGTGAGTTGTCGGCGAGTCCTGCCAGTATTTACCGATATCGTCAGTCGCCAACTTTGCGCGCCACGTAGAACCCATAACCCACGAAATCAGAATACCGCTCGTAGAGGGCGATCTCTTTCCGTTCGGCTACAACGACCGACCGCGCGGCATCAGAGCCTTCGTGCCGGGCAACGAAGGCATCAAACCCGTTTTGTAGAGGACGGTAGTAGTTTTCGAGCCAGCAGTGCTTGGGAAGCGGAAAATAGCCGATGGGTGAGTAGCCATGCGCTTCGAGCAGACGCAGCTTCGCTGATGCAGTGTCAACTTCGGGATACTCGGCGTCCCAATGTTCAGTGAGTTCCCGAGGGCGGTGCCCTGTCAGCCACGTGAGTTCAGTCACTGCCAAGACACCATCCGGCTTGAGGAAGCGGCCCCACGCCCGGATTCCGTTCTCGAAACCAATATTGTAGATGGCGCCCTCGGACCAGATTGCATCGAGCGCCCCATCCTCGAACAGGTGATCGTTCATTGATGCGGCGCGTGTTTCAATCCGATCTGAGACGCCTGCCGCATTGGCGCGCTGTTCAAGCTCGCCCAGAAATTCCGAGAAAAGATCGATCGCGATGACTTTGGCAGAAAGCTCCTTCGCGAGCACGAGCGAGGATGCACCCGTGCCACAACCGATGTCCGCCACCACTAAAGTCGATTTCGACGAAAGCCCGGAGAGTGTAATCGCCAGCAACGTTTCCGCATCGCCGCCTGGCCCTTGCCTGTACTGACTTCGATGAAGGTCGACGAGTAATGAGGGGTTATCCATTCGAAATCTCTCAATTAAAGCCGCAGCTTAGCGGTTTTGTAGCTCGCGTCGCCATCTCGCTTGATCTCACTCGCTCAGTTGCCCACGGCGAAGACGTTGACCCAAGGACTGAATGAATTGAACCACAGCGAGCTGCGAGTAGATGGCCAATTCGTGACCAAGACATTTGCGGCCACAGGAGTAAGATGTGGGAGTTGGGCAGAATTTGGCGCGCCCGAAGAGATTCGAACTCCTGACCCCCAGATTCGTAGTCTGGTGCTCTATCCAGCTGAGCTACGGGCGCCTGGTCGCAGGCCAATGGCCACGATCGCGGCATAGCTAATGAATCGCCGTCGCGAATGCAAGCGCGTGTCCGGATGCGTGTTCGGGGCGCCGCGGGTCGGGGGTCGCAGCCGGCTTGTCCGCAGCTTCACCGGCCGAGGCGTGCCGCCCGCCCGTCCGGCGCTGTCGCGCGGGCTCAGGCCGCCTACCCGCCGTTCCGGCTCTCCGATCGCCGACGGTCGGGAAGCGTCACCTCGAAGCGGGCGCCGGGGCCGGCACGGTCGACCAGGGCGATGCTGCCGCCGTGGGCGCGGGCGAGTTCGGCGGCGATGGCGAGGCCGAGTCCGGTGCCGCCCGGCCGTGTCCCGCCCTGGAAGGCCTGGAAGAGATGGGCGCGGGCCCTGTCGGGCACACCCGGCCCGGTATCCTCGACGTGGATCACCACCTGCCCCGGCTCGCGCCGGGCGCCAATCGTGAGCCGCCGCACCAGCGCCGGATTCTCGACCCCGCCGTCCAGCGCCTGCACGGCATTCCGGCCGAGATTGTTGAGGATGCGGTAGAGCTGGTCGGGATCGGCGTCGACCTCGAGGCCCTCGGGCACGGCGTTTTCGAAGGCGATGGCGGCGTGGCCGGTGAGGCCGAGGCTGTCGGCCACCTCGTCGACCAGGCGGTCGAGCCGGATCAGGCGGCGGGCGGGCGGGGCCTCGCGCGCCCGGCCGTAGGCAAGCGTCGACTGGGTGAAGGCGATGGCGCGGTCGAGCGCCGCGATCAGCTTCGGCGCGAAGCGCTGCACGGTCGGGTCGGGGAGGCCGCCGAGCCGGTCGGAGAAGAGCTGCGCCGAGGCGAGCATGTTCCTGAGGTCGTGGTTGATCTTCGACACCGCCAGCCCGAGATCGGCAAGGTGGCGCTGCTCGGCGAGCGTCGACTGGAGGTCGCGCTGCATGCCGGCGAGGTGCTCCTCGGCGACGCCGAGCTCGTCGCGGCGGCCGCTCGGCACGATCACCCGGCGCGGGTCCTCGGGGTCGGCGGAGAAGTTCACCATGTTCTGCGACAGGCGGCGGATCGGGCGCACGAACATGCGGTTGACCGCGACGAAGAGGACCAGCGACAGAAGGAGCGAGAGCGCCGCCCACAGCCACAGGACCCCGGCCGAATACCGCAGCATCGCGGTGCGGAGCGGCGCATCGCCGATCACCAGCTCGATCTCGGCGCCGGTGTAGGAGTTGCCGACGACGCGGAGCATCCGCTCCCGCGGCGTGAACAGGGTCCGGAACGCTTCCACGACATCCTCGGTCGGCGCCATGGCCCGGAGGTCGACGGTGGCGTCGACCGCGGGCGGCATCTCGACGGCGGCGATCAGCCGGCTCACCGAGCCGCTCCGGATGGCGATGGCGGTGGCGCCGATCGCCCGCAGGAGCTCGTCCTGGATTTCTCTCGGGATGTCGGCCTGGTCGGGCGCGGCGAGCACCACTGCGGCGGTGTCGGCCATGGCGAGGCGGTCCGACAGCCAGGTCATCCGGTAGTTGGCGATCCGCGGCACATAGATCAGCACGGCGCTGACCATGGCGAAAATGACCGTCAGGATCAGGAGCTTCCACGACAGGCCGAGGCCGCGGCGGACCGGCGCGGCAGGTGGCGGCGCGGTCCTGGTCTCGACACTGGCCGGGCGGTCGTCCATTGCCGTCAACCCGATCCACGGAAGAGCGAAAAGAGCCCGCCGCTCCGACGGATCGGCGTCCGCCCCGGCCCGTCGAAGGCGATGGCGACGCGCCGGGAGATGTCGGCACGGCTCGGATAGGGCGCCGGCAGGGCCCTGATCGCGTCGATGCCCAGGCCGTTGGCGATGGCGAAGGCCCAGAGCGCGATGATCTCGCCGGCGCCGCGCCCGGTCGCCCCGGCGCCGAGAATGCGGCCGCGGTCGGTGGCGATGACCTTGATCATGCCGGACGTGGTACGCTCGGCCTGTGACAGGTCGTTCTCGGCAAAGGGAACGCGGAGAACCCGAACGAGCTTGTGCCCGAGTCGGGCCTCGGCCTCGCCAAGCCCCACGCGCGCGAACTCCGGATCAGTATACGTCACGAAAGGGACGCCCGCCTCAACGACGCCGGCCGGCCGGCGACCGGCGATCGACCGGAGCACGAACGCCGCGTGATGCTCGGCCCGGTTCACCGAGGCTGGACCCGCCACGGCGTCGCCGATGGCGTAGACGCGCTTGTTGGCGGTGCGGAGGTTGCGGTCGACGATGATGCCGGAGGGATCGTGACCGATCCCGGCCGCATCGAGCCCGAGCCCGTCGACGGCGGGCGCCCGGTCCGGCACCACGAGGAGGTGCGAGCCATCCACGGCGACCTCCTCGCCGCCCTCGCGGAGGGTGACGCGGATGCCGCCCTTCCGTCGCGCGAAGGCGACGATGTCGGCGTTGTCGCGAACCCGTATCCCCTCCGCCCGGAGCCGGTCGAGAAGGGGCGCCACCAGTTCCGGGTCCTCGCCGGCAAGCGCCGCGCCGCTGTCGATGATGCTTGCGTCGGTGCCGAGGCGATGAAAGCCCTGGGCCAGTTCGAGGGCGCGCGCGCCGGCGCCCAGCACGATGAGGTGTGCAGGCCTTCGCGACACGTCGAGGGCGGCCGCGACGTCGAGGGTCTCGATGGCGTCGAGCCCGTCATGGGTGGGGGGCGCCGGCACCGCGCCTGTGGCGATCACGAAGGTCCGCGCCCTGATCGTCGCCTCGCCGGCGACCACGGTCCTGCGATCGACGAAGCGCCCCTCGCCGCGGACGATGGTGACGCCGAAGGCCTCGAGGCGCTCGGCGGAGACGTTCGTCGCAACCGCCTCGGTGACCGCGCGAATGTGCTCGTTGACCCGTGCCGGATTGACCTGGAGCGGGGCGCCGGTGACGCCGAAGGCAGGCCCGCGGCGAAGCGTTTCGTGGAATGCGGCCGCGGCGAGCAGCGCCTTGGTCGGTACGCCGCCCTCGCGAAGGTTCGCGCCGCCCAGCCGCCCCTTCTCGATGAGGATGACGGGCAGCCCCTGGTTGGCGGCGGCGACGGCAAGCGCTATTCCGCCCGGTCCGCCGCCGATGACACAGATTTCCGGTGTGTGTTCGTCTGACATGACCCCCTGTCTAGCGACGCATCCCGGCTAATGGTAGATGCGCCGGGGGAAAGCGGCTGTGACGACCGTCACGAGCGACGATGCCGGCTCGCGGCGGGATCGCCGCGGCGCCCGGGATCGGCGCCGGCCGCCGGGTTCGCCTCGCCCGGCGCGTTGACTTGATTTGGCGTGATCCGTATAAGCCGCTCCAACTCCTGAATTTGCCCAGAGATGCCGAGATGAAGCGCACCTATCAACCGAGCAAGCTCGTCCGCAAGCGGCGGCACGGGTTCCGTGCGAGAATGGCTGGAACCGGTGGCCGGAAGGTCATCAACGCCCGCCGTGCCCGCGGCCGCAAGAAGCTGAGCGCCTGACCGCGGGGTTTGAGACGCCGGTCCGGCTTGAACGGCTCCGGCGCCGCAGCGACTTCCGTGCGGTCGCGCGCGGCCGGAAGGTCAACCGGCCGGGCTTTGTCCTGCAGGCGCTGTCTTCAGCCGGCGCGGCGGGGGGGCCGCGCTTCGGGTTCACGGTGACGAAGAAGACCGGCAACGCGGTGGTGCGCAACCGCATCCGCCGGCGGCTGCGGGAAGTGGTGCGGCTTTCGGCGGCGGATGTGGCAGCACCCGGGATGGATTATGTCCTGATAGGGCGCCGCGCTGCATTGACCCTTTCATTCGACCGACTCGTTGATGATCTAAGGTCGGGTCTCGGCGCGATCGGCCGATATGACAAGGATGCCGGAGACAGGTCCGCGACATGATGGACAACAAGAACTTCATTCTCGCCATCGCGCTGTCGCTCGCCATCCTCATCGGATGGCAGTATTTCTTCGCTCTCCCACCACCCCAGCCCCCCGTCGCCGAGGCGCCTGCCAATCCCGGCGGGACGACGACCAATCCGGACGGGACGGTCGCGCAGCCGCCGTCGACCGTCGGCGGCGGCACGATGCCGGCGCCGACCGGCGCCGAACCGGCCGGCCTCACTCGCGACGCGGCGCTCGCGCTGTCGCCACGCGTCCCGATCTCGACGCCGCGCGTCACCGGTTCGATCAACCTGACGGGCGCCCGGCTTGACGACCTCCGCCTCAACGATTTCCATGAGACGGTCGATCCGACCAGCCCGACCATCGTCCTCCTGTCGCCGGTTGGCGGTCCGAACGGGTATTTCGCCGAGTTCGGCTGGATCGGGAGTGCCGGCGGCGCCGCCGGGCCGGGCCCGGACACCCTCTGGACGGCGCAGGCCGGTGCGGAACTCACCGTCGACGCGCCGGTAGAACTCACTTGGGACAATGGCGAGGGCCTTGTCTTCTCGCGCACGATCGCGATCGACGAGAACTTCATGTTCACGGTCACCGACGCGGTTGCAAACGCGACGACGGCCCCGGTGGACCTGACGCCCTATGGCCGGGTCACGCGCCTCGGCGAGCCGGTGGACCAGGGCTGGTTCATCCTGCATGAAGGCCTGATCGGCGTGTTCGGCGACCAGGGCCTCGAAGAGGTCGACTACGGCGACCTGGAGGACGGCGACCAGATCATGGAGCCGGTGCAGCGCGGCTGGCTCGGCATCACCGACAAGTACTGGGCGGCGGCGATGGTGCCGCCGCGCGATGCCGACTTCACCGGTCGTTTCGTCCGCACTACCGAACCCTCGCTGCGCTACCAGGCCGATTTCAGCGGGACGGTCGAAACCGTGCCCCCCGGCAGCAGCGTGGAGACCACCACCCAGCTCTTCGCCGGCGCCAAGCAGGTATCGGTGGTCGGCCTGAACTGGCTCTTCGTCACTGTCGAGGGCTACGCCCAGACTTACGACATCGAGGGCTTCGAGCTGCTCATCGACTGGGGCTGGTTCTACATCATCACCCAGCCGATGTTCCTGGTCATCGACTGGCTGTTCCGCGTCTTCGGCAATTTCGGCGTCGCCATCCTCCTGGTGACGGTCATCGTCAAGGCGATCTTCTTCCCGCTCGCCAACAAGTCCTACAAGTCCATGAGCGGGATGAAGAAGGTGCAGCCGCAAATGGCCGCGCTCCGCGAGCAGTACAAGGACGACAAGGTCAAGCAGCAGCAGGCCTTGATGGAGCTCTACAAGAAGGAGAAGATCAACCCGCTTGCCGGCTGCTGGCCGATCGCCGTGCAGATTCCGGTCTTTTTCGCGCTCTACAAGGTGCTCTTCGTCACCATCGAGATGCGGCACGCGCCGTTCTTCGGCTGGATCCAGGACCTCTCGGCGCCCGATCCGACGACGATCTTCAATCTGTTCGGCCTGATCCCCTGGGATCCGCCGCAGTTCCTGATGATCGGCATCTGGCCGTTGATCATGGGCGTGACGATGTTCATTCAAATGCGGCTCAATCCGACGCCGCCGGACCCGACCCAGAAGATGATCTTCACCTGGATGCCGGTGATCTTCACCTTCATGCTGGCGACGTTTCCGGCCGGTCTCGTTATCTACTGGGCCTGGAACAACACCCTCTCGGTCATCCAGCAATATGTGATCATGCGACGCCAGGGCGTCGACGTCGACATCCTCGGCAACATCAAGGACACCTTCCGCAAGACCCCGCCGCAACCTGCCGCAGCGGCGACTCCGGCTTCGTCCAAGGCGCTGCCGGCCCCCGCCAATGATGACGAAGAGGAGGAGCCTGTCGCCGCGCCCCCGACCGCGACGGGCAACGGCAAGAAGCCGGCCAAGAAACCGCCAGCGAAGAAGCCCCCGCCGAAAACCGGCAAGGCCTCCGGACGCCCGCGGAACGCCGGCGCCTGAGCACCGTGGGCGAACGCGACGACGCCGAGAGGGACGCCGCGCTCGAAGCCGGGCGGCTTGCCTTCGCAAGGCCCTGGCGCTTCGTCATGGGCGTGTCGAAAATCGACGGTCTGCCGCCGGCGACCGGGGTTGAGGTGGCCTTCGCCGGCCGCTCCAATGTCGGCAAGTCGTCGCTGATCAATGCGCTCGTCGGGCAGAATGCTCTGGCGCGGACCTCGAATACGCCCGGCCGCACTCGCGAACTCAATTTCTTCACCGCCGACGAGGGCATCGTCATCGTCGACATGCCCGGCTACGGCTACGCCCGCGCACCCAAGCACGAGGTGAAGGAGTGGACGCGGCTGGTCTTCGACTTCCTCCGCGGCCGGGTCAATCTCCGCCGGGTCTATGTGCTCATCGACGCGCGTCACGGCATCAAGGAGAACGACAAGGAGGCGCTCGCCGTCCTCGACAAGGCCGCCGTGTCCTACCAGATCGTGCTCACCAAGTGCGATAAGGACAAGCCCGCCGTTCTCGAGCGGATCATCGGCGAGGTCCGTGCCGCCATCGCCAAACGCCCCGCGGCCCACCCCGAGATCATCGCGACGTCCTCGACGACCGGGGCCGGCATCGACCTGCTCCGAGCCGAGATCACGGCCCTTGCCGCGGCGTCGGGCTGATATCCGACCCACACCGTCACTGTCTTCCGGAAGAGGCGGAACCGTCCCTTCGACCGCGCGTTTCGTGGAGCCCTCCCCCATCGACGCCGCTCTCGCCTTGCTTGACACAGGTCAAGGTGGGGAGTTTCGCCGGGCGGCAAGGTGGGAGCGACAACGGTTGGCGGCCATGACCCAGATGATTTCCTTCACGACGTTGAGGCAGAGGCCCTCCCGGTCATGGTTCTGGGAGCCCAAGCGGCGCGCGGGTGCGGTCCCGGCCCGGGCGGCGGCAAAGACTGCCCAGCGCGAGCCGATCGAGGTCAAGCCGGCAAGCTGGCCGCGCCAGCGGGCGACATGGTTGCCGCCGCTCACCTGACCTCCCTTCTCGCAGTCCCGACGGGTACTGGTGCTGTACTTTTGCTTGTGCTATTGCACAAAAGTACGCGATCCCGTTTTGGCCGAGGAAGAGAATGCCCAAGGAAATGCTCGTCGACCCGGCGCTGACCCGCCGCCGGGAGGACATCGTCTTCGCGCCCGTCCCGGTCCATGCCTATGCGACCCCTTTCGACGACGAGCGCGCCCGGCGTGGTGATACGAAGCTCGTGCGCCTGCTCCGCCACATGCTGATCGTCCGCGAATTCGAGACCATGCTCGGCGACTTCAAGGCGCGCGGCGCCTATGCGGGTATCGACTTCGCCTACAAGGGCCCGGCGCATCTCTCGATCGGCCAGGAGGGCGCCGCCGTCGGCGCGGCGATGGCGCTCGCGCCCGAGGACCACATCTTCGGCAGCCACCGGAGCCACGGCGAGTTCATCGCCAAGGGCCTTTCCGCGATCGAGCGCCTCGACGAGCGGCAACTGATGAACATCATGGAGATGGAGCAGGGCGGCCGGGTGCTCTCCGCCGTCCACCGCTTCATCAAGCCGACCAGCGAGAAGGCACTCGCCGAGAGCTTCATGCTGTTCGGATTCCTGTCGGAAATCTTCATGCGCGCCACCGGCTTCAACGGCGGCATGGGCGGTTCGATGCACGCCTTCTTCCTGCCCTTCGGCGCCTACCCCAACAACGCCATCGTCGGCGCCTCCGCCGGCATCGCCACCGGCGCGGCGCTCCACAAGAAGCTCGCCCGCGAAAGCGGCATCGCGGTCGCCTTCGCCGGCGACGGCTCGACGGGCAGCGGCCCGGTCACCGAGGCGATGAATTTCGGCTCGATGGCGCAGTACGACCGGCTGTGGCCCGAGCCTTACAAGGGCGGGCTGCCGGTGCTCTTCTTCTTCACCAACAATTTCTACGCCATGGGCGGCCAGACCCGCGGCGAGACCATGGGCTGGGACCGCCTGTCGCGCATCGGCGCGGGCGTGAACCCCTCCAGTCTCCACGCCGAAACCGTCGACGGAGCCAATGTCCTGGCGGTCGCCGACGCGGTCGCCCGGAAGCGCGCCCTTCTGGTCGAGGGCAAGGGCCCTGCCCTTCTCGATGTCGAGGCCTATCGCATCTCGGGCCATTCGACGACCGACGCCAACGTCTACCGGACCCGCGAGGAGGTGCAGGCCTGGAGCCCGCACGACCCGATCGCCGTCCATGCCGCCACACTCCGCGGGTCGGGCATTCTCGACGAGGCAGGCGAGGAGGCGCTCCGTGCCGAAGTCAGGGACCTGATCCGGGGCGTCACCGCCGCAGCCATCAATCCCGAGGCGGCGCCGGTGATCGACATCCCCGCCCGCCCGACGCTGATCGGCGGCCTCATGTATTCCCACAGGAGCCGCGACCTCGGCCCCGCCGACCCCAAGGTGGCCGAAGCCGCGGCCGCATCCTCCCATGTGCGCCAGCTCGGCAAGAAGAGCCGTACCGCCCACGGTCCGGACGGTGCGAAGCTCTCGCCGATGCGGGCGATCACGATCCGCGATGCGCTGTTCGAGGCGATCCTCCACCACTTCACCCACGATCCGTCGCTGGTCGCCTATGGCGAGGAATGCAGGGAGTGGGGCGGCGCTTTCGGCGTCTATCGCGGCCTCTCGGACATCCTTCCGTATAATCGCCTGTTCAATTCGCCGATCTCCGAGGCGGCGATCGTCGCCACGGCCATCGGCTATGCCATCGAAGGTGGCCGGTCGCTGGTCGAGCTGATGTACACCGACTTCATCGGCCGGGCCGGCGACGAGATCTTCAACCAGCTCGCCAAGTGGCAGTCGATGTCGGCCGGCGCGCTGAAGCTGCCGGTCGTGCTTCGCTCCTCGATCGGCAGCAAGTACGGCGCCCAGCACTCGCAGGACTGGACCGGCCTCGTCGCCCACATTCCCGGGCTCAAGGTGGTCTACCCGGCGACGCCTTACGACGCCAAGGGCCTGCTCGCCGCCTCGCTCGCCTCCGACGATCCGGTCGTGTTCTTCGAGAGCCAGCGGCTCTACGACACGACGGAGCTGTTCCGCGCCGCGGGCGTGCCGACCGACTACTACCGGGTGCCGATCGGCGTGCCCGACGTGAAGCGCGAGGGCAGCGACGTCACCATCCTAACCGTCGGCCCCTCGCTCTATGCGGCAGTTGCGGCGGCGGACGAACTTGAGCGCGAGCGTGGCCTCTCGGCGGAGATCATCGACGCCCGCTCGCTGGTGCCGTTCGACTATGCGCCGGTGCTCGAATCGGTGAAGAAGACCGGGCGGATCCTGCTGGTCTCGGAGGCGAGCGAGCGCGGCTCGTTCCTGCAGACGCTCGCGGCCAATATCGGCCGCTTCGCCTTCGGTGATCTGAAGGCGCCGCCGCGCGTCCTCGGGTCGCCCAACTGGATCGTGCCCGGCGCGGAGATGGAATCGACCTATTTCCCGCAGGCGCACGACATCGTCGACGTCGTCATCACCGAGTTGTTCGGCGCATCGGGCTACAATCGCCGCGGCGTGCGCAACTGGGACGACAAGGAGCTTGCGCGCCTCGGTCTCTGACCAGGCGCCCCAAGGGAGGGGGCATGGCGAAGCTGAGACGGAGCGGCGGCCTCCCGCCGGTATCGGAAGACGCCTCGCTCCGCGTCCGCGCCGCTTGGCTCTACTATAACCAGGGCCTCACCCAGAAGGATGTGTCGGACCGGCTCGGCGTCAGCCGCGGCACCATCATCCGCATCCTTGCCGAGGCGGTCGAACGCGGCGACGTCCAGATCCTGATCAACGCCCGCGAGACCGAGTGCGTCGATCTCGCGGTGAGGCTCGAAACGGCCTTCGGCCTCGACGAGGCGATGGTGGTGCCGGTCGCCGACGGCGATTCGGCCAAGGCGGTTGGCCTGGCGCTGGGCCAGTTCCTGTCCGAGGCGGTGACCGATGGCATGACCATCGGCGTCGGCTGGGGCCGCACCCTCACGGCATCGCTTGCCGGGCTCCGGCCGGTCCGCCGCGAGCGGGTCCGGGTCGTGTCGCTTCTCGGCGGCATCGTCGAGGCGCGGACGAGCAACCCGCTCGAATTCAGCTGGCGGATGGCGAGCCAGTTCGGCGCCGACTGCTACCTGATGGTCGCCCCGGCGATCGTCGATTCGCAAACCACCAAACGCCGGCTGATCGACAAGTGCGGGCTCGACCGCCTGTTCGAGATGGCTAAGGCCCTCGACCTCGCCGTGATCTCGGTCGGCGACATCAATCCGCATTCGACCTCGCTCGCTGCCGGCATGATCGAGCCGGGCGAGTTCCGCGAGCTGCTGGCGCTGGGCGCGGTCGCCGACGTGCTCTGCAACTTCCTCGATCGCGACGGTGAAAGCGTGCCGCATGCGCTGAACCGGCGGGTGATGAGCGTCGACCTCGAGGCGATCCGGAGCGCCGGCCACGTCCTCCTCGCCACCGGCGGGGCGCACCGCACCACCGCGATCCGCGCCGCGATCAAGCGCATCGGCTGCAACACGCTGATCACCGACGAGGGCGCGGCGCGGTCGCTCCTGGCCGAACCATCCGCTGGTACCACGTAGCGCCGGGATAATCGGTCTTGCCTTGCCGCCACCATGTGTGGTGGAAGTCCCTCACTGATTTGGGCCGATCCGCGAGGGGTGAAGGCTGGTGGCTGGCGGATCGAACGCCCTGGAGCGTACAGAACCCGGCAGCGTCGGCGAAGGCGCGATGCGCGTCGGGCATGGCGGCGCCGGTTCCCACGGCACGCGCCCGGAGGCCACGGGGCAATTCCTTCAATTCGTCGATGTGAGGAAGAGCTACGATCAGAAGCAATTGATCGTGAAGGGCTTCAATCTCGACGTCGCCAAGGGCGAGTTCATCACGCTGCTGGGTCCCTCGGGGTCGGGCAAGACCACTGTCCTGATGCTCCTCGCCGGTTTCGAGGCGGTGACCGGCGGCGACATCCGCGTCAACGGCGCATCCGTCACCCGGATGCCGCCCTACAAGCGCAACATCGGCATGGTGTTTCAGAGCTATGCCCTGTTCCCGCACATGACGGTCAGCGAGAATCTCGCCTATCCGCTCAAGGTCCGGGGCGTGCCACGCGCCGAGATCGCCGTGCGCGTGAAGGAGTATCTCGACCTCGTCGAGCTGGGCGAGTACGGCGACCGCCCCCCGGCGCGGCTGTCCGGCGGCCAGCGGCAGCGTGTTGCGCTGGCCCGGGCGCTGATCTTCGAGCCGTCGCTGGTGCTGATGGACGAGCCGCTCGGCGCGCTCGACAGAAAGCTCCGCGAGCAGATGCAGTTCGAGATCACGCGGCTCCACAAGAAGCTCGGCTTCACCGTCATCTATGTGACCCACGATCAGACGGAGGCGCTGACCATGTCGGACCGCGTCGCCGTTTTCAATGCCGGCGTGGTCCAGCAATGCGCGCCGCCCAATGTGCTCTACGAGCACCCCGAGAATGCCTTCGTCGCCGGGTTCATCGGCGAGAACAACCTTATTCCCGGCAAGATCGTCGGCGTGGAGGGCGACGCGGTGCGCGTGGCGCTCCCCGGCGGCGACGTGGTCGTGGCGCGGCGCGCCGACGCCACCCTGGCCGGCGAGGCCTGCGGAGTCGCCGTGCGCCCGGCAAAGACGCATATCGCGCAGGCCGAACGTCCGCACGACAACCGCATCCATGCGAAATTCACCATGCGGCACTACGTCGGCGACTTCATCCGCTATTATTTCGAGCTGCCGGACGGCAGCGGCATCACCGCCAAGATCCTGAACCACGCCGCCGCCCCGCGATTCGCCGATGGCGAGACCGTCAGCCTCGGCTGGCATACTGCCGACTGCCACGCCTTCAGAACCGAATGAACCCGGCCCCGTGACCCGGACATTCCAGCAAACAGGAATGAGCAGAAAGATGCGCAAAATGTCCAGATTCACCACGCTCATGTCCGGCGCCGCCGTGCTTGCGGCGCTCTCGCTCCCGGCCATGGCCGACGACCTCACGGTCGTCTCCTTCGGCGGCGCCTATAGCGAAGCCCAGAAGAAGAGCATGATCGACCCCTATGTCGCCGAGAAGGGCGTCAACATCCTCTTCGAAGACTATTCCGGCGGCGTGGCGGAGATGACCGCCCAGGCCGAGTCCGGCAATATCCAGTGGGACGTCGTCGACATCGAAGCCGTCGACCTCGAACGCGCCTGCTCCGAGGGCGTGCTCGAAGTTATCCCGCGGGACATCCTGCCCCCGGGCGACGATGGCACGCCGGCCGCGGAAGACTTCTACCCCGCGTCGCTGTCCAATGAATGCGGCGTCGGCATCATGTTCTGGGCGATGATCTACGCCTACAACACCGAGACCATAAAGGGCGGGACGCCGACGACGGTGGCGGACTTCTTCGACACCGCGAAGTTCCCCGGCAAGCGCGCGCTCCGCAAGCGCCCCCAGGGCGCGATGGAATGGGCGCTGATCGCCGACGGCGTGCCTAAGGACGACGTCTACGCCGTGCTCGCCACCGAAGAGGGACAGACGCGCGCCTTCGCCAAGCTCTCGACGATCAAGGACGACATCGTCTTCTACGATTCCTGGTCGCAGGCGCCGCAGCTCCTCAATGACGGCGGCGCCGTCATGGCCCAGGTTGCGAACGGGCGCATCTTCAGCGCCATAAGGGAAGAGAACCGGCCCTTCGTCATGGTCTGGGACAACAACCTTTACGACCAGGACGTCTGGGCGATCATGAAGGGGACGCCCCGGCTCGAACAGGCCCTCGATTTCGTCGCCTTCGCGACCGGCACCAAGGCCGTCGCCGGCATGCAGGACGTCGCCTATGGCCCAAGCCGGAAGTCGGCGATGGCGCTGGTCGATCCCGCGATCGCCAAGGACCTGCCGACCGCGCACATCGACGAGGGAGTGCAGGTCGACGGGCTGTTCTGGGCCGATTACGGCGAGACGCTCGGCGAGAAGTTCAACCAGTGGCTCCTGACCGAATAGAGTGAGATCGGAAGCCGGCGTCGCGTGACACCGGCTTCCCACAACCCCGAGGATCGCGAGCTGACGTGACCGAAGCCGCTCTCGCTCCACAGGCTGCGCCTCCGGCGCTGACACGCGAGGAGGCCGGCTTCGCGCGCCGCGACCTCACCCGGCGCCGGCTGGTCGCCCTGGCGCTGGTCGCGCCACTTCTCGTTTTCATAACCTTCGCCTTCTTCGCTCCGATCGCATCGATGCTGAACCGGAGCGTCTACAACCCGACCGTCGCCGAGCTCATTCCCGATACGCTGACGCGGCTAGCCGACTGGTCCGGCGAGGGGCTGCCGGACAAGACGGTGCTGACCAGCATGGCCGTCGACTTGAAGCGCCTCCAGAGCGAGCGTAACGCCGGCAAGCTTGCCGACGAGATCAACCGCCGCCTCCCCGGCGCCTCGAGCGTGGTCAAGGCCAGCGCCCGGCGGCTCGCCCAGAACTCCGACGAGGAACTGGCGGCGAACGGCGCCGATCTGCTGCTTGCCACCCACGCAAAGTGGGCGGATCCGCAATTGTGGGCGACCATCAAGGTGGTGGGACAGGTCTACACCTTCAACAATTTCCTGACCGCGCTCGACCTCGAGCAGACCATCTCTCCCGACGGGAAGACCCACATCCAGGTCCGCGAGTCCGCGCAGATCTACATCCCGCTCTACGTCAAGACGCTCCGCGACGCGCTGATCATCACCCTGCTCTGTATCGTGCTCGGATATCCCCTCGCCTATGTCATCGCGCAAGCGTCGTCGCGGAACGCGAATCTCATGATCATCCTCGTGCTCCTGCCGTTCTGGACCTCGGTGCTGGTACGCACGACGGCGTGGATCGCGCTGATCCAGACCAACGGGGTGGTCAACACGGTGCTGACCCGGCTGGGGCTGATCAACCAACCGCTGGAGATGCTCTACACCGAGCTTGCGACCGTGCTGATCATGACCCACATCCTCCTGCCCTTCATGATCCTCCCGCTCTATGCCGCAATGAAGGGCATCGACCCGAGCTACATGAAGGCGGCGATGTCACTCGGCGCGCGCCCGGTCCCGGCCTTCATCCGCGTCTACCTGCCGATGACCCTGCCGGGGCTCTCGGCCGGGGCACTGCTCGTCTTCATCATCTCGGTTGGCTTCTTCATCATCCCGGCACTGGTCGGCGGGACCGAGGGGCAGATGATCTCCAATCTCATCGCCTTCCACATGCAGCAGTCGAACAACTGGGAGTTGGCCGCAGCGCTGGGAACGCTGCTCCTCATCCTCATCCTCGTCTTCTACTGGATCTACGATCGCCTGGTCGGCGTCGACAAGATGAAGTTCGGCTGAGGGATGGAAACGGCAGCTCCCCTCTATTTCAGCCTGTGGCACCGGCTCGGGGTCTATGCGATCCGCGCCGCGGCCATCGCGGTGCTGGTCTTCCTGCTCCTGCCGGTCCTGGTGGTCATCCCGCTCTCGTTCAACGCCGAGCCGTTCTTCACCTTCACCGAGGGGATGCTGAGGCTCGAGCCGCGAGCCTTTTCGCTTCGCTGGTACGAAGGACTCCTCAACGATCCAAACTGGATCCTGGCGATCAAGAACAGCTTCATCATCGCCATCTTCGCCACCATCATCGCCACCACGCTCGGCACCCTCGCCGCGGTCGGGCTGGCAAGCGGCGACCTGCCGTTCCGCCGGCTGATCACGGCGATGCTCCTGTCGCCGATGATCGTGCCCCTCATCATCATCGCCGCGGGCATCTTCTTCTTCTATTCCCGCTTCAACCTAATCGCGACCTATCCCGGCGTGATCATCGCCCACGCGGCGCTCGGCGTCCCCTTCGTGGTGATCACGGTCACGGCGACGCTCTCCGGCTTCGATCGCTCGATGTACAATGCCGGCCTCAGCCTCGGCGCGAACCCGTTCCGCACCTTCCGCGACGTCGTGTTCCCCATCATCCGGCCGGGGGTGATCTCCGGCGCGGTCTTCGCCTTCGTCACCAGCTTCGACGAGGTGGTCGTCATCCTCTTCGTCGCCGGCCCCGACCAGCGAACGATCCCGCGCCAGATGTTCTCCGGGCTTCGGGAGCAGATCAACCCGACCATCCTCGCGGTGGCGACGCTGCTGATCGTCCTTTCGATCGCGTTTCTCGCCACGCTGGAACTGCTCCGCCGCCGCTCGCAGCACCTCTATCGTGCGCACGGTGGAGGCAATCAGGCACAGGCCGCATAGGGTGTTGCAGTGACCATCCTCGTGACCGGCAGCGCCGGGCATCTCGGCGAAGCACTGATGCGGCTGTTCCGCGCCGAGGGCCACGATGCGCGCGGCCTCGACCTCAAGCCGTCACCGTTCACCCACCATGTCGGTTCGGTCGCCGACCGGCGCTTCGTCGCGGGCTGCATGGATGGCGTGCGCGGCGTCATTCACGCGGCGACCCTCCACAAGCCCCACGTCGCGACCCACGCGCGGCAGGCCTTCGTCGACGTCAACGTCACCGGAACGCTGGCGCTGCTCGAAGCGGCCGTCGCCGCCGGGGTCGGGGCCTTTGTCTTCACCAGCACGACCAGCGCCTTCGGGTCGGCACTGACGCCGGCGCCCGGCGAGCCGGCCGCCTGGGTGACGGAGGAGGTCGCGCCGGTCCCGAGGAACATCTACGGCGTCACCAAGCTCGCCGCCGAGGCCCTCGTCGAGCTCTTCGCCCGCCGCGAGCGGCTGCCTGCGATCGTCCTCCGCACGTCGCGCTTCTTCCCCGAGGCGGATGACGACCCCGAGGTCCGCGGCGCCTACGACACCGCCAATGTCCAGGCCAACGAGATGCTCTACCGCCGCGCCGACATCGCCGACGTGGCCGCGGCGCACCTCCTCGCGCTCGACAAGGCGTCGTCGATCGGCTTCGGCCGCTATATCGTCTCGGCGACGACGCCGTTCTCTCCCGACGACGTTGCCGCGCTCCGCGACCGTGCGCCGGCGGTGGTGGCCCGCCTCTTCCCGGACTTCCCGGCGCTCTACGCGGCGCGGGGGTGGCGGATGTTCCCCGGCATCGATCGCGTCTACGTCAACACGCGGGCGCTCGCCGCGGTTGGCTGGCAGCCGCGACACGATTTCCGGTCGGTCCTCGACAGCCTCGAGAGGGGCGAGGACTTCCGCAGCCCGCTGGCGCGGGCGGTCGGAACCAAGGGTTATCACGATGAAATCTTCGCCGACGGTCCCTACCCCGTAGCTTAGGCGTAGGCGATTCAGCCTCGGCGCGCCGCTTCGAGATGCGCGCCGAACGCGTCGCTTTCCATGAGCGCGCGGCAGCGGGCGAAGCGGTCGCGGGCATAGGCGGCAAAATCCTCGGCCGGGTTCTCGTTGGCGCGCTGGATCAGGCCCCAAAGCGTCCACAGGAGGTCGCACATCGCCTTGTAGATCACCATCCGACCGTGATCGAAGGCGCTGGCCTCGCGCCCGAAATAGGCGACGAGCATCGCCGCCTCGCCGTCGGCCGAGAGATTCGCCTCGACCGCGAGGTCCCCGAGGTCCCACATCGGATCGTTCATGCCGGAATATTCCCAGTCGACGATCCACATCCTGTCGCCGGTATCGAGGAAGTTCTCGGCCAGCGGGTCGCAATGGCACGGCTTCAGCGCGACCGGATGCGCGGCGAGCGCCGCCCGCACCGCCTCGGCGTCCTTCAGGCCCTGGTGATAGCCCTCGGGGAAGGCGACCGTCTTCCTGGCGAGGACGCCGAGATAGGCGTCGATCATCGCAAACAGCTCGAAGCGGAAGTCGAACACCGCCCCGCTGTCGTGCAGCCGGCGGAAGGCAAGCCCTGCCCGCTCCGGCGCACCCGGACGCGACGCGAACTGTGCCGGCGACATGGTGACGGCATCATCAACGAAGCGCGTCACCATGACGCCGCTCACGGGATCAGAATGCACCACCTCCGGCGACACGCCGGCCTCAGCGGTCGCCCTTGCGGCGACCATCTCGACCCGGCGGTCGATGTATTCCTCGGTGCCCTTGCCGGGCAGGCGGAGGCAGAGCACGTCGTTGCCGTCGGCGATCCGGTAGACGCGGTTGGTCTGCCCGCCGAGCCGGTCGATGCTGATTGCGTCGGGCGCCGCGCCGGGGAACAGGGCGAGTCGATCGATGAGCTGACGGATGGTGACCGTGTCGTCATGCATGTTCATGGCGTCCCCCGTGCTGCTCCCGGTTATCCTTCTTGCTCGCGCGCACCAGTTCGCGAGTAACGACCCCCGGCAGACCGACCAGGTACATCGCCTATCCCTTCAGACGTTCGTTCTTCGGGTCGTAGAGCGACCGCGGCGACCGCGCGACCCGCCAGGTGTCGCCGAAGGCGACCAGCTCGAACCCGGGCTCGGCGGCGAGCGCCGCCGGCACATAGCCGAAGGCGATGGTCTTGCCGACCGTGTGGCCATAGCCCGCGCTCGACACCGAGCCGACCACCTTGCCGTCATGCAGGATGGTCTCGCCGCCGTGGAACGGTGCAAAGCCGTCGACCGTCAATGTGACAAGCTTCCGCCGCGGACCCTCGGCCTTGATCTCCGCCAGGGCCTCACGGCCGAGGAAGTCGCCCTTGTCGAGGCGAACGCAGAAGCCGAGCCCCGCCTCGAAGGGGTTGGTCTCGGGCGTGATGTCGGAGGACCAGTAGAGGTAGCCCTTCTCCATCCGGCAGGAGTCGATGGCGCGGTATCCGGCATTGACGATGCCATGCGGACGACCGCTTTCGACGATGCGATCATAGAGGCCCGCCGCGTACTCGACCGGCACATGCAGCTCCCAGCCGAGCTCGCCGACATAGCCGACCCGGGCCGCGCGGACACGGGCGTGGCCGAGCTCGATTTCGCGCACGGTGAGATACGGGAAGCCCGCATCGGACAGGTCGTCGTCGGTGAGCGGCTGCAGCACGTCACGCGCCCGCGGCCCGACCACGTTGATCACGGCATAGGACGAAGTCACCTCGCGGAGCCGTACGCCCTCCGGCTTGTGCTTCGCGATCCAGCCCATGTCGCGGACGCCGAAGCCCGAGCCGGTGACGCCGTAGTACAGATCCGGCGCGAGCCGCATCAGCGTCACGTCCGCCTCAATGCCGCCCTTCGCATTGCAGAGCTGGGTGTAGGTGCAGGCGCCCACCGCGCGGTCGACATCGTTGTCGGCAAGGCGCTGGAGGAAGCCGGCGACGCCCGCCCCTGACAGCTCGAACTTGGCGAACGAGGTCTGGTCGATGACGGCGACCCCCTCGCGGATCGCACGGTGCTCCTCGGCCACCGCATCGAACCAGTTCGGCCTGTCCTCGAAGCTCGGCCGGTCGGTCCGCTCGACCCCGGCCGGCGCGAACCAGTTCGGCCGTTCCCACCCGAATTTCGCGCCGAACACCGCCCCGGCCGCATCGAGGCGGCCGTGCAGCGGGCTCTGCCGCTGGCCGCGGCCGGCGTGCATCTCCTCGTTGGGGAAGTGGATCTTGTAGTAGGCGCCGTAGGCCTCGATCGCCCGCTCCTCGAGCCATGTGCCGATCGCCTGCGGCGGGCCGAAGCGACGGACATCGAACTGCCAGAGGTCCATGCCGGGATCGCCGTCGACGATCCAGTTGGCCATCGCCTCGCCGGCCCCGCCCGAGGCGGCGATGCCGGCGGTGAAGCCGCAGGCGACGTAGAGATTGTCGTATTCGGGGGCGAGCCCCATGATCGGCTCACCGTCGGCCGAGACCGGAATGGCGCCGTTGATCACGGTCTGGATGCCGATCTCGTTTAGAAGCGGCAGCCGCTCCGAGGCGGGCAGCGCGAACAGCTCGAGCCGGTCCATGTTCGCCGGGAACAGTTCACGGGCAAAGTCGAACGGCGGCCGGCCGCGCCAGCAGCCCTTCGTGCCGTCCTCCCAGCCACCAATGGCGAAGGAGCCGACGTCGGGCTTGAGGTAGAAGTTCTTGTCGGGGTCGCGGAGCGTGGTGAGCCCCGGCGGCAAGGTCAGCGACTTCTCGGTGACGAAATACTGGTGCTCGACGACGCCGGCGGCGAGCGCGACATCCGCCAGCTCGGCGACGCGCTTGGCCCAGATGCCGGCGCAGTTGACCAGCACCTCGCAGCCGATCGTGCCGTGGTCGGTGACCACGCCGGTCACGCGCCGGCCGTCGCGGACGATATCGGCGACCCGCACGCCCTCCTCGATGCGGACGCCCTTGGCCCGCGCGCCCGCGGCATAGGCCATGGTCAGCGCATAGGGGTCGACATAACCGTCGCTCGGGATATAGGCCGCGCCGACCACGCCCTCCGGCTCGATGAAGGGAAACATGTCCGCCGCCGCGCGTGCGGAGAGGCCGTGCACCTCGAAGCCGAAGCTCTTCGCCAGCGTCATCGAACGGCGGACCTCGGACCAGCGCTCCGGCGATGAGGCGAGACGGAGCGAGCCGACCTTCTTCCAGTCGATCGCCTGGCCGGTCTCCTTCTCCAGCCGGTCGAACACGGCGACCGAGTTCTGCATCAGCCGTGTGAGATTGCGCTTGCCGCGAAGCTGGCCGACCAGCCCGGCCGCGTGCCAGGTCGAGCCGTGGGTAAGTCGCGCCTTCTCGAGGACCAGCACGTCGCGCTCGCCCTTCTGCGCCAGCGCCCACGCCACGGCACAGCCGACGGCGCCGCCGCCGATGATGACGATGCGGGCGTGGCGGTCGAAGGTCATCACAGAAGCACCACGCCCTCCTCTCCCGTTGGGAGAGGATACGAAGCCTTCGCCGGCAAAGCCGGCGTTAGGCGGAGTTGGTGAGGGGCGGTGCGTTGACACGGAGAGGCCTCGCCCCTTGCATTTTGATTTTGTCGGCTCAGGAGCAACCGAGAGGAATCGGTGCAGACTGTGAGGCAGCTCGGGGCTGGTGGCCACCAGCCCCGAGCTGGGCGGGCGGGACCGTTTA
>JALHRF010000073.1 GCA_022841545.1 Bauldia sp. | reverse complement strand
AGGTCGGGCTTGAGCTGATCTATGCCGGCGGCATCGATTTCGCCCGCCGCCTCGCCGGCGAGGGCAAGCAGGTCTTCCTCGACGCCAAGCTCCTCGACATCGACAACACCGTCGCCGGTGCGGTCAGGAGCATCCTGCCGCTCGGCGTCACCTTCCTCACCGTTCACGCCTATCCGAAGACGATGCGCTCCGCCGTCGCGGCGCGGGGCGCCGCGCCGCTCCGCCTCCTCGGCGTCAGCGTCCTCACCTCGATGGACGACGCCGATCTCATCGCCGCCGGCTTTGCCGGTAGCGCGGCGGCGCTGGTCGCGGCCCGCGCGGCCGATGCGAAATCCGCCGGGATGGACGGCGTCGTCGCCTCGCCGGCCGAGGCGGCCGCCGTCCGCCGCATCGTCGGCCCGGACATGGCGATCGTCACCCCTGGGGTCCGTCCCGCCGGGTCCGCGATCGGCGACCAGAAGCGGGTCGCCACGCCGGGAAGCGCCATTGCCGCCGGCGCCGACTACCTCGTGGTCGGCCGCCCGGTCACCACCGCCGCCGACCCGCGCGCCACCGCGGACCATATCGTCGCCGAAATCGAAACCGCATTGGAAGCAAGGCAAGTCGCATGACCAAGGGCTACTGGATCGTCCGCGTCGATATCAACGACCCGGAGACCTACAAGAAATACGTCGCCGCCAACGCCGCGGCCTTCAGGAAGTACGGGGCCCGTTTCCTGGTCCGCGCCGGCAAGTTCGAACTGCTGTCCGGCACCGCGCGGGCGCGGAACGTGGTCATCGAGTTCAAGGACTTCGACACCGCGCTCGCCTGCTACCGTTCGCCCGAGTATCAGCACGCCATCGCCGAGCGCGGCCAGTCCGCCGAGGTCGACGTGGTGATCATCGAGGGCTATGACGGCCCGCAGCCCACCGACGGCTGACGCCTCCCTCAATCTCGCCCAAGGCAAGTCGGATGGCCACAGGCTACTGGATCGCCCGCGCCCGGATTCACGATCCCGAGGGCTACAAGAAATACCTCGCCGCGAACGGCGCGGCGTTCCGGAAATACGGCGCCCGCTTCCTGATACGAAACGGCAGGTACGAGGCGGCCGCCGGCGAAGTCTGGCCGCGCAACGTGGTCGCCGTGTTCGACGATTACGCCACGGCGCTCGCCTGCTTCAACTCGCCCGAATACCAGCACGCCATCGCCGAGCGCGGCGATTCCGCCGATGTCGACGTGCTGATCGTCGAAGGCTACGACGGACCGCAGCCCGACGAGGCGTGAGCGCCTACCAACCCGGCTCGCCGGCCGCGGGGTCGACCAGGCCGTGCAGCCGGTGGGCCGCGGCCTGGGCGAAGCGGACCAGCATCGCCTTCCGCGTCGCCGCCGCGAGCCTGTGCTCCGGCGCGTCGCGGAGGAAGTCGGCGCCATAGGCGTCGGCGAGGATCAGCCCCGCATCCTCGGGAAAGATCGCGGCCGGCACCTCGGCATGGGTGGCGAAGAACAGGCGGTCGCAGGAGAAGCGGTATTCCGGCCATTTGCGGTCGACCCGGAAATCCTCGACCGACGACTTGATCTCGACGATCCAGAGGTCCCCCGCCGGGCCGAGGCCGACCACGTCGGCCCGCCGGCCGGTCGCGAGCGGCAATTCGCAGACGATGGCGAAGCCGCGCGCGCGCAAAAGCCGCCCGACACCGCGCTGGATGGCGGCGGCGCGCTCCGATTGCCGCCCGTCGACGGGCGGCGATATGGCTGCGAGGGCCGTGAACATTGAGGGAACGTGGCACGAGTCGCGGCGCGATGGAAGCCCCCGGCCGAAGCCGCGGTCAACCCTTGCCTGACGCCTTTTGCTCGCCCTTCCGGCCGAAGCGCCAGCGGTCGTGCAGCCAGAGCCATTGCTCCGGATAGGCCCTGATCCACTGCTCGACCATGCCGTGGACGATGATGTTGGCGCCCTCTGCGTCGATGCGGCCGCGGCCGTCGCGCGGCAGGTCGAGCGCCGGCGTCATCACCACCCTGAACCGGCCGTTCGGAAGCCGAATCGCATAGCCGCCATGGACCGGGCAGTCGAACACCCGCGCCATCACCCCGACGAGCGGGTTCGACAATGTCGGCCGATTGAAGAAGGGGATGACCTGGCCGCCATCGATCCGCTGGTCGATCAGCACGCCGATATGCCGGCCCTTCTTCAGCGCGTCGGCAACCTCGAGCGCAGCGCCCTGGCCGGAGACCACCATCCTGCCGAGATATCGACTCCGCCGGCTTTCGATCTCGGCGGCGATGTGCGGATTGGCCGGCGGCCGGTAGAGCGCCGTCACCGGCAGGCCGAGCTTGGCGCCGAGCGCCGGCGTGAGCTCGAAATTACCGAGATGGGCGCCGAACAGGATCGCCCGCTTGCCGCTATCGCGAAGCGCGACGAGATGTTCCAGGCCGACCACCTCGATCGGCCCGTCATGCGGCCGCTCGGGATCGAAGCCGTCGACCAGATCCTGAAGGAAGGCGTATTCGACCGCCTGCCGGCCGAGATTGTCCCACACGCCGGAAAGAATCCGCGCGCGTTCCGCCTCGCTCTTGTCCGGGTAGGCGGCCACGAGGTTCTCCGCGGCTAGCTTGTTCTCCCGGCTCATCCGCGACAGCGACCGGGCGACCCGTCCCGCCACCCGGGTGGCACGCTCGCGACCGACGGCTGCAGACCAAGCGAAGACGAAGCGCATGCCGCCGGCGACGCGGCGCTCGACGAATTCGGAGCCACCGATCCGGCCGAGCCACGATTCCCGCCATTTCTTCCTTGCCGCCCGACGCGCCCGCTTGGCCCGCTGCAATTCCAGCCGGTCGATCGACGTCTGGGAGACCTTGCGACGGTTCTTGCGCTTGCGCTTCGGCGCGAGGTCGCCTACCGCCGCCATGTCGGGCCTGGCCTCGGTGGACGGGGCCGTCACCTTCAACGATGTGCTCACAATGTCACGATGATCTTGCCGAAGACGTTTCGCTGCTCCAGGCGGGCAAGGGCGGCATTGATCTCATCGAGCGCGATCACCGAATCGATCACCGGCCTGACCGTGCCCGCGGCCATCTTCGCAAGCGCGTCGGAGAGATTCCTAATCGAGCAACCGAAGCTGCCGATCAGCCGGAGCTGCTGCTGGTAGAGCTGGAACAGGTTGATCTCACAATTGATGCCGGTGGTCGAGCCGCAGGTGACCAGCGTCCCCCCGCGCTTCAGGCAGAACATGCTCTGGGCAAAGGTATCGGGACCGACATGCTCGAAGACCACGTCGACTCCCTGCTTCTTCGTGATCTTCCGCACCACGCCCTCGAACCGATCCTCGCGGTAGTTGATGACATGGTCGGCCCCGAGCGCCTTCGCCTTCTCGATCTTGTCGTCGCTGCCGACGGTGGTGATCACCGTCGCCCCCACCGCTTTGGCGAGCTGGATCGCGGCGGTGCCGATGCCGCTGCCGCCGGCCTGGACGAGGATGGTCTGGCCCTCGCGCAGCCTGGCGTTGTCGAACAACATGTGCTCCGGCGTGCCGAAGGTCACCGGGGCGCAGGCCGCCGCCTCGATCGACACTCCCGGGGCCGGAACCGCGAACCGGGCCTTGAGGTTGATCGCGCCGCGGGCGAGGCCGTCGATGTGGAAGCCACGGATGCCTTGGACGTTGACGCAGAGGTTGTCGCGGCCCGCGCGGCAGGCGTCGCAGGTGCCGCAGGTCTCGGCGCCGAAGATCGCCACCTGCTCGCCGACGCTCCGGTCGCTGACGCCATCGCCCAGCGCGGCGATCGTGCCCGCCGCCTCGACCCCCACCACGATCGGCAGCTTCCGCTTGGCGAAGGCCATGCCGCGCCAGCCCCAGACGTCGATGTGGTTGAGAGCAACCGCGCCGATCCTCACCTGCACCTCGCCGGGTCCCGGCGGTGGCGGATCGGGAAGATCGACGACGGCGAGCTTGCGGCTGTCGAGAACCTGGAGCGCACGCATGCTGAGGTGGGCCTTGACCAGTGGAAGGAGGAGCTACGCCGGTTCGGCGGAGATGATCAGGCAGGCGTTCTGGCCGCCGAACCCGAACGAGTTGGAAAGCACCACCCCGACCTTCTGCTCCCGCGCCACGTTGGGCACCACATCGAGGGTGATGCTCGGGTCGGGGACCTTGTAGTTGATAGTCGGCGGGATGACGCCGCTCTGCATCGTCCTGACCGAGAACACCGCCTCGAGCGCACCCGAGGAGGTGAGGGTGTGGCCGATCATCGACTTGTTGGAACTGATCGGCACACCGCGGAGCCGCTCGCCGAATACCGCCTCGAGGGAGAAGCACTCCATCTTGTCGTTTTCGGGCGTGCCGGTGCCATGGGCGTTGATGTACTCGATCTCGTCCGGGTGCATGCCGGCGTCGTCGAAGGTCTGGCGGAGCGCGCCGATCACCGCCGAGCCGTCGGGCTTGGAGCGGGTGCGATGGAAGTCGTCGTTCTTGTCGGCGGCGCCGCGAATGACGGCGAGCACCTCGGCCCCGCGCGCCACCGCCGCGTCGTAGTCCTCGAGCACCAGCGTCGCGGCGCCCTCGGCGATGACGAAGCCGTCGCGGTTCTTGGAGAACGGTTTGGCCGCCTCCTCGGGCACCGCATTGGCGTTGGAGAGCGCCGAGAGGAGCGAAAACCGCACCACCTCCTCCGCCGTCACCGAGCAGTCGGTGCCGACGCAGAGCGCGGCCTGCGTGTCGCCGCGGCGGATCGCCTCGACGCCGAGCTGGATCGCGGTCGCGCCCGAGGCGCAGGCCGTGGTCAGCGACACCGGCGAGCCCTTGGTGCCGAACCGGTCGGCGAGCTTTTCAGAGACATAGCCGTACATCACCCGCTCGAACTGGGAGCGGTCGTTCAGCCCTTCGGCGACCGCGCACATCCGGTCATAGGCGTCGGCGATTTCCGGATTGCCGCTTTCGTACAGGCGGCGCCGCGCCACCCAGCCGAGCTCGACCGGCGGGATCGCGGTGAACAACGGGCCGGGAAAGTCGCCCGGCGCGCCGATCTTTGCCATGCGGATCGCCTCATCGGTCGCAAGCTCGCCGATGGCGAGCTTGAGGTCCTGGGTGTCCTCCTCGATGAAGTCGATGGTGCCGGCGATGGTGGTGCGGAGGTGCTCGGTCGGGAAACGGGTGATCCGCTTGATCCCGGAGCGGCCTGCGACCAGCGCCGGCCAGTTCTCGTCGAGACCCACGCCGAGCGAGGAGACAACGCCCATGCCGGTGATCGCCACCACCGGCCGACCGCGGGAATCCTTGACCTTCGAAGCCATCTCAACCTCCATGTCCGGCTAGTGAAGCGAATCTGACATTTCATCGAACGCGAGATCAAAGGTCAAATTCAGAAGCTCCACCAGTGTCATATAGTCATGTGTGGTCCTTTTGCTTCCGACATATGCCTGACGCTTACCGATACGAAAGGCAAACGTCGGAATCGGACCACTAGTGGACGGGCAGCACCAGTCCCATGCCCTCGCCCCGCCAGGAGCCCCAGGCATTGACCAGGATCGCCTCCGGCGCCGTGGTCGCCGCCGGCTCGAAGCCGGTGTCGTCGGCCGACCGGTAGAACGCTCCCTTCGACAAGGCGAGCGCACTGAGCGCCACCATCGAGGGGAAGGTCGCCTCGACCGAGGCGCCGAGCATGTTGGGCAGCGCCCGCACCGTATCGATGGCGCCGGCCGCCTTCAATCCCTGGAGCCAGTCGCGTTCCTCCCGCGTCGGGCCGAGGATGCCGTTGGCGCCCGAGATCACCGCGAGCGACCGGTCGCCTGCCTCCTTGCGGAGCGTCGCGAACTGCGCGGCGGCAACGGCGGTGGCCTGGCCGGGGTCGCGGCGGCTCCGGCCCGAAAGCACCGTTCCGAGCCGCGCATAGGGCGTCTTGCCCCGCTTCTCCGCATGTTCGCGCGCTTCGAGCACGAGGAAGGCCCCGACCGAGCCCATCGTCGCGCCGCCGCCCTTTTCGGGCCGGCCCCACACCGAGATCGGATCGCCGTGCCACGCCCAGCCCGAACCGGCGAGCACGAGGAGCACGTCCTTCCGTTCCGACAGCACCGCGCCGCCGACGAGGAAGACGTCGCCCTGGTCGGCGGCGATGCGCCGCGCGGCGATCTCGACCGCGCTCACGCTCGCCAGTTCCTCGCCCATGAAGGTGCGGGACGAGCCCGTCACCTTGTGGACGATGGCGATGTTGCCGGCGACGAGGTTGGGGAGCTGGGCGAGGAAAAGGGTCGGGCGAAGGTCGTTCGAAAGCCGCTCGTTGATGAATTCCTGCGCCGCCGGCGCGCTGCCGACGCCTTCGAGGATGGTCTGGTCGACCATCAGGTCGCGTTCGCCGCCCGCAGCTGCCACCACCATGTTGGTATTGGCGAGAATGTCCATGTTGCCGGTGATGCCGGCATCATCCAGCGCCAGGCCGGCGGTATAGGTCCCGACCCGCTGCCAGTTCTCCATCTGGCGGCGATCGCCACCCTTCGGGATCTGCTTCTCGAAGTCGAGCGGCACCATCGGATGGATGGGGTAGGGCGCGAAGCTCTTGAGATCGACGACCGGCCGCGGCGGGTCGTTGATCGCCATCGCCTGCCAATGCGCATCCGTGCCCTCGCCGAGCGACGAGGTCAGGCCGATGCCGGTAATCCAGACCTCGCGTGCCATGCAACTCCCGTCAGGCGGTCAGCCCAAGGGCGACGCCGTGGGCCCGGGCCCGTTCCATGATGAGCTTGGGCAGCTCGGGGCTCGGGAAATCCATGACCATCATGGTCAATTCGGCGTCGGCGATCAACTCGCCGTCGACCCTTATCTCGTTGTTGGTGATGCAGAAGCCCGAGCCCTCGTGCACGAGGTCGCAGCGCGCGCGAAGCAGCATGCCGGGCGTCACGAACCGGCGGATCTTCACCTTCTTGGCGCCGGCGAAGAACGGCAGACGACCGAAGTCGTTGAGGCCGAGGAGCAGATAGCCCGAGGTATGGTTCATCATTTCGAGCAGAAGCACCCCCGGCATGAGCGGATGGCCGGGGAAGTGGCCCTCGAAGACCGGGCTCTGATCGGGGACGCGGGAACTGGTCTCGACGTGACCGCCCTTCACGTCGAAGACATCGACCGAGTCGATGATGTCGAAATACTCCAGGCGCATGGCGGGGCGATCAGGAGCCGGCCTTGGCCGCGACGAGCTCGTCGATGCGGGCGCAGAGGTTCTTCAAGACGAAATAGTCCTCGGGCTTGGCGCGGCCCTCGTTCACTTCCTCGGTCCATGATTCCAGCGGGATCTTGATCCCGAACTTCTTGTCGAGGGCGAATACAATGTCGAGGAAGTCTAGACTGTCGATACCGAGATCGTCGATCGCGTGGGATTCCGGCGTGATCTGCTCAAGCGGAATCTCGCTGGTTTCGGAAATGACCTTGGCAACCACATCGAATGTCGAGGACATGTGACTCTGGCGATCCCTCTTCTGTCAGGCCATGTAACGCCCAACCCCGGCGAATCCAAGCGAAAAGGCGTCGCCGGCGGTCCCTTGGAAAGGCAATGGACGCCCGGCGGCGGCGCAATTCGCCCGGTCAGGGCAGAGTGAAACATGACTGTGGGCTGGCCCGCGGCATTTCGCGGTGCCGCAGGGCTCGCCCCCCGTGTCGCCTTGGCTTACAGGCGATCCTGCGCGATGTCCACGGGCGTCTTGTCCGTTGATTTTCGCGATCGCGCCCGCGACAAGATGCAAATCCGGGCGAAAGGAGTCCCGAAAGGCATCCATGTCGGCAACCACGAGCACGATCATAGCGGAGCGGGCCCCGAGGCTCGCCGTCATCGACGTCCTCAAGGGCGTCGCGATCGTTGCGATGATCGCCTACCACTTTGCGTGGGACCTCTCGGCCTACCAGCTTGTCGCCGTCGATGTCACCAACGACCCCGGCTGGCGCATCTTCGCGCGCAGCATCGCAAGCGCCTTCCTGGCTTTGGTTGGTATCAACCTCGTGCTGGCGCTGCGGACCGGCTTCCGCCCGCGCCCCTACGTCCGGCGCCTCGCCATCATCCTCGCGGCGGCGCTTCTGGTCTCGCTCGGCACCTGGTGGCTTGATCCGGGCACCTTCGTCTTCTTCGGCATCCTGCACCTGATCTTCGCCGCAAGCCTCCTCGCGCTGCCCTTCATTCATGCCCCGTTCTGGGCCATCGTGGCCGGAGCCGCGGTGTTCCTGGCGGGTCCGCACTTTCTCGCGAGCCCGTTCTTCGATTCACCCGCCTGGTACTGGCTGGGCCTCTCGACCAGCCCGCCGCCCACGGTCGACTACGTGCCCATCTTCCCTTGGTTCGGCGTGGTGCTCCTCGGCGTCGCCGCCGGCCGGCTGATCCTCGCCAATCCCGGCGTGTGGCTCTGGCGCTGGCCGGCCAGCGGATGGCTCGCGCGCGGCCTCGCCTTTGCCGGACGCTGGAGCCTCGCGATCTACCTGATCCACCAGCCCATCCTGCTCGGCGGCCTGATGCTGGTCGCGCCGCTCTTCGGGCCGAGCGAGGCCGCACTTCGCCGGCAGGTGTTCAACGAGTTCGAGGCGAGTTGCGCCGCGGTCGGCTACGACCGGACGACCTGCGAGGCCTATGCCGGCTGCATTCTCACGGAGCTCGACCGCCACGACAACATCCTCGCCGACGCGGCGAAGCATGCGCTCATCGACGCCGACCGGGCGTTGTGGCTCGGCTATATCGAGTCATGCCGGGCGAAAGTCCTGCCCGCGCCATCCCTCGAGGGCGCGATCTGACGTTACGGCCTCTCCGCCCCGGTCACCGTGACGTACATCGAATAGAGTTCGTGGGTGCAGGTCAGGAAAAGCCGGTTCCGCTTCGGGCCACCAAAGGTGAGGTTGGAGACGATCTGCGGGAAATTGACCCGGCCGAGCAGGTCGCCTTCCGGCGCGAAGACCTCGATTCCCGTTCCGGCCGAGGTCCAGACATTGCCGCCGGTGTCGACGCGGAAGCCATCCGGGAAGCCTTGTGTCAGGAGGAACTGGGCCTTGCCGCCCTTCAGCGTGTTGTCCTTGCCGACCTTGAAGGCGCGGATGTGACGCGGCTTCTCCGGCTCGTGGGCGCAGGCCGAGTCGGCGACATAGAGCATCGACTCGTCGGGGCTGAAGGCGAGGCCGTTCGGCTTGTCGAAGTCGTCGGCGACGACGACGAGCTTCCCGGTCTTCGGATCGAAGCGATAGACGAAGCAGCCGTCCTGCTCCATCTCGCCCTTGTGGCCCTCGTAGTCGCTCATGATCCCGTAGCTCGGGTCGGTGAACCAGATCGTGCCGTCCGACTTGACCACCACGTCGTTGGGCGAGTTGAGCCGCTTGCCCTTGTAGCTGTCCGCGACCACGGTGATCCTGCCGTCATGCTCGGTGCGGGTGACGCGGCGCGCGCCGTGCTCGCACGAGATCAGCCGCCCCTCGCGGTCGCGGGTGTTGCCGTTCGAGTAGTTCGAATCGGTGCGGAAGACGCTGACGCTGCCGCCCGAACCGATCCCGTCCGGCACCCAGCGGAGCATGCGGTTGTTGGGGATGTCGCTCCAGATCAGGTAGCGTCCGTCCTGCGACCAGCACGGCCCTTCCGCCCAGCGGCAATCGCCGAACAGCAGCTCCTTGTGGGCCGTGCCGTTGATCATCCAGGTGAAGCGCTTGTCGTGGTGTTCGGCGTCCGGTCCGACGAGTGCCATTATTCCCATTCCTCCGTTTGGGCCCCGCTTCAGCGGAGCGTCTTTTGACCGCCCGCGGCGGTGATCACCGCAATGATGATGAGGCCGGTGGCGAGATAGCGCAAACCGGCCGAGAGCTGGTAGGTGTTCAGCATCGACTGCACGAGAAACAGAAACAGCGCCGCCCCCCAGAGGCCAGGCAGGTTGCCGTTGCCGCCGGCGACCGACGTACCGCCGATCACCACCACCGCGATCGAGGCGAGGAGGTACTGCTCGCCCATCGACAGCGACGACCCGCCCGAGAAGCCCGAGAACAGGTAGCCGCAGAGTGCGGCGAGCACCGCCGAGAGCACATAGGTGAGGAACCGCACCCGCTCGACCGGGATGCCGGCGAAACCAGCCGCCCGCATGCTCTGGCCGATCGCCGTGACCGAGCGTCCGTAGATCGTGCGGTGGAGCACCACCGCCATCAGCGCGGCGAGGATGACAACCGCGATCGCGAGCACCGGCACCCCGTAGACCTGGATCGTGGTGAACTCGGCCAGCAGCGGCGGCGGCTTGATGCGCAGCCCCCGGCCATAGGCGATGGCGGCGGAGAGAATGACGAAGCTCGACGACAGCGTGGCGATGATCGGCGGGATGCGGAGCCCGAGGATGAGGATGTAGTTGAAGATGCCGACGGCGACGCCGATGGCGAGCGCCACCAGGAGGCCGATGGCGATCATCGAATCCTGGGTGTCCATGAGCTTCATCGCCACCGAGCCGGCGAGCGTCATCGTCGCCGGGATCGAGAGGTCGACGTTGCCCGGCCCGAGCGTGAAGACGAACATCTGGCCGATGCCGACGATGACGAAGAAGGTGGCGAAGGTCAGCGCCGCCGACATCAGCTGTCCGCCGCCCTGCCCGCCGGTGAAGGCCATGGTCGCAAGCCAGACCAGGAAGGCCGCGACATACGACCAGAGCCAGGGCTTCCTGAGGAGATCGCGGATCATCGCTGCGGTCCCAGCCGGTCGATGACGGCGCGAAGCGCGAGCACGACGATGAGGATCGCGCCCTGCGCCCCGATCTGCCAGTCGGGCGGAATTTTCAGGAACGTCAGGAACGGCGCCGACAGCGTCAGCGTCAGCGCGCCGAGCACAGCGCCGACCGGCGACACCCGCCCGCCGACGAAATAGCCGCCGCCGAGGATGACGCCGGCGATGGAGAGGAGAGTGTAGCGCTCGGCGACGTTGGCCTGCGCCGACGTGGTGAGGCCGAGCAGAGCGAGGCCGGCGAGCATGCCGAAGAACCCGGCCGCGCCGAACATCACCACCTTGGTCTTGAGGAGCGACCAGCCCGCCCGCTCGATCGCCTTCGGGTTGCCGCCCGAGCCGCGGAGGATCGAGCCGTAGGAGGTCCGCATCAGGAGCACATGCGCGACCAATGCGATGACGATGGCGGCGATGATCGGAAAGGGGATCACCGGCGTCTTCAGCTTCATCAGCGCCGAGAGCCACTCCGGCGACTTGCCGCCCGGCGTCGGCAGCACCAGCACCGACAGCCCCAGCCAAACGAACGACATGCCGAGCGTCACCACGATCGACGGCAGGTCGCGGATGTAGATCAGCGCCCCGACCGCCATGTAGAGGACGATGCCGCCGATCAGCGCCGCAATGCCGAGGAGCGGCGTGTCGTAGAGCCAGGTCGCCGCGACGCAGACCACGAAGCCGACATAGGCGCCGATCGAGAGGTCGAGGTCGTTGACCGTCATCACGCACATCTGCGCCACCGTCGCGAGCGCGATCGGCACGGCGAGATTGAACATGAGGTTGAAGCCGAGAGGGCTGATGGCCCGCGGGTTCAGGTACCAGATGGCGAGGAGCAGCAGCCCGAGCGACAGCGCCGGCAGCGCCGCCCGCAGCACCTTCGGGGAGAACACCGTCGCGATCATGCCGCCGCCCGCCCGCTCTTCCTGCGGAGGTGATAGGTCAGCGCCAGCGCGATGCAATGGCGGAGCGCGGCCTCGTCAACCGGCTTATCGCCACCGAGCACGATGCTCCGGTTGCCCTCATAACGCAGCGCGTCGGGATAGAGGCGGCGGAATTCGTCGACGAGACTGGTGTGGCAGATGAAGTGGATGGCCGCCGCGCCGCTCGCCTTGTCGCGCCCGAGCCGGATCGTGATGCCGCTGCCGGACCGCGCCGTCAGGTACGCGGGCTCACCCCACTTCAGCGTCTCCTCAAGTTCGCCGACCCCGTCGGTTTTCGCGGCCGTGTCGAAGATGAGGTCGCGGACATGGAGCAGCCGCTCGCGCACCGAGGCCGGGAATGATGCGAAGGCCGCGGCTGCGTCAGGAGCCACCCCCGGCGACATTCGGTGCTGCATGGTCGAGATGGAATTCACGCTGCTGCCCCGGTCTTGGCTCATGGCAGCGCTTTGTGTATGACTACACAAACACTGCGGGCAGCGCGATGAAGCGAGTCGTTTCCCCCAGGGAGATCGTCCATCGGCTCCGCAAGGAGGGGTGGGAAGTCAAACGTCGTGGGCCGGGCGATCACGTCCAGTTCGTTCACGCTTCCCGCTCCGGCAAGGTCACTGTGGATATGGGTGTGCGGGAGATTCCGATCGGGACGTTGCGCTCCATCTACAGGCAAGCGGGATGGGACTGGTAGTCGGCGTCGGGAGATCGGATAAAGATTATGACCAATTTCGTCTACGCGCTCATCCACGAGGAGAATGGCGCCTACGGCATCTCCTTCCCGGACTTCCCGGGGTGTGTCTCCGGCGGCAAGTCGCTCGATGAAGCGCTCGCGCGCGGTGCCGAGACTTTGCTGTTCCATGTGGCCGGCATGGTCGAGGACGGCGATCGGCTCCCCATGCTCCGCACCCTCGACCAGTTGAAATCCGATCCGATTTTCAAGGAAGATTCCGAAGGCGCGGTCGTTGCCATCGTGCCGGTCGAGCTTCCCGGCAAGGCGGTGCGCGTCAACGTCTCGATCGACGAGCACCTGCTCGACGCCATCGACCGCGCGGCGCGCGAGAGAGGGCAGACGCGCTCGGCCTTCCTTGCCGACGCCGCCCGCGCCCGGATCAGAAGCGCCGCCTGACATCACGCCGCTTCCTCCGCGAAGGAGGAGTGGAGCACCTTCTCTTCGGTGAGTTCGCCGCGCGCGAGGTCGGCGACGATGCGGCCGTTCCTGAAGACGTAGACGTGGTCGCAGTTCTTCAGTTCGTCCATCTCGGTCGTGTACCAGATGAAGGTCCGGCCGCCCTCCGCCTCGTCGCGGATCATGCCGTAGACCTCCTGCTTGGTGCCGATGTCGACGCCGCGCATCGGGTCGTCCATCAGCACGATTCCGGCGACGGAGCCGAGGGCGCGGGCGAACAGCGCCTTCTGCTGGTTGCCGCCGGAGAGCGACAGGATGTTGTTGCCGAGGTCGGGCGTCCGGATGTTGATCTTCTTCTTCCAGGCCTCCGCCATCTCCGCCTCGCGCCGAGGGTCGACGAGCAGGCCACTGAGCATCTGGCGGAGCGAGCCGATGGTGATGTTCTTCTCGATCGACCAGAGCGAAAAGATGCCGTCGGTCTGCCGGTCGCCGGCGACCAGCGCCACCGGCTCGCTGACGCTCGCCGCGCGCGAGCGCCGCCGCGCGGCCGAGAAAAGCTCGCGGAGCATCTCGGTCTGGCCCTGCCCGCCCAGCCCGGCGAGGCCGACCACTTCGCCGCGGTGCGCGACCAGCTCGGCGCCGTTGGTCTGACCGGCCGGCCGGGCGCGGGCGACCGGCGCGCCCTCGCGCCGCTTCGAGCTCTGGGCCATCGCCTCGACGTCGTCATGCCGGGCGACGCTGCCCATCGTCGCCACCAGGCTGTCGCGGGTGAATTCCGCAGCCAGCCGGCCCGCGACCACGGCTCCGTCGCGCATCACGATCACCCGGCTCGCGGTGCCGAGAATCTCGCCGAGGAGGTGGGAGATCAGGATCACAGCCCCGCCCCGGGCGACGAAGCGCTTGACGAAATCGAGGAGCTGGCCGGCGAGAACTGCGTCGAGCGACGAGGTCGGCTCGTCGAGGATGACGAGCTTCACCGGCGTGTCGGTCACCGAGAAGGCGCGGGCGATCTCGACCATCTGGCGGCGGGCGATGGCAAGGTCGCCGACCACGTCGCCGGCCGAGATGCCGTGGCCGGGGAAGATCTCGTCGAGCTTGTCGAGGATCAGCCGCCCCGAGCGGCGCCGCCAGCCGAAACCCCGGAGCGAAGCATGGAAGACACGGGCGTTCTCCGCCACCGTTAGGTTCGGGCAGAGCGACAGCTCCTGGAACACGCAGCGTACGCCATGCCTCTGGGCCAGCGCCACGTCATAGCGGCCGGTGAGGTCGTCGCCCGCCACGGTGATCGTGCCGCGGTCGGGCCGGAGCGTGCCGGCGAGCACATGCATGAGAGTCGACTTGCCGGCGCCGTTATGGCCGACGAGCCCGAGGCACTCGCCTGCATCGCAGGCGAGGTCGACCTTCGCCAGCGCATGGACGGCGCCGAAACTCTTCTCGACGCCGTCCAGGCTTACGATTCGTGTCCCAGCGCTCATGGCCCGGAGACGGCCCCCTGACTATCCAATCCCCGGGGCCACTATAGCGCCTTCCGCGCGTCTCTCGTCTACTTCGCGCCGTCGATCACCTTCTGCGCGTCGTCGGCGGAGTATTCGACGTTGGCGACGCCGCCCGCCTCGGTGTTGGCGAGGTTGGCCTCGAGGTTGTCCTGGTCGATGCGGAGGAACGGCACCACCAGGTCCTTCGGCACGTCCTGCCCGTCGAGGATCTTCTGGGCGACCCAGAAGGCGAGCGTCGAGACGCCGGGGGCGATCGAGACCGACATGGTCTCATAGCCGTTGGCGTCCTTCTGCTCCTTCCACCACTTCAGCTCGTCCTCGCGGTTGCCCATGATGATGAGCGGGGTGGGACGGCCGGCGGCGGCGAAGGCCTGCGCAGCGCCGTAGCCGTCGCCGCCCTGCGTCACCACCGCGCAGATTTCGGGGAGGCTCGGCAGGATGCCCGCCACCGCGGCCTGCGCCTTGGCCTGGTCCCAGTCGCCATGGACGGAGCCGACGATCTTGAAGTTCGGGTTCTCGGCGACGCCCTCGTGGATGCCCTTCGAGATCTCGTCGTCGACGAAGACGCCGGCGAGGCCGCGGATCTCGAGGAGATTGCACTCCTCGGTGATCTTGTCCTTGAGATAGAGGACCTCGTCCTTGCCCATCTGCTTGAAGTCGACGGCGATGCGCCAGGCGCAGGGCTCGGTGACGATGCCGTCGAAGGAGACGACGGTCACGCCGGCGTCGCAGGCTTCCTTCACCGCGCCGTTGAGCGCGTCGGGTGAAGCCGCGTTGACGACGATGGCGTTGTAGCCCTCGAGCACCATGTTCTGGATCTGGGCCGCCTGCTCGGTCACCTGGTTCTCGGCCGTGGTGAACGGATCGGCGGCGGCGACGATGCCGGCCTCGACGGCCGGCTTGGTCACCTTGTCCCAGCTCCGCAGCATCGCCTGGCGCCAGGAGTTGCCGGCGTAGTTGTTGGAGAGCGCGATGCGCTTGTCGGAGGTGTCGGCATGGACCGGGCCGGCTAGAAGCGCGGCGGTCGCTGCTGTTAATGCTAACATTCCAGTCAGGCGTTTCATGTGGTTTATTCCTCCCGGAGTTCAAAATGCCCTTGATGGTAGCTCGTTTTCGGCTTTCGGGGGGCTGCTTGCCCGTCGATGGACCCGGCGGTTTTGTTTTTCCAGCGAAAGCCGGAAGCACTTTAGATCGGAAAGAATGCCGGCGACAAGAGATGCCGTGGGCGCCCGCGGACTGGATCCGGCTAACGAGGAGGAATGCGAATGCGCGCGATTGTCTGTCCCGAGCCGGGAAGACTGGAGCGGATCGAACGGCCGATGCCGGAGGCGGCGCCCGGTCTGGTTGCGGTCGACGTGAAGGCGGTGGGCATCTGCGGCACCGACTTCCACATCTTCGAGGGGACCCATCCCTTCCTCGCCTATCCGCGGGTGATGGGCCACGAACTGTCCGGCGTGGTCGCTGGCGGGGCCGCCAGCCCTGACCTCGCGCCGGGCACGAAGGTGGTTATCAACCCCTACCTTTCCTGCGGCCATTGCGTCGCCTGCCGCAAGGGCAAGCCGAACTGCTGCGCCACGCTCAAGGTGCTCGGCGTCCACATCGACGGCGGCATGTGCGAGCGCATCCTGGTGCCGGAGGAGAACCTCTACCCGGCCGGCGAGCTCAGCCTCCGCGACGCTGCGATGATCGAGTTCCAGGCGATCGGCGCCCATGCCGTGCGCCGTTCCGGGATCGCGAAGGGCGACCGCGTGCTGGTGGTCGGCGCCGGGCCGATCGGGGTCGGCACCGGGATCTTCGCGCGGCTCGCGGGCGGCGACGTGACATTGATGGACATCTCGGAACCGCGGCTCGGCTTCCTCGCCGACCGAGTCGGCTTTCAGGACGCGATCCGCGCGGGCGAGGACGCGCTCGCCGAGATCGACCGGCGAACCGGCGGCGACCGTTACGACCTGGTCTTCGACGCGACCGGCAACGCCAGGGCGATGGAGCGCTCCTTCGCCTTCGTTGCGAGCGGCGGCACGCTGGTCTTCGTCGGCGTCCGCAACGCCGACATCACCTTCTCCGACCCCGAGTTCCATCGCAAGGAAATGACCTTGAAGGCGACGCGGAACGCGACCCGCGCCGACTTCGACACCGTGATGTCGGCGGTCCGCGCCGGCCATGTTCCGATGGATGCGCTCAACACCCATGGCGGCGCGCTCGACGACCTGCCGGAGGCGATGCCGGCCTGGATGCACGGGTCCGAGCCACCGCTCAAGGCCGTGGTCACCGTGTGAAAGCATCCGCTCTTGACGCGAAAGCCGCTTCCGTTCAAGGGCGACGACTTCACCCCTACCAACGTGATCGCCGCCGCCTGTTGAGGCCCGCCGATCGCATCTACCGCACCACGATCGTGTAGGTCTCGACCGGCGGGACGGTGTCGAGCAGGCCCTTCTCCACCAGGAACGCGGCGAAGCGGTCGTAACGGCCGGCGTCGAGCGCCGCCGGGCGCTTGGCGTAGCGGGGCAGGGTGAGATCGAAGGCGACGCGGTTCAACTCGTCGTCGAGATCCACATGCGACTGCATGAACATCGCTTTGGCTTCCTCGGGGTGGTTGGTGATGAACACCGTCGCTTCCTCGATCGCGGCGAGGAAGCGCGGCAGGCGCGAATCCTCCGCAAGATCCGGGCGAGTGACATAGATCAACTCGTCATAAATCGGCACGCCGTGCTCCTCGGGGTAGAAGGCGATGCCCGGCTTGCCCTCGATCGCCAACTGGGTGAGCTCGAAATTGCGATAGCCGTCGATCGCCGCGTCGATCTGGCCGGCGAGGAGCGCGGTGACCAGGTTGAAATTGACGTTGACCATGGTGACGTCGTCCATGGTCAGGCCGACGCTATCGAGCATGCCGGAGAGATAGGCGCTTTGGATGCTCGCGACCGAGTAGCCGATGCGCTTGCCCTTGAGATCGGCGAGCGACTTGACCGGACCGTCCTGAAGCACGATCAGAGCATTGAGCGGCGACTCGATCAGCGTGCCGAAGCGGACGAGCGGCAGGCCCTCCTTCAACTGCAGCATGAGGTCGGGCTGGTAGGTGATGGCGATGTCGCCCTGGCCGGCGGCGACGAGGCGGGGCGGCGCGCTCGGGTCGGCCGGCGCGATCAGCTCGACGTCGAGCCCGTGGCGCTCGAAGTAACCGGCCTCGTTCGCGATGACGAGCGGCGCGTGGTTGGGATTGACGAACCAGTCGAGGAGGACGGTGAGCTTGTCGGCGGCCGCGGCGGGCGCGGCGGCCAGCACGAGCGCGAGGGCTGCGGGGAGCAAGCGATGGAGCATGGCGATTTCCTTCAGGTTGGCGTGTCAGGTGGATTCCGGCGCCCAAGGGGCGAGGTCGCGGGTGAGGAGGTCGACGGCGGCGCGCAGGAGGATCGACATCGCCGCGAGCAGGAAGAGGCAGGCGAAGACCACCGCGGTCTGCGAGCGCCCCTGCGCCTGCAGCATCGCGTAACCAAGGCCTGAAGAGGCGCCGACCCACTCGCCGATCAGCGCGCCGATCGGCGCGTAGACGGCAGCGAGACGGACGCCGATGATCAGCGACGGGAGCGCCGAGGGGATACGGAGCACAGCCACTTCCCGCAGGCGATTCGCGCCGTAGAGGCGGGAGAGGTCGAGTAGCTGCGGGTCGGTCCGCGCCAGTCCGTCGTGATAGGCGGAAGCGACGGGGAAGAAGATGGCGATGGTCGCCATCACGATCTTCGAGGCGAGGCCGAAGCCGAACCAGAGCGCCAGCAGCGGCGCGATGGCGAACACCGGCAGCGCCTGGCTCACCACCATCACCGGCAGGAGGAAGCGCCGGGTCGGCGGCAGAAAGCTCATGAGGAGAGCCATGCCGGCACCGAGGATGGTGCCGGCGACGAGGCCGATGACGGTCTCGGTCAGCGTGGTGACGGCATGCACCCGCCACAGGTCGGGCCGGTCACGGAGCGCCTCGAACACGGCGAGCGGTGCCGGCAGCATGAAATGCGGCGGGTCGAACACCCAGATCACCGCCTGCCAGATCAGGATCAGGCCGACAAAGACATAAAGGGCGCGGAGCGCGATCATGCGCCGCCGCCCTTCCCCTGCCTGTGACCGATCGCCATACCCGCCGTCCTCGCGAACGGGTCGTGCAGATGCGAATGGCGCTTACTCTTCGGAAGAGTTCCCGTCCCTTCGCCGGCATGACCCGGATCAGGTTCGAAGGGTTCGGCGACACGCCATCTCAGCTCGCGAACGAGCACCCCTCGGAACAAGGGGGGATCATTGCAGGGACATGCCGCGAGGGCAAGCCGTTTCCGGATAAGGCGGCTATGCGCGGGACGCGCGTCTCGCGTCCCGCGGGCTCGCGGCTAGCCCGCTCCCCAGGCGTTGAAGGCCTGCTGGAAGGCGGCTTCGCCGTCGGGACCCTTCTGGAAGGTCAGGATGGCGCGCTGACCATTCTCGTAGACGAAGGGCAGATCGATCCAGCTCCGCTCGCGCATGAGCGAGAGATTGGAGGCAATGTCGGACTCGGCCGCCGACAGCGCAATCCAGAAGAAGCCGTCGGCAACCTTGGCGGCAGCGCCAACCAGCGGCTGGCCGCGGGCACCCTCCGTCGGCTTCAGGACAATGCGCGGGATGCTGCCGATCGACTTTCCGGGGAAATCGGCCGGCGTGTCGACCACGACCTCGACCAGATGGCTCGCCGGCAGCGTATCGTCGGCGTTCTTGTGGAGCGAGAACTTGATCGTCATGTTTCGCCCCGGCACATTGAGGTCGGCGGCGACCTCCGGTCCGTTTGGCCCGTCGCCGACATAGCGCCAGGTGACGACGGCGTCGACCGCGGTCACCGCCGCGTCGGCCCCTGCCCCTTCCACCGGCTCCTCGTAGAGGATCGCCTTCTGGCCGTTGCCGCCGGCACCGACGCTGGGGTCGGCCGAAGCCGGTATCGGCTCGGCCAAAGCGAGCGCCGGACCGCCATCGGCGGTCTCGCCATCGCCGACGACGCGGACGTCGGACCCCGGCGGAGGCGCTTCACCCGGGAGCAGGCGGTCGGTGTTCTTGCCGGAATCGGCCGTGGCGGTCGGGTCGTCCGGAGTCGGCGGGAGGATCGGCTGCTCGGCGCCGCCGCCTGAACCGGACTCGAAGCCCGCGATCAGGTCGGTGATCATCGAGCGCTGCGACCAGGCGAGCGCGGCAATGCCACCGATCACGGCGAGGATGAGGACGGTGAGAAGGACACCGCCGAGACGGGATCGCCTGGGCTTCGCCTTTGTTGCGACGGGCTCCTCGCCCACAGGCTCTTCATAACCGCGACCGCGCTGCGGCGGCACGGCGCCGACGGCGGCGCGCTCGCGGCGGTCGACCGGCGGGGGCGCGGCCTGCTGGTTCTCCCAGTCCTGATCGTATTCGGGCGCGAGCCGCGGCTCGGGATCGTAGGGCTCAGGCTCGACCTGTGGCGGCGGGGCGCGATAGGCCTCCTGCGGCGGTGCGCGGTGGGGCTCCTGCGGGGGTGCCCGGTAGGCCTCCTGCGGCGGGGCCTGTGGCGGCTGGCGGCGGCGATATTCCGGCACGGCGTAGCGCGCCGCATCGGCCCGCACCGGAAGCGCGCTCCGTTCCTGCGGATCCGGCCGCTGCGCCGGGGCGCGGTCGCGCGGCGGTGGCATCGTGCCCCGGAGTTCGGGGGCCGGCGCCTCGTAACGGGCGACGGGAGCGGCGCGGTCCGGTTCGCTGCCGCGCATCCCAGCCTCCTGGATGGCGCGGCGGAACACTTCCTGCGGCGAGGGCGCCGACGGCTGCTCGTATTCGTGTACGGGCGGCATGGACACCGCCGGTTCGGACACCGGGGCGCGAGGCGCCGGGCGACCGGCGGGCGCCGCCTGGTGGACCGGCGCGGCGCCACCGGCAGCGGCCTCGCGCTCGACCCGTCGGATCGCTTCCTCGAGTTCGAGGCGCTGGCGGGATATCTCGGCGGTGGTCAACGGCGGATCGACCGCCTTGAGCTGTCCGATCAAAGCGTTGCGCGCCTTGTCATAGACCGCACGCCGAGTCTCCGGCACGTTGGGATCGATGCCGGCAATCGCTCGTCTCAGTACTGTGTAGTATTCGGCCATCTTTGCGCTCTGCCGAGAGTGTTCCGTCTTAACCCGACGGAATCAACTCTGGAAGGGATCATGTACCAGAATTGTATCCTCACGCTCGGGGCTTGTCGAAAGTAAGGCCACCGGCGCGCCGATCAGTTCCTCGAGGTGACGGACATACTTGACCGCCTGCGCGGGCAGATCGTTCCACGTCCGGGCCCCGGCGGTCGAATCCTGCCAGCCTTCCATCGTTTCGTAAACCGGTTCGATGCGACGTTGGGCGCCTTCCGACGCGGGCAGGTGGTCGATCTCGGCTCCATCGAGGCGATACTTGACCGCGATCCTGATCTCGGCGAGGCCGTCGAGCACGTCGAGCTTGGTGAGCGCGATGCCGTCGATGCCGGAGGTCTGGACAGTCTGACGGACGAGGACCGCGTCGAACCAGCCGCAGCGGCGCTTCCGCCCGGTGACCGTGCCGAACTCGTGGCCGCGGCGACCGAGGAACTCGCCCGCCTCGCCCTTGTCCTCCGTCGGGAACGGCCCTTCGCCGACCCGAGTCGTATACGCCTTGGTGATGCCGAGCACGTAGCCGACGGCTCCGGGGCCGAGGCCCGAGCCGGCGGCCGCCTGGCCGGCCACCGTGTTGGACGAGGTGACGAAGGGATAAGTGCCGTGGTCGATGTCGAGGAGCGCGCCCTGCGCCCCCTCGAACAGGATGCGCTTGCCGTCGCGCCGCGCCTCCGAGAGGAGCCGCCAGGCCGAACCGGCGAAAGGCAGGATGCGCGGCGCGATGTCGCGGAGCGACGCGACGAGCAACGCCCCGTCGATCTCTTCGGAGCCGACGCCGCGGCGGAGCGCATTGTGATGAGCGAGGAGACGGTCGACCTTCGCCGGAAGCGCGGCCGGATCAGCAAGGTCGACGACGCGGATGGCGCGGCGGCCGACCTTGTCCTCATAGGCCGGCCCGATGCCGCGTTTGGTGGTGCCGATCGCGTTGGTGCCGCTCGCGCTCTCCCGCGCCGCATCGAGCTCCCGGTGGAGCGGCAGGATGAGCGCGGCATTCTCGGCGAGGACGAGATTGTCGGGGGTCACCGCGACGCCTTGCGCCGCAAGCCGCCCGACTTCGTCGAGGAAGGCCCAGGGGTCGACCACCACCCCGTTGCCGATGACCGACAACTTGCCCGGTCGGACCACCCCGGAGGGGAGCAGGCTCAGCTTGTAGCTGACGCCGTCGATGACGAGGGTATGGCCTGCATTGTGGCCGCCCTGGAAGCGGACAACGATGTCGGCGCGCTCGGAGAGCCAGTCGACGATCTTGCCCTTGCCTTCGTCCCCCCACTGCGACCCGACGACGACGACATTGGCCATGCGTGAAGCTTCCCCCCTGACACGGGCAGCGCGAGGCCGCCATGTTCCCCCGGTGTGAGGCGGTACACCAGCCGCGAAGCCCTGCCAAGGCCGCGCGGCATCGCATGCCGGCCGGCCACGCGATAGGGTACGCGGAATCCACGTCAGGGAGCCCGAGACCAGATGCCCGCCGACCAGGTGATCGTGATCCGACACGCCGAGAAGCCGACGGAACGGCCGAAGCGCCACGGCGTGCGCGAGGACGGGACGAACGACAAGGAATCGCTCACCGTGCGCGGCTGGCAGCACGCCGGGTCGCTGGCAGCGGTCTTCGCCGCGGCATCGGCAGCCGGCGTCGAGGGCGCGCTCGGCCGCCCCGATCACATCTTCGCCGCCGGGGTCGGCAAGAAGCGGGTGAAGACGGCCTACGGCAAGACCAGAACCGTGGGCAGCCATAGCCGCCGGCCGCTCGAGACGGTGACCCCGATGGCGGCGCGCCTCGGGCTCGGGCCGGTGACGTCGCATTCCAGGGGCGAGGAGACGGCGCTGGTCAAGGACGCTCTGTCACGGCCGGGAACGGTCCTGATCTGCTGGCAGCACGAGGACATTCCCACGATCGGCAATCTGATCACGGGCGATACGAAGACCGTGCCGCAGAGTTGGCCTGAGGATCGCTACGACCTCGTCTGGGTGTTCGAGCGGAAGGGCCGCGGTTGGGGCTTCCGCCAGTTCTTCCATCCGCGGCTTGGGGCGGTCCGAGACGCTCAAGCGGGCGTATAGCATGGTACCCTTGAATCCACCCCCCAGACATCCATATACCATCCAAGCAGATGCCGTGAGGATGGAGAGTGCCTTGTCTGTTAGAGTTCCTTCGCTTCGCGAGCGAAGCGGCGACCTTGAGAAGATCACCATCAATCTCGGCTACGTCGACCTCGGTCGCATCGACCTTCTCGTCCAGGAGGGGTTCTATTCCAATCGCACCGACTTCATCCGGACCGCCATCCGCAACCAGCTCGGCACGCATGCCGACGAGGTCGGACAGTCGCTCGTGCGACAGACGCTCGAATTGGGGCTCCGCGATTACAGCCGGGCCGATCTCGAGGCGGTCCGCGCCGCCGGCGACAAGCTCCGCATCAAGGTGGTGGGACTCGCCCGCATCGCGCCGGACGTGACGCCGGAGCTCGCCCTCGCGACCATCGAATCGATCACCGTCCTCGGCGCAATGCAGGCCAGTCCCGCGGTCAAGGCGGCGCTCAAGCCGGTCACGCGCTAAGTCTCCCGCAACAAGGAAATCTCTCGATGAATCATGATTTCGTCGCGGCCATGCGCCGTGCCGCACTGGTCGTCCGTAAGGGCGACGTCGCCGGTGCGACGCAGTCGATCCGGGAAGCCTTGAACGGGGCCCAAACGGAGGCCACGCCGCCGGGTGACCGGGACCACGCGCCGCGGGTTGACCAACGTGAGCGGAGACCGCTGGCCGACGTGTTGCAGCTCTTGCGCAAGGGGCGCGCCGACGGCGGGATCGTGCCTGCGCTCAGCGGCGGCATGGGGAGCGCGGCGCGTCGCGGGCCGAATGTTGCCGTCGGCGCGGAATACAGGGCCGAGACGTTCGCCGCCGCGGCGGGAACAAGGCCATACAGGCTCTATCTGCCCGCATCGGCGCACGGCGCGCCACGGGGGCTCCTCGTGATGCTGCACGGCTGCAAGCAGGACCCGGACGACTTCGCCACGGGCTCGCGCATGAACGAGATGGCGGAGGCCCATCGCCTCATCGTCGCCTATCCCGCGCAGATCGGCTCGGCCAATCCGTCATCGTGCTGGAACTGGTTCAACCCCGCCGACCAGGTTCGCGATTCCGGCGAGCCCTCGATAATCGCCGGCATCACGCGGGACGTCGTGGCAAGATATGTCGTCCCGGCGAGTCGCGTGTTCGTCGCCGGCCTCTCCGCCGGCGGCGCAATGGCCGCAGTCATGGCCGAGACCTATCCTGATCTCTATTCCGCTGTCGGCATCCATTCGGGCCTTCCGTACCGAGCCGCCTCGGATGTCGTGTCCGCGTTTGCGGCGATGCGAGGGGAAGCGACGACCTCCGCGCCGAACCTTCATCGCGGCGCGGCGCCAGCATCGCGGATTCGGACGATCGTCTTCCACGGGAGCGCCGATCAGACCGTAAGCCCCGCCAATGCCCGCAGGATCGCCGAGGCTGCCGGCAGTCGGTTCGCGAATGGCACCCTCAACACGGAAGCCGGCGCATCGGACGGCGGGCGAACCTTCACCCGCACGATCATCCGCGACGGCGGTGTCACGGCAGCGGAATTCTGGATCATCGACGGCGCCGGCCATGCGTGGTCGGGAGGCCATCCCGACGGCTCGTTCACCGACCCCCGCGGGCCCCATGCTTCAACCGAGATGGTGCGATTCTTTCTCGAGCCGGAAGCGCCGATGCGTCCCCTTTAGGTCTTCCTGCGGCTTCTGGATTTTCATCGCCGAACGCCGCACCTTCCGTTCAGCCGGACAGAAGGGCGGCGCCGCTGACGGGCGGGAGGCTCGTGCAGTAATTCTGGGCTGCGGGTCTCTCGCCAAGGCTGGCGACGATTGGCTGGGGCAGGGACCAGTTCCGCGGCAACGCGGGAGACGACGAGCTTCGCGGCGGCGGTGGCGGGGACACGCTCTATGGCGGCGCCGGGGATGACCGGCTCGACGGCGGCCGGGGGGCGAAACCAGATCATCGTCGGAGAGGGCTACGATACCTTCGTCTTCAGGATGCCGTGCAAGCCGAACCGAATCACGGATCTCGAGACAGGCGACCTGTTCGCCCTGGGCTTCTCCGGGCTCAGGCGTGCGGTCCGCTCGACCCGTCAGAGTTCCAACGGGGCGCGACCGCAACAAGTCCGGCCGAAGTCCTCTACGACGAGGATACAGGCTGGCGGCTTTCCGCCCGGAAAGGGCCGGTTACGGAAGATCCGGTCGCCTTCGCTTGGGTAGGCAAGCGCCCCGGCCATCTCGGAGCGGAAGACTTCGTCGTGATCTGAATGCCTCGCGACCATCTCAGGCTGATCACGGTGCGCAACGCACGACCAGAATTGTGTCCGGAATGACCATAATGGTCGCGCACGCTTCTGATCCAACTGACCGTTTTGAGGGCGCGCCCTCGACGAGCCCCAAAGGGCCGCGGGAGCCGCGCGAAGCGCGGTGACGCATCCCCGCACCTCTACAACACCCGCGAAGGCTTTGCCGAGGCCCATGCCAACAACAGGGACCTCGAGAAGAGAGAGCGCACGAAGAACCCTCCCGTCTCATATGTCCTGAAGCCGGACACTCGCTTGACTCGCTAGAGTGGGTCGGTCAATTTTTCAACTGTTCGGTAAGAGCCTGACCAAGATGTTTAAGGGTCGAGCCTTGTGAAATTGGTGAGGCCGTAACGCGTAGCAAGTAGGATCCACTGCTCCGCCGCCGTTTCGGGGTTATGGTGCCAAAGGCCACCGGCGCCCACAACCTCCTTGATTCAGCGAGCGCAGTGATGGCAACACAAACGGTAATTCCCCTCCATCACTCCCTTGGTGGATAAAATCCAAATACTCGCTTCCTGCTACCTCA
>JALHRF010000072.1 GCA_022841545.1 Bauldia sp. | reverse complement strand
GCTCGGTCATCCTCCACATCTCGGGCTGCGCCAAGGGCTGCGCCCTCCCGCGCGCCGCGACCCTTGCCTTCATCGGCGGCGCGCGCGGCGTCGGACTTGTCCTTGCCGGACGCGCCGGAGACGACGCCGTCGCCACTCTGCCCGCCGGCGGCATGCCTCGGGCCGTCGCCCGCCTCGCCGCCACCGTCCGAAGCCGCCGGCATCCCGGCGAGACGGCAGCCGACACCATCGCCCGCCTCGGCGCGGGACCGCTCGCCTCGGCTCTTCTCCGCGAGACGGCGGATGCGTGAGGCGTTGCCCTATATCCGCGACGGCGCCGCAATCTACGCCCGCTCCTTCGCCATCATCCGCGAGGAGGCGGACCTCGCCCGTTTCGCTCCGGATGAGGTCGAGGTCGCGGTTCGCATGATTCACGCCTCGGGCATGGTGGAGCTCGCGCCGCACATCGTCTTTGGCCCCGGCCTCGTTGCCGCGGCGCGGGCGGCGCTCGCCGCTGGCGCGCCGATCCTCTGCGACGCCGAGATGGTCGCCCACGGCATCACCCGCGCTCGCCTCCCCGCACGGAACGACGTGATCTGCACCCTCCATGACCCCCGCGTCGCCGATCTCGCCGCGCGCCTTGGGACCACACGGTCGGCCGCCGCCCTCGACCTCTGGGCCGATCGGCTTGCGGGCGCCGTCGTCGCCATCGGCAACGCCCCCACCGCCCTGTTCCGGCTGCTTGAAATTCTCCACGACGGCGCGCCGCGCCCGGCGGCCATCGTCGGGATTCCGGTCGGCTTTGTCGGCGCCGCCGAATCGAAGGACGCGCTCATCGAAGAAGCGCCGGCGCCGTTCGTCACCGTCCGCGGCCGGCTGGGCGGCAGCGCCGTCACCGCCGCGGCGCTCAATGCGTTGGCGCAGGAGGAGCGGTCGTGAACCCCTTGGCGCGGCTGATCGGGGTCGGCGTGGGGCCGGGCGACCCCGAACTGATGACGCTGAAGGCGGTTCGGGCGCTCCGCGAGGCTGACGTCGTCGCCCACTTCGCCAAGGCCGGTCGCGCCGGGAATGCCCGCGCCATCGCTGCCCCTCACATGCGGCCCGGCGCGGTGGAACTGCCGCTCCGCTACCCCGTCACCACCGAGATCCCGACCAGCGACCCGGCCTATTCTCGCGCCATCGACGCCTTCTTCGACCTGTCCGCCGAGACCGTGGCGTCGCATCTCGACCAGGGGCGCACCGTCGCCGTGCTGTCCGAAGGCGATCCGCTGTTCTACGGCTCCTACATGCACCTCCATTTCCGCCTCGCCCACCGCTACCCGACCGAGGTGATCCCGGGCGTCACCAGCCTGTCCGGATGCTGGTCGGCGGCCGGGCTGCCGCTTGCCAGGGGCGACGACATCCTGTCCGTCGTCCCCGGCACGCTCGACCCGGATGCGCTCCGCGACCGCCTCGCCGGCCCTGACGCCATCGCGGTGATCAAGGTCGGCCGGAACCTCGCCAAGATCCGCGAGGCCGTCGCCGCGGCCGGCCGGCTCGATCGCGCGGTCTATGTCGAGCGCGGCACCATGACCGACGCCCGCATCCTGCCGCTCGCCGAGAAGACCGAAGGCGGCGCGCCCTATTTCGCCGTGGTTCTGGTGCCGGCGCAGAGGCCGCCGCGGTGAGCGGCCGGCTCGCGGTGGTCGGACTCGGGCCGGGCGATGCGCGCTTCCTCACCGCCGATGCCCAGGACACGCTTCGTCAGGCCGAGGCCGTCTACGGCTACGGGCCCTATCTCGACCGCGTGCCGGCGCGGCCCGGCCAGTCCCGCCACGCCTCCGACAACCGCGAGGAGCTCGCCCGCGCCGGTGCGGCGCTCGACCATGCGGCCTCCGGCGCGCGCGTCGCGATGGTCTCGGGCGGCGATCCCGGTGTCTTCGCCATGGCCGCGGCGATCTGCGAGGCGATCGACGCCGGGCCACCGGCCTGGCGCGGGGTCGATCTCGCCATCATTCCGGGCGTCACGGCGATGCTGGCCGTCGCGGCGCGGGCGGGCGCCCCGCTCGGCCACGACTTCTGTGCCATCTCGCTCTCCGACAACCTCAAGCCCTGGGCGCTGATCGAGCGGCGGCTGGCGGCGGCCGCGGATGCCGGCTTCGTCATCGCCCTCTACAATCCCGTGTCGAAGGCAAGGCCCACCCAGCTCGTCGCGGCCTTCGGGACGCTCGGGCGGCATCTTCCGGCGACGACGCCGGTAATTTTTGGTCGCGCCGTGGGGCGCGAGGGGGAGCGGCTCGCCTTCACCGATCTCGCGCACGCCGGGGCCGAGCCGGCCGACATGGCGACGCTGATCATCGTCGGCTCCGAGGCGACCCGCATCGTGACGCGACCCGGCCTGTCGCCGCTGGTCTACACGCCGCGTGCGGCGGTCGAGGCAGGGCGATGATCGATCCAGGCCATCGCCGCGTCGACGGTCGCGACCGTCGGTGCTTCCGGCAATGCCGGCCGCCCGATCAGGATCACCTCGATGCCGAGCGCCCGCGCCGCGGCGATCTTGCCGTAGCCCGCGTCGCCGCCGCTGTTGCGGGCGACGACCGTATCGATGCGATGCGCCCCCATCAGCGCGCGTTCGTCCGTTTCGCGGAAGGGCCCGCGCGCCGTCATGTACACCGCATCATCAAGGCGGCGATCCGCGATCGGCTCGATGCTGCGGACGAGATAGAAGTGCCGCGCCGCCCAGCCGAAGCCGTCGATCTCCTGCCGCCCCAGCGCGAGGAAGACCCGCCGCCCGGCATCGCCGAGCGCGGCCTTCGCCTGGTGAATATCGTCGACCTCGGTCCAGCGGTCGCCCTCTATCCGTATCCACGCCGGGCGGCGGAGCGCCAGCAGCGGGACGCCGGCCTGGGTCGAGGCCGCCACCGCATGCCGCGACATCTGGTCGGCGAAGGGATGGGTCGCATCGATCAGGAGATCGACGCCCTCCGTCGCAAGATGGGCGGCAAGGCCGTCGATGCCGCCGAAACCGCCGACCCGAACCGGGACCGGATGCGGCACGATGTCCCTGACGCGGCCGGCCAGCGACACGGTGATCTCGCGCTCGCCCTGCGCCGCGAGCCGCCCGGCGAGGAGCCTGGCCTCGGTGGTGCCGCCGAGGATCAGGATGCGGTGGAAGCGTGGCATGGCGTTTGGTGTGTTGGTTCCGGGTTGGCATGCCTTTGCATTTCGGCGCGCGACGGACAAGCAGCGTCCCCTTTGCCCGGAGGCGACAAGGTCGGCTCCAACGGCGTCGAGGACACGCAACGTAATGGGCCGGGCCTCCTCTCCCGTTGGGAGAGGATAGCGGAGCACGATCGCTTGCGATCGATGCGGCCCCCGGACTTGATCCGGGGGTTGGTGAGGGGCGAAGCGTCAAAGCAGGAGGCACGCCGCCTATTGCGGAGAGGTTTCGCCCAAGGCATTTCGGCGCGCGACGGACAAGCAGCGTCCCCTTTGCCCGGAGGCTACGAGGTCTGCTCCAACGGCGTCGAGGACACGCGAAGGAATGGGCCGGGCCTCCTCTCCCGTTGGGAGAGGATAGCGAAGCACGATCGCTTGCGATCGATGCGAAGCTTGGTGAGGGGCGAAGCGTCAAAGCGGGAGACACGCCGCCTATTGCGGAGAGGTTTCGCCCCTTACCAAGCTCGACTAGGCTCCGCTTCGCGGAGCAAGTCTCGCTATCCTCTCCCAAAGGGAGAGGGGGCGCAGCGGGACCGCTGTGTCCATCCATCAACCGTTGTCCTCAACGCTTGCGAGGTGGGTAAATCTCGTAGCCTTGGTCGAGACGCAGGCGTCACCGCTTGCACAGCACCTCCGCCGCCGCGCCGTGCCAACCAAACCGCAAGCCATGCCCGCCCCTGACGCCGCATCGACCTCCGCGCCGCACCGGTGGCTGGCCATCGTCGGCATCGGCGAGGACGGGGTCGACGGGCTGACCCCGGCAGCGCGGCGGTTGGTCGAAGGCGCGGAGATCGTGTTCGGCGGCAAGCGGCACCTGGCGCTGGCGGAGCCGCTGATCCGCGGCGCGGTGCATGTCTGGCCGAGCCCGTTCGACCGGGCGGTCGAGGAGGTGCTCGCGCATCGCGGCCGACAGGTCTGCGTCCTCGCCTCGGGCGACCCGTTCCATTACGGCGTCGGTCCGCTCCTCGCGCGCGCCGTACCGAGCGAGGAGATCGTCGCTGTGCCGGCGCCCTCCGCGTTCAGCCTGGCTGCGGCGCGCCTGGGCTGGCCGCTCGCCGACGCCGTCCTCCTCTCGCTCCACGGACGCTCCCTCGACCTCGTCCGTCCTCACCTCCATCCCGGCGCGCGCATCCTCGCCCTCACCTCCGACGGCGACGCGCCTGCCGCCCTGGCACGCCTCGTATCCGACGCCGGTTTCGGCGAGTCGCGCCTGACCGTCCTTGAGGCGCTCGGCGGCCCGCGCGAGCGCACGCGCCAGACGGCAGCGGAGACTCTCGCCCTCACCGGGATCGATGCACTCAATACCGTCGCGCTCGACGTGGTCGGCGGATCTGAGGCGCGCATCATCCCGCTGACGGCAGGGCTGCCCGACAGCCTGTTCGAGCATGATGGCCAGCTCACCAAGCGGGAAATCCGTGCGGTCACGCTGTCGGCGCTCGCGCCGCGCCGGGGCGAGCTGCTCTGGGACATCGGCGCGGGTTCGGGCTCGGTCGGGATCGAGTGGATGCTCGCCGACCGCTCGCTTCGCGCCATCGCCGTCGAGGCCGACCCGGAGCGCGCCGCACGCGTCGCCCGAAATGCCGCGGCGCTCGGCGTCCCCGGCCTCGCCATTGTCGAGGGTCGCGCCCCTCACGCCCTGGCCGGCCTCGAACCGCCCGACGCGATCTTCGCTGGTTGCGGAGCAGCCGACGCGGCCATCGTCGACGCGGCCATCGCCACGCTTCGTCCCGGCGGGCGACTCGTCGTCAATGCGGTGACGCTCGAAAGCGAGGCGGCGCTCCTCGCCCGCCATGCGGCCCATGGCGGCGATCTCCTCCGCATCGCGCTTTCCCGCGCCGAGCCGCTTGGCGGCGTGACCGGCTGGCGGCCGGCGATGCCGATCACCCAGTGGGCGTGGACGAAGCCGTGACCGTCCACTTCATCGGCGCAGGCCCCGGCGCCGCCGACCTCATCACCCTCCGCGGCCGCGATCTCATCGCGCGCTGCCCGGTGTGTCTCTATGCCGGCTCGATCGTGCCGCAGGAGATGCTCGCCTGGTGTCCGCCCGGCGCCCGCATCGTCGACACCGCGCCGATGTCGCTCGACGAGATCGAGGCCGCCTTCGTCTTCGCGCATCAGGCCGGAAGGGACGTGGCCCGCCTCCACTCCGGCGATCTCTCGCTGTTCAGCGCCGTCGCCGAGCAGGTCCGCCGGCTCGACCGCCACGGCATTCCGTGGACGCTGACGCCGGGTGTGCCCGCCTTCGCCGCGGCCGCGGCGCTGATCGGTCGCGAGCTGACGGTGCCCGAGGTGGCGCAGAGCGTGGTGCTCACCCGCGTCTCCGGGCGTGCCTCGAAGATGCCGGAGGGGGAAAACCTCGCCGCCTTCGCCGCAACCGGCGCGACGCTGGCCGTCCACCTCGCCGTGCACGCCGTGGACCGCATCGTCGCCGAACTGACGCCCGTGCTCGGCGCCGACTGCCCCGTGGCGATCGTCGTGCGCGCCTCGTGGCCGGAAGAGCGCGCCATCGTGGGAACGCTGGGCGATATCGCCGCCCGCCTGGCCTCCGAGCCCGCCGAGCGCACCGCCATGATCCTGGTCGGACGGGCGCTTGCAGCGCAAGACTTCCGCGAGTCGTCCCTTTACGATCCCGCGTACCAGCGCCGGTTCAGGGACCGCTCCTTTGTTGGAGATACGACGGTGGTCGCTCCCCGAACCGTTCAACCCGGCGCAGGCGGGGATCCTGATCTTCCAGAAACCGGCGCTGATGATGAACCAACTGGATTCCCCCTTGCGCGGGAATGAGCGGGTGTCGGGACAATAGCTTCCAAATGAGTGCCAGGCGTCTTGTTGTGCCTGTTCACTGCCTGTAAGCCGCCCCGATGGACTCCGATGCACGCCTGCATGACCTCCTCGCTGGCCTGCCGCGCCTCCTGCCCGGTCACGTCTGGCTGGTCGGCGCGGGACCGGGCGATGCCGGCTACCTGACGCTGCACGCGGTCTCCGCCCTCCGGCAGGCCGACGTGATCGTCCATGATGCCTTGATCGACGAGGGCGTGCCCGCGCTTGCCCGGCCCGAAGCGTGGCTCGAACCGGCGGGAAAACGCGGCCACCAGCCCTCGGCCGAGCAGGGCGCCATCTCCGCCCGCCTGGTCGAGCTGGCAGGCCAGGGACTGCGCGTGGTTCGCCTCAAGGGCGGCGATCCGTTCATGTTCGGCCGCGCCGGCGAGGAGATGCTGGCGCTGGCCGAGGCCGGCATCCCGTTCCGCATCGTCTCAGGCGTCACCGCCGGACTGGCCGGTCCGGCCGCGGCCTTGATCCCGCCGACGCTCCGCGGCGTCAACCAGGCGGTCATCTTCGCTACCGGCCATGGCGCCGGTGACGGCCCGCGCATCGATTTCGCCGCGCTCGCCGCCACCGGCCAGCCACTCGTGATCTACATGGCCATGCACCAGCTCGATACGATCGCCGCCGACATCGTCGCGGGCGGTCTCGCCCCCGCCACGCCCGCCGCGGTGATCGCCTCCGCGACGCTTCCCGGCGAACAGGTTCTCATCTCGCGGCTCGACCGGGTGGCGGACGATGCGCGGAGCGCCGGAATCGCCGCACCGGCCATGGTGGTGATCGGCGGGGTGGTCGCCATGCGCGAGCGGATCCTTGGGTTGATCGCATCCGGAGGCGCGGAGTGAGCGCGCGCGCGCTGATGATCGCGGCGCCCTCGTCCGGCGCCGGCAAAACGGTGATCACCGCGGGCCTGCTCCGCGCCTTCAGCCGCCGTGAGCTCCGGGTCCGTGCGGCCAAGTCGGGCCCGGATTACATCGACCCGGCCTTCCACGCCGCGGCCACGGGCGCCGATGCGCTCAACCTCGACTCCTGGGCGATGCGCGGACCGCTTCTCGACGCGATCCTCGCCGAGCTCGCATCCGATGCCGACCTCGTGCTCGTCGAGGGGGCGATGGGTCTGTTCGACGGCCTGCCCGGCACCGATGGTCGTCGAGGCGCCGCCGCCGATCTTGCCGCGCGCTATCGCCTGCCGGTGATCCTCGTCGTCGATGCCACCGGGCAGACCCAGTCGGCCGCGGCGGTAGCCCGAGGCTTCGCGGCGCATGACTCCGCGGTCAGTGTCGCCGGCGTCATCATCAACCGCGCCGCCACCGAGCGGCATCGCGCCTACGTCGCCGATGCGATTGCCGCGACCGGCATCCCGGTCCTCGGCGCGCTCGGACGGGGTGACGTCTTCGCGTTGCCGTCGCGGCATCTCGGACTGGTCCAGGCCGGCGAGCACGGCGACCTCTCATCGCGGCTCGACCGCATCGCCGACGCGGTCGAGCGCACGGTCGATCTCGACGCGTTCCTGTCGCTGGCTGGCGAATTACCCGGCCTGGCGCCCGGCAACAGCCCGGCCGTGCCGCCGCCGGGCAACCGCATCGCGCTCGCCCGCGACGACGCCTTCAGCTTCATCTATCCGCATGTACTCGCCGGCTGGCGCGCGGCCGGCGCCGCGATCGTGTCGTTCTCGCCGCTCGCCAATGAGCCGCCGCCTGAAGACTGCGACTGTTGCTGGCTTCCGGGGGGGTATCCCGAACTCCATGCCGGCCGCATTGCGGCGGCGTCCGCGTTCCGCGAAGGCCTGGGTAACTTTGCCCGGACCCGGCCGGTGCACGGCGAGTGCGGCGGCTACATGGTGCTCGGCGAAGGCTTGGAGGACGCGGACGGGGTTCGCCACGTCATGGCCGGACTGCTCGGGCATTCCACCAGCTTCGCCAGGCGCCGCCTGACGCTTGGCTACCGCGAGGCGAGAATCGCGGCGGACGCCCCGGTGTTTCCCGGCGCCACGGTTCGCGGTCACGAGTTCCACTACGCGACGGTGACCGATGCGGATGCCGACTCCCCGCTCGCCGAGATCGCCGACGGCCAGGGCCGCAGCCTCGGCCCCTCCGGGGGACGCAGAGGGCGGGTGTCGGGCACCTTCTTCCACGCCATCGCGACCGTGTGAAGCACGGCCTCAGGCCGCCCGTCTTATCGCGTAAGGACGAACGAGAAGATCGGCCGGAATCTTCCAAGCCTCGCCAATTCTGTGGATCATTTCGACGGTGAGCGCGCGCCGGCGCGACAGAATCTCGGAGGCGCGGGAGCGGGAGCCGAGAAGTTCGGCCAACTCGGCCTGGGTGTGGCCGAATTCGTCGATGGCGTACTGGAGCACGTCGACGGGATCGAAGCTGCCGTCGATCAGGATCGGCCAGCGCCGCTCTTCGTACAAGCCGACGAGCGCCACCAGCACCTCGAGCTCGTCGCCTTCCGCCGAACCGACGGGCGCGCCCCATCTCCTGTCGATCTCGACGGGCGCCGCCCGATGATCCGCGTCGTTTCGAATTGGCCGGATGTCCATTGGATCGCTCCTCAGAATTGCGACACGGTCAGCGCGTCCACCCCGGTCGTACTCCGCGTGCGTGCCGACGAATTTCCCGAAGGCCACCCGGCGGCGAAAGTCGAAAGCGGCGATGAGCCGAAAGTCGCCACCGGCGACCTCGAACCCCGCGCGCTCGCCATTCAGCACCTTCGCCTTCGGGACGGTGCGCCGGACATCGTCCATCGACGTCCATTCCGCCGACCTGACGATCGTGTTCCACCGCTCCAGCGGCACCCTGGCTTCCGGGTGTCGGCTCCAGAAGCCAGCCAGGGTGCTGCGCGCAAGGACCCTCATTCACAGGACCGCAACATGTTCCCATTGCGGGAACAAGACGCTGCAGTATCGCGATTTGACTGCATGACGTGGTGTCGTACTTCTTGCATGCAGAACGGAAAGAGACCTGCCCCATGTGCGCCCGTTACGACAACCTGATCCCCCGCGAAGCCTACAAGGCCCTGTTCCGGCCGGAACGGCTGCCGCAGTCGAACTTCCCGCCGCGCTACAACATCGCGCCCACCGACCCGATCCCGATCATCCGGGTCGACCCGCGCGACGATACGCGCGAACTGGTCATGGCGCGCTGGGGGCTGATTCCGGGCTGGATGAAGGAGAAGCCGAAGATCCCGCACATCAACGCGCGGGCCGAAACCGTCCACAAACTGCCCCTCTTCCGCGATGCCTTCGCCAGGCGCCGCGCGCTCATCCCGGCGACCGGGTTCTTCGAATGGCAGCAGCGGGCCGACGGCAAGCAGCCCTACCGGTTCGTCCGCAACGACCTCGAGCCCTTCGCCTTTGCAGGCCTCTGGGAATTCGCCCGGGTCGGCGGCGACGACATCGTCTCCACCGCGATCATCGTCGGCGAGGCCAATCCTCTGGTTGCGCCGGTGCACGACCGCATGCCCGTGATCCTCAGGCCGGAGGACTACGACCGCTGGCTCGGCGGGGGCGAAACGCCCGAGACGCTGCGCAGCCTCCTCAAGCCGTTCAATCCCGACCTGATGAAGGCCTACGAGGTGAGCCGCGTCGTCAACAGCGTCAGGAACGATGTCGAGGCGTGCATCGAGCCGCTCAAGGAAGCGCCTGATTCGCCGCAAACCCGCCTGAATCTCTAGGCTTTCCGCCGTCATTCCGGCTTGTCGCCCGATCACCGCCTTGTGTTGACATCGGCCGCCCGGTGCCGTCTTTTTGCCGCCGAGCCGGACTATGGGGAGCGCCGGCGGGACTTTGGTTCCCATCCGTGGAGACATCTATGACGAAGGCAACATTGATTTCGAAGGGGCCGGCGCTGCTCCTCGGACTGGCGCTGGCGGCGGGAGCGACCTTGGCCCATGCCGCAACGACGGAGGAATTCATCGTCGGCGGCTCGCCGGCGGCGGAGGGCGCATGGCCGTGGCAGGTTCGCCTCCTCGACCGTATGGACAATCAGTCGGGATTCTGCGGCGGCTCGCTGATCTCCGACCAGTGGGTGCTCACCGCCGCCCATTGCGTCGTGACCAACGACGGACCGATCGACAGCGTCGTCATCGGCTACGGCAGCACGCTCCAGAGCCAGCTCAAGCTGGTGCCGAGCGCCGCGATCATCGTGCACCCCGACTATATGAAGGAGAACCACGCCGACATCGCGCTGGTGAAGCTCGCCGAGCCGCTGCCCGATGCGCAGTGGATCCCGATGGCCGATGCCGCCCTCGAGCAGAAGCTCGTCACCCCCGGCGCCACGCTCGTCGTCACCGGCTGGGGCGCGCTGTGGGACTTCGCGGGCTTCGAGGAGGCCCTCTACAGCCGCGGCAAGGGCGTCAGTGGCGTCGACACCCACAAGCTCCTCTCGGCCAATGCCCTGGTATCGCCAGAGCAACTGCACCAGGTCGAGATCGAGATGATCACCAACGAGGAGTGCGCCGCCGCCTACCAGGCGTACAGCGAGGCGATCCAGAACAGCCTGGTGATCTCGCCGACCGAGCTCTGCGCCGGCAGCCCGGCGGGCGCCAAGGACTCGTGCTATGGCGACAGCGGCGGACCGCTGGTCGTGGCCGATGAGGACGGCAAGTACGTCCAGGTCGGCGTCGTCAGCTGGGGCAGCCAGTGCGGCAACCCGGTCCTCCCCGGCGTCTACAACAAGCTCTCACGCTTCGAGCCCTGGGTGAGGGACCAGATGGCGGCCAACTGACGCCAGTCCTTTCATGGATTCATGAGGGCCGGGCGGCGACGCCCGGCCCTTTTCTTTGGGACGATCGATGCCTCAGCGCAGGTTCGCCTGGCTGCGCGCGTCCCACAGCAGGTCTTCGATCCGCGTCACCATCGCGTCATCAAGGAGGCGCGGGGTGATCGTTGCCCGCATGGCGGCCCGGGAGGCGAGGCTCTCGACATTGGTCGATGACAGATTGAACGCGTCGAGCCTCGCTTGCATCTCCGCGGCTTCCGAGGTGCGGCCGGCTTCGTTGAACAGGTCGCGGGCTATCGTGTAGTTGAGCGCGCGGGTGAGCACGTCCGGCGTGAGATCGGCGATATCGACATAGGCTTCCGGCACGCCGAGCAACGCCGCCTTCCGCGCCAGCCACTCGAAGGTCTCGGCACGTATGGCGCTCTTCTGCTGTTCGCGCAGCAGCGCGGCGATCTGCGGATAGGCGCTCATGAGGCTGAGCTGCGAGAAGGTCGTCACCAGCCCCTGCACCTCGTCGACGGTGCCGCCCGCATCGCTGACCAGGATCGAGATGTTGTTATACGCGATCGGCAGGTTCTCGTACGCCGCCGGCAGGAGCAGCCGGAGGATTTCGTCCGGCGCCGCGCTGCCGGCCTTCGACAGGGCCCGGGCCTGTGAGTAGAGATCCCGCGTCGAGCCGTCATCGCAAGCGGCCATGACCGCATCGACATCGAGCGCGTCATAATCCACCGCCGCAGTCGACCGGGTGACGTCATAGGGATGCGCCGCGAGCCGCTCGCAGAGGTCGGGCGTGCCGTTGAGGCCTTCCTCGAGGCGAAGCAGCGCCCCCATCTGGGCGACCGCCGAGCCCCAGTAGAAATCGCCCAGCGTGTCGAGGCTCCAGGTCGAGTTCGTCTCGATGAGCCCGTTCACCTCCGCCTCGTAGCGCAGCGCCTCGCGCTGCCGGGCGAAATCGAGCGCGGCGTATCCGATGTCGGCGAGGAGCGCGCGGTCGTAATCCTCGTCGCCGGGCTGGGCGTCGACGCCGGACAGGAAACGATCGCCGCGCAGCCGGATCATCGCCCGCTCCAGCGCCAGCACATAACCGTCATAGGCCAGCCGCCGCCGGTACTGGTCGAAGTCGAGGAAATCCTCCGGCTGGCCGTTGGCGCCGGGGACGCCGCCCTCGGCCCCGTTGCGGTCGATGGCGTTGCGGAAGGCGGCGGAGGCAGCGTCGAGGTAGTCGATCGCCTCGCGATCGGTAGCGGCGATCTCGATCATGCGACTGTTGGCCCCGCCGATGATCGTCGCGTCCCACAACCTCACGCCTTCCGGTCCACCGGCCGCCGCGTAGTCGGCGATCGCGCTCTCGAGCAGATCCCGGAACAACGCGGCCTCCTGGTTGAGTCCCTCGCCATCGAGCGTGCTCAGCCAGAACCGCATTCGCCCGCGGAGCGTCAGCCAGTGTTGACGATCCTCCTCGCTGGCCTCATCGACCGCGGCGGTGAGGAAGGCCTCGGCGGCCGTCAGTTCGCGATAGAAGCGCTCGGCGCCGACCTGGTTGATCGACTGGTAGCGGCTCTCCCAGTCGTAGTCGAGGAACCTGAGCCCGAGGTTGCGCAATGCCGCCAGATCGTAGCCCGCCTCGCCGGCCGCTGCGAGGTTGGTGAAGGCGCCGGCGATCGCCGCGCGGAGTTCCGGCGGGTCGATGTCGCGGCGCACGGGCTGGGTCAGGGCGGCATCGACCATGCCAAGGATGGCCGCCGCCGTGTCGGCTGCGGCGCCGGGATCGCCGACCGCCGCGAGCTTCGCGCCGATCTCCTCGGCCTGCTCGATCCGGCCGAGAATGCCGGCATGCTCGGAAAGCGCCTCCTCGGTGTTGAGGACAAGCGCCAATGCGCTCCGGTAGTGGGCGGCGGCCGCGGCGGGATCGCTCTCGCCGACCTCGTCGCCCTTCATCTCCTCGACCAGCCCGACCAGCGATTCGAGCCGCTTCGCCACCGCTTCGTCGCCGCCGGCGATGGTCGCGAGCCAATCTCCGACATCGTCGAGCGGCGCCTCGCGGAGCGGCGTCTCGGCTTGGCCCGCGGCGGCGGGATCGACCGGTGCCTGCTCGAGCCGCTTGAAGACGTCGGAGACGACATCGTCGGCGAGAATGCGGGCAAGCGCCAGTCGGCGCTTGACGATCTGTACGGGGGCCCGGACGCCGGCCGCGCCGAAGAGCCGCTCGGCATAGGCGTAGTGGAACAGAGCATCGGCGAGTCGCGCGGCGTCCGGCCCGCTTCGGTCGGCCTCCATCGCCGCCATCCAGTGGGAGAACGGGTCCAACCCCGCCTGGTCCGGATCGAAAGCGCGGAGCGGTAGCGGCCCGTTCTCGGCGACGGACGCGAGCGACGTCTCCCAGCGCTCCGGAGCCATGCCGCTGTCGAAGCCTGCCAGCGCCTCAGCCGCTTGCGGCGCCACCGGCCGAAGGCTGGAGGTGAGCACCGCCATCGCCAAGGGGCTGTCCGGCGCAAGCCGGAGCAGCGCGCCGATCCGCTCGTCGATGCGGTCGTCGAAGATCGCATTGACCACCGGCGCAGTCGCGGCCGGCTCGTCGCAGACGCGCTTGACGTCGTCGCCGATGTTCTCCTGCAACTCGCCGGCCATGCGGACGGCGATGCCGAGCACCCAGCCGCAATTTTCCATCGAGGCGGCGGCGCCATCCTCACCGGCGAAGCGCATGCGAAGCATGTCGAAGCCGATCTGGAACTCGGGCGTCTCCTCGGCGATCTGCTCCTCGCGCATGATGGCGAGGGCGAGCAGCTCGCCGTCCGCGGGGATCGGCTTCGGCCGGGCAAAAACCTCCGGCCCGTTCTCGACCGATGTGGCCTCGCCGTTGCCAAGCTGTCCGACGAAACGGTCCCAGGGAACGACAAAGGTCGGCGTCAGCGCGGCGTTTTCGTCGAGGCGGAACCCCAGCGCACGCACCTTCATCACCCCCGAATCCGGCCAGGGCAATGGTGGAGGCTCGCCGAGACCGCCCCCGCTCTGCCCGGCATTGACGATGATTCGTTCCGCATCGGCCCACACGTCGATCGAGCCCAGGCTGCCGAGCCCGGTCGACACGAACTGGAGCGGCTCGAGGGCCGGCACATCGAGTGGATTTCGGGCAAAACGACTGGCCGGCACGACGACGATCTGTCCGTCGATGGTCGCCACGGCGACGGCGCCGCCGCCCATCGGCGCGACATCGGCGATCGGCGCCGGGAAGTCGACGAAGGCGGTGACCATGTCGCCCTCGCCGCCGGGGATGGCGCGAAGCCCGATCCGCGGCCCCCAGACGTAAAGCATCTCACTGTCCGGATCGGTCGCGAAGCCGGTGAGATCGGACTCGACGTGTCCGGGCAGCCGCACCTCCGTCACCACCGTGGCGCCACTGCCGCTCGTGCCGCCGGTTCCTCCGGTGCCCCCCGCTCCGCCGGAAATGCTTCCCCCGTCGCCAGCCTTGGATTCGAGGCCGCGGGGCGACTGGCGGCCGGGTCGATCCTGCGCGATCCATTGCGACGGCGGGGTCGCGGCAAGGCGGGTGATCCGCCTGAGGCCCTCACCGCCTTCGGTCGCGGCGATGAACGAGCGGCCTTCGCGGTCGAGCGGCGCAAGCGCCGTGAAGGTCAGCGTGCCGGACATTGCGTCGCCGTCCTCGCTGAGGATGTTGGGTTCCCAGCCGGCCAGCGGGCCGTTCCGCCCGACAAAGGCATGGCTTCCGTTCGAGGTGACGAGCAGCCAGTTGCCGTCCGGGCTGAGCGCCGCGGAATCAAATTGGCAGACCCCGTCGCTCTCGCTGGCCAGGCAGGCAATGCGGCGCACTTCGATGCGGTCGTCGCGGATGAAACCGTCCTGCCCGGGCCGATAGACCAGCACGTCGATCTCGAGCTCGGACCCCTCCGCTGCCGTTAACCGCGCGATCTGGACCTCGTCGGCGCCGACCCGCGAGGCAATGACCCGGCCGCCGGGCTCCGGGGCCGCAACGCCACGGAGGACCCCTTCGCGCATCAGCCGGCCGGCCGACTCGACGGTGAGGGTCGAGGGGAAGGCGCCTCCGGTCGCGGCCATCGCCGCGTAGGCCTCGCCGAACCCGCCGAAACCCCATGCGGCAGGGTCGAAGTCTCCGTCCCGGTGGGTCCAGGAGTCCCCGACGCGGGCGATTTGGAGCGCCTTGAGGTTCGGCGTCGTCCCTTCGATCACGGCGACGGCTCCATCGCCCTCGGCCCGGACCGAGTCGAAGACCGTGCCGGCGGCGACCCCGCGCCAGAGCGGCATGCCATCTGTCAGGTCGAGGAGCAGGAGGCACTCGGCCGGCGTAATTGGCGCGGCCATGATCGGCGCTTCGCTTCCGCCGCCGCCCTCGGGGTCGAGCGGCACGGCTGCCGCCGGCTGCGGCTTGTTGGGGTCAGGCCCGAGCCACGGGTCGAGGAAGCCGCCGCGTCTCTCGGGCTCGAAGCAGGTGCCGGCCTCGTCGCGAAGCCCGCCGGCGAGCAGATACCGACCGTCGCCGGTCATGCCAGCGTCGAGGACGATGCCGGGTATGTCGATTGCCTCGGTGCGGTCGGCGACCAAATCGGTGCGCATCACGGCACCGTCGGCAACGGTGTAGATCGCGCTGTCGGTTGCAGCCACCAGCCGGAGCGTGCCGCCTTCGCCGCCGAGAGGGCCGCGCGGCATGCGGAACACGTCGGACACCTTCCAGCCATCGCCATCGCGCACGAGCGCGGCTACCCGGTTGGCTGAACCGAACAAGGACTGACCGCGCTCGCCGGTCTTGCCGAGGCGATAGGCGAGGATGACCCGCCCGCTGGCCTGATCGACCGTCATGTCGTCGATCCGTCCTGCCCCGAGGTCGCCACCTGCGGCTGGCGCAATCGCCCCGTTGCCGCCCGCGCCGATCCAGATTTGCCCCGCACTGTCGGCGAGAACGACCGGCGCCAGGCCCTGCCCGTCCGCCGCGGCGAAAGGCGTATCGGCCCCCGTACCCCAGAAGCTCGCCGGCAGATCGTAGCGGGCGACGACGCGCCCGGTGCGGTCGGTGAGCCGGAGGACCCGTTCGGTCCAGGCGATGGTGACGGTCAGCCCCGGTCCACCCGGCGGATCGATCCAGCGCGTCACGTCGCCGGACGCAGCCGGCTCGACCGACGGGATCTGACCCGCGGACAGTGCCCCCTGGACGACGAAGGCAGGCCGGAGCGCATCGATGAAGCTGGTGTCGACGCCGGTGTTACCGCCGGCATCGGCGCGCGTGTCCTGAGCGAGGCGCGACAGCAGACCGCCGGCATAGCCGAGGTCGGCAATAAGCTCCGGATCGCCGTGGATCGAGGCGACCTCGTCGCCAAGCGCCTTGGCGAAATAGGCGATCGAGGTGTCGATGATCTGGTCGGCCTGCTGTCGGGCGGCCTCGGCCTCGGTCCGCGCGCGTTCCGCCTCCTGACGCGCCGCCTCGGCGAGCTGTCGCTGCGCGTCGGCCTCCTCACGCGCCTCCTCCGCCGCAGTCGCCTCCGCCTCGGCGATGAGGCGCTGCGCTTCGGCCTCCGCCTGCGCGTTCTCGGCTGCGGCTGCTTCCGCTTCGGCGATCGCCCGTTGCTCTTCGGCCTCCGTCCGCGCCGCCTCGGCGAGCGCGCGCTGCGCGTCTGCCTCGGCCCGCGCGACCTCGGCCTCCTGCTGCGCCTCCAGCGCCGCGAGCGCTTCTGCATTCGACTCGCGCCACAGATAGATGGCCGACCCTGTCGCGGCGAAGGCGATGATGAGCGCGGCAGCAAGCGCGCCGGCGAGCCGCTTGAACCGCCGCCCGGTATTGGCGGCCTCCTCGGCGGCCAGAAGCTTCCGGGCCTCTTCCTCGTCGCGGCGCTTGCGATCGGCCTCGGCGAACTGGCTGTCGCGGAGATATTGCTCCGCCTCCTCGAAGCTGTTGCCGTAGCGGTGTGCCCAGGCAGCGGTCGGTTTCGCCCGCTCCCACCAGTCCACCAGGTTGTCGAGGTCGAGCCCGGTGAGCAGGCCCCCGGCGCCGGTCCTGAACCGCTCCGAACGCGACAGCAGCTGGTGCCAGGCGTCGGCGGAATGCGCCTCCTCCTCGAGGCATCGAGACAACCGCCGCCACTGGCGGATCAGGCTCTCGTGCGAAATGTCGATGAAGGTGTCGTCATGGACTGCGTCGGGCTGGCCGGGCGTGAAGAAATTGATTCCGGGGGCGCGGAAGGCGTCGACGACGGCGGCGACCGAATCGCGGCGGCCGGCGGCGAGTTCCACCAGTTCGCCGAAGCGGGTCGGACGCCGCACCGCATCGGCGACGGTCTTGCCCGTCACCAGCGCGCGAAATACCGTGTCGATGACGTCGGCATGCTCCGCTGGCACGGTGGCCGCGACTTCGTCGGCATGGCGGTCGAGCGCGCCGCCCAGCCCTCCCGCCGCCTCGTAGTCGGCGAGGGTGAGGACGATATCGGTCTCGTTACGCGCCCGGGCCCGTTGCCACAGAAGGTTGAGGACATGCTGCATCAGCGGCAGCTGGTCGGCGCGGCGCCCAAGGCGGCGCTGCTGGTCGTGGCCGCCGCCGAACTCCCACGGCGCGAAGTCGGTCAGATCGTTGAGGAGCTTGTTGACGAGGCCGTCCTCGATGCCGAAGCCGCAGACCTCGGCCGGCCCGACGATCGCCTGGCGGCACTCCTCGCGGCTCATGCGGGGGGTGAGGTAGAGGCCGCGGTTGATGACCTCGGGCAGGCCGTCGATCAGCGTGCAGGCGCCGAGATATTCCGAGCGCATGGTGATCGCGACGTAGATCGGCGCGTTCTCGCGGGCGGCCGCGACCAGGAGCCCGACGAAGGCCTCCGCCTCCTCGCGGCCGGAATAGTCCTCGTAGCGGAACAGCTCCTCGAACTGGTCGACGAGCACCATGAGGTTGGCGCGCGGCGGGAGATGGCCCGCATTCGCCCACTCGATCAGCGAACGGGGGCCGCGGCGGAGGAAGGCGGAGAGGATCTCGATCTCCGCCTCTTCCGGCTTCGCGTTGCCCTGCACCTCGAGGAGCGCGATGGCGAGCGAACGAATCGGATGGCCGCGGGGACGCAGCTCTGCGATCCGCCAGGTCGACCCGGCGGAGGCGAGGAAGCCAAGTTCCAGCGCATTGAGCAAGCCGGTGCGGACGAGCGACGACTTGCCGCTGCCCGACGTGCCGAGGACGGCGAGGAAGCAGGTCCGGCCGAGCGTGTCGACCATCTCGTCGACGCAGCTCTCGCGGCCGAAGAACAGGTCGAACTCTTCGCGGCCGAAGGCCCGGAGCCCGGGATAGGCAACGCGCCCCGTACCGAAGACGGAGTTCATGTCGCCAGGTCCAGCACCACGCTCTCGAGGATCTCAGCGGACAGTCCGCCCCGGCAGTCGATCTCCTCGACCTCGGGTAGCGCGATGCCCACCGGCGGCTTCTGCTGCGGCGGGCAGTTCATCAGGATGAACTCGCGGAGCGGCTTCTCGCGCTCCCGCTTGAGCTTGTTGTAGAGCATGATCTGGTTGCGCACCCAGATCTGCGGCGCGCTGCCGTAGATCAGCACCACCGAGTCGCATTCGCGCCAGTTGCGCTCGAAATCCTGGCGCACCTCCTCGGCCGTACCCACCGGGTGGGAGAGCACCAGCGGCAGCTTCCTGAGCCGCGCCTTCTCGAACACCTCCTCGGCGATCGGCTGGTCGTCGAGGTTGGCGTTGATGAAGATCGGCGAGTCGATGACCATCCCTTCGATCGGCACCGGCGGTGGGGGTGGCGGCGGTGCAGTCGCGAGACTCACCACCTTCGCCTTGAACGATTCCAGGCCGACCGCCTCGACCTTGTCGCCGGTGAGGAAAGCCCGGTGCGCCGGATCGACGATCGTATCGAGGACGAGGTCGGGCGAGCGCCACTGGAGAATCGGCACCCCGGCTTCGGCGGCAAGATCGCTCTGGGCCACGAGATAGCCCTCCGGCATGTCGCGGGGCTTCCGCGGCGAGGTCGGCCCGAGGAGCTGGACGAAATACTTCACCCGCGCGAGGTCGGCCTTCACCGCCTCTTTGAAGTCGGCGCCGCCCTGCGGATACATGTCGAGCGGGTAGATCGGGATGTTGAACTGCGTGAGGTGGCTGATCACCTGCTCGCGGTAATACTCGAGATCCTCGGTGACTTGCGCGACGAGCACCGGCCGCGGGCCGCTCTCGACCGCGATCGGCGCGGCGGGGACCGGCGCGGGCTTCGGGGCCGGCTCGGCGTGGGCAACGGCGGCGTGGATCGGCGGATGGGCTTGAGAGGCATGAGCCGAAGGCGTCACCGCAACCGGCGGCCGCGCGCTGCGGTTGGCCATCTGCGAGAGCTGGCCGCGGATCTGCTCGGCCAGCGTCTGCAGCCGTACGTAATAGAGCGTGGTGTTGAGCCGCGGCGTGAGCGTCAGCGGAATGTCTGTCTCGCTCTGGTCGCGCTGCCAGAAATTGATGCGGAAGTAGTCGTGGAGTGGGTCGGGGTAGCGCTCGCCGGGGTCGAGCGGCAGCCGTTCGAGCGCGAACAGCCTGGCAGGGTCGTTTGACACCGCGACGAAGGCGGCGAGTTCGTCCCGCGTCCACTGGCGGTTGACATAGCTGGGTGAGCCCACCGCGAGGAACACCGCGCTCTTGCGGACGCTGTCGAGGATCTCGTCGAGCGGGTGGTTGCCCTGGAGCCGCCGGGCGTCGAAATAGATGTTGATCTCGTCACCACGGCCGAGCCGCTGCTTCAGCGCGATGCGAAGATTCTGCTGGAACTGATGAACCCACGCGTCACCGAGCGCGTCCACCTCGTTGTCGGCGTGGGCGTAGCTGATGAACACATCGTTTTCGAAACCATGCACGAAGGCCATGGCAGTTCCGATTCCGATCGTCGCCGCTGGTTTCTGAAATCCCGATTGAGCCTATCCGAAATCCCCGGCTTCGCAAGCGTTTAGGGGCCGATCAGCCCGCACATGGGGCCAGCCTGTGACCGTCGCCACACACCTTCCAGGATGAGGGTCCTGTCCGGCGGCACTTGCCATGCTTTGGCTACCGGAACGTGTCGGGTATCGCCGGTATCGCCTGCTTTCCGGCGCGAACCCGCCTTATCGCCGCCGGCTTCATGCTATGCTCTTCCGGAGTTTCGAGAGCCGCATGCCGGAGAGAAGCATGGAATTCAGCGTCACGATCGAGCCCACCGCCGGGGTCGCCATCTGGAAGGGGCCCGGTCCCGCGCCGACGGACGGCCTCAAGGGCGCGCCGCTGGTCTTCGAGCCGGGCAAGGAAACGATCGTGTTCGGCCGTGAGACCACCTCCGACGTGGTGTTCGGGCCGGAGCACAGGGCTGTCGGCCGGAAGCACTGCCAGCTCCTCCGCCAGCCGACCGGCGACTACCGGATCGAGATCTTCGGCGAGCGCGCGGTCGAGATCAACGACGCGCCGGCCCGCACCGGCGAGACGGTGCCCGACGGCGCGAGGATCCGCCTCGGCGGCAAGGAGGGACCGACGGTCGCGGCGAAGATCGCGAAGAACGCCACGGTCGCCGACCTCGAGCAGACCCTGATCCAGCCGAAATTCGAGACCACCGGCCAGTCGCTGAAGCGCATGCGCCGCCTCCAGGGCGCGGTGGCCGCCGGCCTCCTCGTGGTGGCCGCCGGCGTCGCCGCCTATTTCGTCTTCGCCGAGAGCCGCTTCGCCTCGATGAGCGACGTGGTCGCGGCCGTCGCCGAGGACGTGCAGAAGGAGATGGTCGACCAGGACTTCATCGACCAGCTCGAGGCCGCTGCCTACGCGGTGATCCAGCGCGACCGCAATGGCAAGGAAGTGCTCCAGGGCACGGCCTGGCCGGTCGCTCCCGGCATCCTCGCCACCAACGCCCACGTCGCCAATCTGGTGAAGGGCAGCGGCGGCGACCTGATCGTCCGCAAGCCCGGCAGCGAGCCCGGCGGCGACGGCGACTTCAAGGTGACCGACGCGGTGATCCACGACGGCTACTCGATGTTCTCGAAGTTCGATTCGGACACCAAGGCGACCAGCTCCAGCTACGCCGCGCTCGGCAACGATGCCCGCCGCACCGGCTACGATGTGGCCCTCCTCAGGGTCGAGGTGGGCGACACGTTCGGCCCGATCCTCACCCGTGCGCCGGAGTCGGAGGTTGCAGCGCTCGATTCGGGCATGCCGCTCGCCTATGCCGGCTACCCGATCGGCGGCACCGCCGAGCAGGGCTCGGCGCAGCTCAAGCCAACGCCGACGGTGCAGTACGGCCGCATCACCTCGGTCACCGATTTCTTCATGTTCGGCACCGACCCGGAGCACGCCTATCTCGTCCAGCATAGCCTCCCCACCTTCAAGGGTGCGAGCGGCAGCCCGATCATCAACGGCAAGGGCCAGGTGGTGGCGATCCTCTCCGGCGGCCACGTCGTCGAGACCACCGAGGGCATCGCGTCCAATGCGGTGATGCGCAACTTCGCCCAGCGCATCGACCTCCTGATGCCGCTCCTCGGCGAGGCCACGAGCTTCAGCCTCGACGACGAGGCGCAGCGCTGGTCGACGGTCGCGGAGAAGTTCAACAACCACCGGAACAGCGTGATCGCCGACGTGAAGGATCATCTCGCCGACAAGGCCGGCGGCGGCGAGGTGGTCGAGGTCGCGACCTTCGACGGCTCGCTCACCGGCAACGACGTCGAGGACAACGGCTTCCAACGCTTCATCGACCACGAGGTGCCGGTTGCGGCCGACGGCCAGTACGGTTTCCTGGTCTATGGCAGCGAAGGCGCGCCGATCTCGCTCATCGTCTATCGCGAGGGCGAGACGCCCGCTGCCGACGGCGGCGCGGCATCCTTCGCCAGCGTCGATGCGGACGTCTCCGGTCAGGGCAGCGTCCGGGTCCGGGTGCTCGGCCTCGCCAAGAACCCCTCGGAGAAATACACGCTCTACGTTTTCCGGGCGTCTCCCGGCGCCGAGCCCTCGGCCGCGCTGGGCGAGTAACGCTTCCCTGCCATTGAGCGCACGGAAACGCCGGAGTTCCGGTTGGGCCTTGCGGCAGGCCCTGCGACCTCAACCGCAGCCGGCGGGAAACCTGCTGCGGCCAGGGCGGAGAGCCCATCCTGAAGGCCGCGGCCGCCTCAGTCGCGCGGCCGGAGTTCCTTTTCGTCGTTGACAACGCTCGCCGCGCGAGGGTCAAATCAGCGATTGCGGGCGGGGACTGCCGACGAACGGCTGGTTTGATGGGCTTTCCAGCGTCGTGCGGCGTGGTCTCGTTCACCCGCGCTCACGCCGGAGGGTTTTCAATGACACCGCGCAGCTTGCTTCTGACGGCCGCCGCCGCCGCTTTCATGGCCGGCGCCGCCCTGTCCGGTCCCGCCCTGGGAGAGGCGGAATCGCAGGATCCGATCAAGATCACGCTCCACGACTGGACCGGCCAGTTCATCACCTCGAAGATCATGGGAGAGGTGCTGAAGCAGGCCGGCTACAACATCGAATACGTCCAGGCCGACTACCTCGCACAGTTTGCGGGGCTCAAGACCGGCGATCTGACGCTTGCCATGGAGATATGGGAGACGACGGGCCGCGAGGCGCTGGACGACGGCGTCGCCAGCGGCAATGTCGAGAACCTCGGCGAGACCGGCATGCTTGCCAAGGAGGAGTGGTGGTACCCGGCCTACATGAAGGAGAAGTGCCCGGGCCTGCCCAACTGGGAGGCGCTCAAGGAGCCGGCCTGCGCCGAAGCCTTCGCCATCGCCGAGACCGCGCCGAAGGGGCGCTACCTCGGCGGCCCGGTGACCTGGGGCGGCTTCGACGAGGAGCGGGTCGAGGCGCTCGACCTGCCGTTCGAGGTGGTCCATGCCGGCACCGACGCGGCGCTGTTCGCCGAGCTCGAGAGCGCCTACCAGCGCCAGGCGCCGATCCTGCTCTGGATCTACTCCCCGCACTGGGCGCCGGCCAAGTACGAAGGCGAGTGGGTCGAGTTCCCGGCCTACGAGGCGGCCTGCTACACCGACCCGGCCTGGGGCAGCAATCCCGACGCGACCCATGATTGCGGCAAGCCCACCGGTCCGATCTGGAAGGCGGGCTGGGTCGGCATCAAGGACAAGTGGCCGGGCGCCCACAAGGCGATCAAGAACTTCAACATCTCGAGCGACGAGATGAACGCCATGGTCGGCCAGGTCGATCTCGACGGCCAGGAAGTCGACGCCGTGGTCGCCGACTGGGTCGCCAAGAACGAGGACCGCTGGAAGAAGTGGCTGGAGTAGGGGGCCAGGTTCGGGCCGCTCCATCGGCAGACCAGGTCGCGGGGTGCCGTCGCTTGACGTGCCCCGCGCTTGCCTGAACTCAGCGATGACGTCGATCGTGAGCTCCGCACCCAAGCTCTCCTGCCGCTCGGTCTGGCGGCTCTACGGGCCGCGCGGCGGCGACGTTTTCCGGAACGGCACGGCGCCCGACGAGGCGGCACTCGCGTCGTCCGAGGTGATCGTCGCCGTCCGCGACGTCTCGCTAGCGGTCAACGAGGGCGAGATCTTCGTCATCATGGGGCTGTCCGGCTCAGGCAAGTCGACCCTGGTCCGCTGCATGTCGCGGCTGGTCGAGCCGTCAGCGGGGGAGATCCTCTTCAACGGCAGGAACCTGCTCGCCGCCAGCCCGCGCGAGATGATCGAGATCCGGCGGCACCGCATGGGCATGGTGTTCCAGCATTTCGCGCTGCTGCCGCACCTGTCCGTGCTCGGCAATGTCGGCTTCCCGCTCGAGGTCCAGGGCGTGCCGCGTGCGGCACGCGAAAAACGGGCGCGCGAGATGGTGGAACTGGTCGGGCTTGCCGGCCGCGAGGCCGACTACCCGCACCAGCTCTCGGGCGGCCAGCAGCAGCGGGTCGGCATCGCCCGCTCGCTCGCGGTCGAGCCGGAGCTGTGGTTCCTCGACGAGCCGTTCTCGGCGCTCGATCCGCTGATCCGCCGCGAGATGCAGGACGAGTTCATCCGCCTCCAGGACAGCCTCCACAAGACCATCGTCTTCATCACCCACGATTTCGACGAGGCGATCCGACTCGCCGACCGCATCGCGATCATGAAGGACGGACGCATCGAGCAGACCGGCACGCCGGAGGACCTTGTGATGCGGCCGGCGACTCCCTACGTCGCCGAGTTCACCCGCGATGTGCCGAAGGCCAAGGTGCTGACGGTGGCGACGATCATGGCGCCGGATGTGTCCGTCGCCGCCGAAGGAGAGGTGCCGGCCGGTGTTCGCATCGCCGCGGTCGCGTCGCGGCTCCGCGAAGCGACGGCGCCGCTCGCGGTCGTGGATGCCGATGGCCGCCGCGTCGGGACGCTCACCCGCGCCGCCGTCGCCGACGTGATGCTCGGGGGGTGAACCACGTTCCCGAGACCGGAGCGGGAATCGCCGCGCGCGCTACGGCTTGAACAGCCAGGGCTGGTTCTCGACGATCTTCGGCAGGAGCGCATATCCGGAAAGCGCCGGTGCGAGCGCGTGCTTCAGGTCGGCCTCGCTCCTGCTGTCCTCCCTGTTCTGGAACCAATCGACGGCCTGCTGTGCAGTCTCAGTGCGGATAGCCGGATCCTCGGCGGTGACGTCCTCGCCCTTGGCGCGGCGTTCCTGCACGACGACGCGCAGCAGCTCCTCGAATTTCGGTTTGATCTGACACTGGAACACCGCCTCCTTCAAATCCGAGACGATGCGCTGCTGCATCAGGAATGTCGGCCAGATGCGGGAGCCGTCGTGGACGACGTGATCCGAGCGGGCACCGTCCGCGGTCTCCCGGGTGAGCACCATCGTCTCGGTCCCGACGAGGACATGAGTCAGGTCGCCCCAAGGCATGACGAAGGCGTGACGGTGCTGCAAAGATTCGGTCAGCCATGCGCTCAGCGTCGGCCGCTCGTCGAAATCCGCGATCGTCTGCAGGCGGTTGTATGCGTCGATCGGGGAGAAGATCATGGCGGCCGCATCCATCACCATTCCCGCCGGAAGGTCGCCGATGTGTCCTTCGAGCCAGCCCTGGTCGCCGGGCAGGAAGGCGAGTCCGGCCTGCGTGACGAGAAACACGCCCATCGGCAGATCCAGAAGCCGGGTCTCGGGCAGGCCGCCGCGCAACGTCTCCACGTTTACGATGTTTGCGGCGACGACGACCTCGGCGGCGACCTCCGGCTGGAACGACAGGCGGGCGACCGCCGCCGAGCGCGGCGCGGTCTTCACCCATGCTGGGAGCCGCTGTTCGGATGCCGGGGGAGGCGTGAGGGTCCTCGGCTGGATGTCGCTGCCGAACAGCGGCAGACGGCCGAGCCCGACGGCGCGATAGATCACCACCCGCGCCACGCGCCAGATCAGCGCCGCGCCGACGAAGAGCACGCCAAACACCCACCATTCGCCCTGCCACCCGCCAGCGATGAGGAAGAAGAGCCCGATCCCGGCGGCGCCCAGCGCAAGCCACACCGCGAACTTGTCGGCCTGGCGCGCGGAAAAGACCCGCGCCGCCGCGTCGAGCAGCGGGTCGCGAGATTCCGGTCCCGAAGAATCGGTCGACATTCGGCTGTCCGTGACTTCCGACGC
>JALHRF010000071.1 GCA_022841545.1 Bauldia sp. | reverse complement strand
TCGCCTGGGTCGGCCTGACGCTGGTGACGGCGATCGCCGGGCTGGCCGTGCGGGTCTCGCGCCGGCCCGACCCGGACCCGGAGTGGACTCCGGTCGAAGGCAAGACCGCCGTGGTGATGCCCGCCTACAACGAACTGCCGGAACGGATCTTCGCCGCTGTGGAATCCATGGCGACTGAGGTGACGCGGCTCGGCGTCGGCGACCGCTTCGACTGGTTCGTTCTGAGCGACACCACCGATCCCGAGGTGGCGCTCAAGGAAGAAGCGGCCTTTTTCGAGCTTCGCCGCCGGCTTTGCGGCTTGGCGCCGGTCTACTATCGCCGACGTCGGAAGAACGTCGCCCGGAAGCCCGGCAACATCGCGGACTTCTGCAAGCGCTGGGGCGGCGCCTACGACTACATGCTGGTGCTCGATGCGGACAGCACGATGGAAGGCGGGACCATCGTCGAACTCGCGCGGCGAATGGACCGCAACCCGCGGGCCGGCATCATCCAGACCGTTCCCCGGCTCGTCGCCGGACGGACGCTGCTTGCCCGGCTGCAGCAGTTCGCCGGCCGAGCCTACGGCGCCTCGCTCGCGGCGGGCCTCGCCTGGTGGACCGGCGCCGAAGGCAACTACTGGGGCCACAATGCCATCATCCGCATGGCCGCCTTCACCGAGGCGGCGGGACTGCCGATGCTAAAGGGCAAGCCCCCGTTCGGCGGGCATATCCTCAGCCACGACTTCGTCGAGGCGGCGCTCATCCGGCGGGCCGGCTGGTCGATCCTGATCGCCGACGATCTCGACGGCTCCTACGAAGAGGGCCCGCCGTCGATCGCCGATCTCGCGACGCGGGACCGCCGTTGGTGCCAGGGCAACCTCCAGCACGCGCGGCTGATCGCGGCGCCGGGCCTGCATTGGGTCAGCCGCTTCCACCTCTTCACCGGCATCATGTCCTACATCGCCTCGCCGCTTTGGCTGGCGCTGATCCTCGCCGGTCTCGCACTCGGCGCGCAGGCGCGCTTCACCCAGCCCGACTACTTTCCGGACGACTTCAACCTCTTCCCGACGTGGCCGGTCATCGACTCGACCGAGGCGCTCTGGCTTCTCGGCCTGACCATGGGGGTGGTGTTCGCGGTCAAGGTGATCGGGTGGATCGACCTCACGGTCGACGCGCGGCGGAACGGCGGCCATGGGCTGCGCGGGTCGAGCATCGGGCTCGAGCTCATCCTGTCGGCGTTGCTTGCGCCGGTCCTGATGGTGATCCAGACAGGCTTGGTCGTGTCGATCCTGTCGGGCCGCGATCGCGGCTGGAGCGCGCAGCGGCGCGAGGCGGGCGCCCAGCAACTCGGCTCGCTCTTCCGGGATCACCGCAGTCACATGGCGAGCGGCGCCGCGCTCGGCGCCGTCGCCTGGTTCGTTGCCCCGACGCTCCTCCTTTGGCTCTCGCCGGCGATCATCTGCCTGCTCCTTGCCGTGCCGGTCTCGGCCGCCTGCGCCTCGACACGTATCGGCGAGTGGCTGAAGCATCGCGGGCTCCTGATCATCCCCGAGGAGGTGGACGTTCCGCGTTCCGTGCGGCGCGCCGCCGTGCTCCGCACGACCTACGCCCGGGTGATCGCAGGGGCACCCGACCTCGACCGTCTGCTTGCCGATGCCGAACTCCGCACCGAACGCATCCGCCTGGTGGAGCCCGCCGGCGAGCGGCAGCGTGGCGAGGTCGACCCGCTTGAAGCGGTGGCCATCGCCAAGATCAGCGAGGCGCGATCGATCTCCGAGGCGCTGTCCTGGCTTGGCCGGGAGGAGCGCGCCGCGGTGATCGGCGACCCGCATCTCCTCGAACGCCTCGCCCGCCTCCCGGTCGCCTGAGCCGGCGCGGGGCCCCGGGATGCGTCGCGTTCCCCTGCTCGACGGCCTTCGGGGCTACTTCCTGGTCTTCATGCTGCTCACCCACCTGTTCGGAGGCGCCTACGCCCTGGTGAGGGTCAACCATGCCGAGCTCGGCTTCGTTCAGGACGCCCAGGGCTTCGTGTTCCTCTCCGGCCTCCTCGTCGGCGCGCTCTACGGGAGACGGATGGAGCGGCATGGCTTCTCCGGTCCGGCGCGGCAGATGTGGCGGCGTGCCTTCGAGCTGTACCTCTGGATGATCGGCCTGATGCTCTCGGTTCTGGTCCTGCGGAGCATCCTCCCCGGGGCCGGCGCAATCTGGAGCGAATGGCTGGGCTTGCCGCCGACTTCGACCACCCCCGTCCGGGTCGCGGCGGCGACCATGCTTTACCAGCCGACGTTCTTCGACATCCTGCCGCAATACATCCTCTACCTCGCCGCGGCGCCCTTCCTGCTGTGGCTCTGCATCACGGGCCGTGCGGTGGCGGTGCTCGCCGGTTCGGCCCTGCTGTGGCTCGCCATGCAACTCGGTGTGCACCTTGGCGTGGCCGCCGTGGCGAACGCCGTGCTCGACGCGTGGCAGGACGGCCTGACGCTCCGCATCGCCTTCAATCCGCTCGCCTGGCAGGTGCTATTCTTCACCGCGATGGCGCTGGGCGCGCTCTGGGCGCAAGGCCGCCTCGACGTCGGCCGAATCCTCGATCCGGCGCGCCCCGGCCCCGTGATCATCGCTGCGCTAGTCGTTGTTTTCTTTGGGTTCTGGCGCCTGGCATTCACCTTCGACGTGGTGCCGAAGGTGATGATGCTGCGGTTCTGGATCTTCGAGAACCGGACAGAGTTCAGCCTCGTGTTCCTGGTGAACTTCGTCGCCCTCGCCTATCGCGTCGCCTGGGTCCTGGTGGCGGGACGGGATGCCTCCTCCCGCGCGGTGCGCACCGCCTCGGCGATCCTGAACGGCCTCTTCACCCTCCCCTTCCTCCGTCTCCTCGGCCGCCACTCCCTTCACGTCTACGCCTGGCACGTTCTGGTGGTCTATCTCGCGGCGTGGTTCGACGGCCATTACGGCCCCTACGGCGACCTCGGCCGTTCGGTGATCGCCATCGTCTGCATCGCCGTGCTTGCGCTTCCGGCCGTGATGATCGAATGGCGCGAGCAGCGGCGCAGGCGCCGCGACGCGCTGGCCGTCCCCGCCGAGTGACGGTGCCGACTACGCCGGCGGCCCGGAACCGCCGCAGCGCCGTCCCCCCACCCAAACCTTCGCGATGTTGGGCCGCGAGGCGGTGAAGACGATCTTCTGGACGATGTCCGCCGCCGTATCGAGATCGTCGTAGACGCGCACGGTGCCTCCAGGTGCGGCGGGATCGACCAGCACCGCGTCGAAATGGCAGCCGGGCCCGAACCGTCCCACCGGCAGGTCGAGCACGTCCGCCCCGCCGGCCGTGGCAAGATGGAGCGCGACGCCGAAATCTACCCGCGACCCCGGGCGGCCGCGCCGCGCGGGGGGGAGCGCCGCGTCGACGCCGTCCTCCAGCATCCGCGAGGCGGCGACCGCCATGCGGCAGGCGTCGAGGACGGAGCCGCTCGGACCGCCGGCGATGTCGGTGCCGAGACCGACGCGCAGGCCCCTTGCCAGCGCCGCGCGGAGCGGGAAGACGGCGTTGGAGAAATAGACGTTGGACAGCGGGCAATGCGCCACGCCCGCGCCGCGGGCCTTGATGCGATCCATGTCCGCCAGCGAAAGCAGGTTGCCATGGGCGAGGACCGTGCGCCGCGTCAGCAGGCCGAAGCGGTCGAGCACCTCGGCGTCGCTCATTCCGTGGCGGGCAAGGGCGTAGCCGTGCTGCCAGTCGCTTTCGGAACAGTGGGTCTGCACGGCGCAGCCGCACTGCTTTGCCACGGCGCCAAGCCCCTCAAGCACGGCATCGGTGCACGACGGCACGAAGCGTGGCGTGACCATGGGCTCGACCAACCCGCGGTTATCACGGTGCGTGCGGACATAGTCCACGAGCGCACGGGTGCCAGAAACGGCGGCCTCGGCGGATTGGTCGCGATACCAGGGCGGACACTCTTCCGGGTTGTCCATCGCGACCTTGCCGATGAACGCGCGCTGGCCCTTGATCAGACAGATGTCGACGAGACGGCGGGTCGCCTCCTCGTGGATCGTCGCGAAATAGACAGCGGTCGTCGTCCCGTTGTCGAGGAGATCGCCGACGAGGTCGGCGTAGATGCGCTTCGCAAAGCCCGCGTCGGCATAGCGCGCCTCGAGCGGGAAGGTGTGGCGCTGCAGCCAGACCTCGAGCGGCACGTCGAGCGCCGTGCCAAGCTGCGGGTATTGCGGCGCATGGATGTGGAGGTCGACGAATCCGGGGAAGACCAAGCTTCCCGACGGCGTCGACACCAGCCGGCCTGACCTCGATGTCTCCGCCTTCAGCGCCGCATGACGCGGGTCGCCACTGGCGATGACGGAAGCGATGACGCCATCGGCGCCGACCGCCACCAGCGCGTCATCGAGGATCTCGACTCCATCTGCCGTCGGCGCGTGCACGAAGGTGCCGGTGACGGTCTTGCCACGTACGTCTTCCATCGCGGGATCAGCCAAAACTCCGCGCCTTGAGCGCGTGGGCCCTCCGGCGGAATTCGCGACGGACCTCCTTCTCGTCGACACCGACGACGACGCGGTCTTCCATCAGAATCCGTCCGTCGGCGATGGTCGTCCGCACGTCGTCGGCACGCGTCGAATAGACCAGTGCCGCAGCGACATCATAGACCGGCGCGGCGTGGGTGGTGTCCAAATCGACGATGATCACGTCGGCGGCCATGCCGGGAGCGAGCGTTCCGGTCTCGGGCCGGTTCATGGCCGCGGCGCCGCCGGAGGTCGCCATCTCAAGGATTTCGTGGGTGGTCAGGAATTCGGCGTCGTTCGTATTCGCCTTGTGGATCAGCCCGGCGAACTTCATCTCCTGGAACATGTCGAGGGCATTGTGGCTTGCCGGCCCATCGGTCGCGAGCCCGACCGTGATCCCCGCTTCCCGCACCGCGCGGAGCGGCATGGTACCGGAAACCAGCTTGGCGTTGCAGACCGGGCAATGGCCGATCCGTGTCCCGGTCGCGGCGAGCGCCTTGATGTCGCCGGCGTCGAGCTGGCTGCAATGGGCCGCGGTCACGTCCGGGCCGAGGAACCCGATCGACTCGAGCCACTGCGCCGGCCGCTTGCCGTTCGCCTCGAGGCAGTAATTCACCTCCTGCGTGCCCTCGGAGAGGTGGGTGTGGATCGGCACCTTGGTCGCATCGGCGACCTCGCGCACCAGCCGGTACATGTCCTCCCCGCAGGAGTAGACGGCATGCGGCGACAGCGCGACCTTGATCCGCCCGTCACCGGTATCGTGATGCTTCGCGACCTTGTCGCCAAACGTCTCCAGCGTCTTCCACGACCAGTCGGTGATCGAGGCATAGATGCCGCGGTCGGCGAATCCGTAGCCGAGCGTCGCCCGGAGCGGCACCACCTTCAGCGCCTCGATCTCGGGCTCGACGCGGTAGGCGTCGAAGTGCTCGTTGAAGGTGGTGATCCCGGACTTGACCATCTCGATCAGGCCGTTGAGGCTGGCGTAGTAGAGCGTCTCCTCGTCGAAGTTGCTCTTGAGCTGCCACATCGCCTTGAGCCACTCGAAGATGCGCACGTCCTCCAGAAGGCCGCGGAGGAGTTGGTTCGATGCGATATGGGTGTGGCAATTGGCGAAGCCCGGCATCACGACGCAGTCGGTCGCATCGATGACCTTCGCGGCCCCGGTCGCATCCACTGCGCCGGCAGGCCCGACGGCGGCCACGATCCGCCCGCTGATCGTGACCGTGCCGCCTTCGATCGCCCGGCCGCCGCCCATCGGCATGACGGTGCCGTTGACGATGGCGATGTCCGGTGCGGCCCGTCCTGGCAACGGTGTGCTCATGCCGCGCGCTCCAGGTCCCATCGCCCGGGCGCGCCGGTCCTCCCCGCGCGGTACATGTATTGCGCCATGATCCCCACTTCCACGGAGAGCGCCGCTTCGGGCTGGAAGAACGGGCAGCTGGTCGCCCAGACTTCGTCGACGTCCCGCCGGAACTCCGTCTTGCAGTGCATGGTGGAGCAAGTTTTCATGCTTGGCCACAACCGTCTCGTCGCGGCGGCGGCAATCGGCGTAGGCTCGCTTCGACCGGACATCCCGCCCGGCCCGCCGCTTGCCTCGGGGACGATCTCGTGACTGACGAGAAGGAAATGGGGGATGTCGTCACGCTTCTGTTCCTTGGCCGGCTCCTGCCGTCCAGCTTCATGCAATTCGTCGGCCACCGCGCCGCCTGCCTCGCCCTCGGCCATGCCTTCGGCCGGGTGGAACCGGGCTGCGTCGAGGTGACGGTGTCGGGCGACCCGACCTGATCGACGCCTTTGAGATGGCGTGCAGCCTCGGCCCGATCGATTGCCTCGTCCGGGAGACATACCGGGCGTGAAGGCGACAGCATGCCCCACCTGCGCCGACGCCCCGGGGTATCCGGTCGCCCTCTCCTCCGGCAGCGCCGTTTGCGGCGATGGGCGCGTCGTAGCCAGAAGCGTGTGAGCGCGAGGGCAGTATCACTCCGGCGCACGCGGGAACCGCACCTCGAACCGACCGTGGGTCTGCCGTGACCCTCATCCTTTGCGACGTCGAGTTCGATGAGTCCTGCTACAACGTCCGGCTCATGCTCGCGACACCCTCGGCCTGGCGATCCGGCTCACCTCCGATAAGCCAGTCTCTGGTCGGTCAAGAGTCGTCAAATTCGCCGTTCCTTCACGATGACCCTGATTCACCTCGTCCTGACCTCCCAGGGCCGAGCAAGAGATTTAGGTGGATCGGAGCCCAAACCAGCCTAACCTGATTTGATTTCGGGCGAGCGAGTCAAGCAATCCATCGCATGATGCGGCTGGGGCGACGTGCCGGTCCGACGCTTGGAGACGGTGAGAATGCGACTAAGAAAAGTGGCGGTTGCCCTCGCCATCCTCATCTTTGCCGTGCTCGCGACCGTGTTCGCCGTTCGCGCGTACGATTCGCTCCGGGGCCCTCCGCTCGCGCCATGGCACACCTTCGTTCCCGATGAACTCAGCGTCGCCGAGATGGATGCGACGGACTGGACCGGATACCTCGCGGCCGAGGAGCGCATCTTCCAGTCCGTCCTGGACAACGTGACCCGCGAACTGCCCGAGGCCTATCGGGTCTCTTACGACCGCTACTTCGCCGACGCGCCCATCTTTCCCGGCAGCTTCCCCCAGGACTTCAATCGCTCCTACGTTCTCGAGCCCGATGGGGAGCCGAAAGGCGCCGTTCTCCTTCTCCACGGGTTGACCGATGCGCCTTACAGCCTCCGCCACGTCGCGGAACTGTACCGGACCTATGGCTTCGTGGCGGTGGTGATGCGGATGCCGGGCCACGGCACCGTACCGGCCGGCCTTACCAGGGCGGTGTGGGAGGATTGGATGGCGGCGACGCGGCTCGGCGTGCGGGACGCCGTCGCCCGCGCCGGCGAGGGCGCCCCGCTCCACATCGTCGGCTACTCGAACGGCGGGGCGCTGGCCGTCAAATACGCGCTCGATGCGCTTCAGGACGATCGCCTCGCGCAACCGGATCGCCTCGTTCTGCTGTCGCCGATGATCGGGGTGACGCGGTTTGCCCGCTTCTCCGGCCTCGCGGCCCTGCCCGCCATCTTTCCGCCCTTCATCAAGGCGGCATGGCTCAACATCATCCCGGAGTACAACCCCTTCAAATACAACTCCTTCCCGGTCAATGCCGCGACCCAGACCTACGAGCTGACCACCGAACTGCAATCCGAGATCGAGGCGACCGTCCGCCGCGGCGACATCGGCCGGCTTCCGCCGATCCTCGCCTTCCAGTCGGCGATCGACTTCACGGTCAGCGCCAGGGCCGTGGTGAACGCGCTCTACGACCGGCTCGAGGACAATGGCAGCGAACTGGTGTTGTTCGACGTCAACCGCGCCGCCAATGTCGAGGATCTGCTGCGCGACAGCGCCGATACGGCGGTGGCGAGGCTGCTTCCGCCGGGCGTGCGAAAGTACCGCGCCACCGTGATCGGCAATGCCGGGCTGGAACAGCCGGCCGCTGTCGAGCGCACGGTCGCCCCCGGCGACACCGCCGAGGTCGTTCGCCTGCTGGGCGTCGATTATCCGGCGGACGTCTTCTCCATGTCCCACATCGCGCTGCCTTTCCCACCGTCGGACGGGCTCTACGGATCGCACCCCGACCCCGCCGACGACACCTTCGGCGTCTCGCTCGGCACCATCGCGCCGCGCGGCGAAACCGGCGCCCTGATCGTCGGGCTCGACTCGCTGCTGCGCGTTTCCTCGAACCCGTTCTATGCCTACGTCGCCCGGCGCATCGAAGAAGGCATCCCGACCGAATAGAGCCCTATCTTCGCCCGAATGGTCGGGCCCTCCTTCTCTCCAAAGACTCAGGAACCACGCGGCTCTCCCTTGAAGAAAATGCGTCGTTTTCTCCTCATCCTCCTGGCCGTGATCGTCGTCGGCGCCGGCATCACGGTCGCGATCTCCTTCTACCAGCCGCCGATGCGGCTGATGCCGGCCCCCATGGTCTTCCTCGACGGGCGGACCAACATTTTCTCCGACGACCCCGACCGCGCGCCAGATCCGGAGATCGATCTCTTCTACGCGACCAACCGCAAGGCGCTCGGTACCCGCGAGGACCGTGACTACGCGCGGGTCCCGGGCGAGGATCTTCATGCCGGGGTCGTCACGATCAGGATCGGCGAGGACGGCACGCCCTGGGACCGGATTTACGAATGGTCGACCCGCGCAGGCGAAGAGCAGCGTCCCTTTCTCCACCTCGATGCGGTGGACGAACAGGCGACGATCGCGCCCGGACAGCATTTGTCGGCCGATGCCGAGACCTGGTTCGCGTCGATCGACGCGGCGCTCGCCAGGAGCCGCGATCACGACATCATCGTCTATGTCCACGGCGCCAACACCAATCTCGAGCGGGCCGCTGGCCAGGCCGCCCAGCTCCAGCATTTCACCGGCCGAAACTCGGTCGTGCTCCTGTTCAACTGGCCGACGGCGGAGAATTTCCTCCGGTATTCGCGGGACATGGTGACGGCGGCGGAGTCGGCACCCGAACTCGCCCGCCTGATCGAACTCCTGTCCGAGCACACCGACGCCGAGCACATCGACGTGTTCACCTACAGCGCCGGCGCCACCGTCGGGAGCAAGGGCCTCGCCATCGTCGGCCGGGATGCCGTCGCGGCCGGCGACACGGCCGCGCGGCTGGGCGAAATCTACCACGCCGCTCCCGACGCCGACTTTCGTGGCTTCGTCGACGACATGAAGCATTACGCGAACCGCGCCGAACGGATGACCGTCGCGGTCAACATGAACGACAGTGCGCTCCGGCTGTCGGCGCGGGTCAACAACGGCTCGCGGGCCGGCCGGCCCGACATGGCCGAACTCAGCCCCGAGGCGACTGAGTGGCTGCTCGACGCGACGAAGGCCTATGGCCTGGAGGTGCTTCGCGTGCGGCCCGAGAACATCCCCGGCCTGTCGAGCCGGTCGCATACCTTCTGGTACGACGATCCCTGGGTGAGCAGCGACGTATTGATCACGATCCTCCATCATCTCGGGCCGGAGGAGCGCGGCCTGGAGGTCGGCGACACCTCGTTCGGCGCGGACTACTGGACCTTCACGCCGGACTATCCGGAACGATTGTCCACGGTGATCGAGCAGCTTCGGCAGAGCGCCCAGCCCACATCGGAAACAGGAGACCCGTGATGCGCCTCCGTGTCCTGGCAGCCCTTGGCTTCATGCTCGTGTCGCCGGCGGCGCTCGCCAGCGACTGCGTCGTGCTGCTCCACGGCCTGTCGCGGACCGAGTCCTCCTTCCTGCTGATGGAAGAGACGCTTGCGGCGTTCGGCTACACCGTCGTCAACTCCACCTACCCCTCGACGAAGATGCCGGTCGAGGATCTCATCGCTCACATCGATGGCGCGGTCGCGGAGTGCGGAGACGCGGCGCAGATCCATTTCGTCACCCACTCCATGGGCGGAATTCTGCTCCGCGGCTGGCTGATCGGGAACCGGCCGGAGAACCTCGGGCGCACCGTCATGCTCGGCCCGCCCAATCATGGCTCCGAACTGGTCGACATATTCGGTCATCTGCGGCTGTTCGAGTTCTTCACCGGCCCGGCGGGACTTCAGCTCGGGCGCGATCCGGACAGCGTCCCGAACCTCCTTGGCGCCGCCGATTTCGAGGTCGGCATCATCGCCGGCTCGCGCTCCGCGGTCCCTGTCCTGCCCGGCATCTTCAAGGGCCCCCATGACGGGCTCGTCGCCGTCGAGAGCACTCGGCTCGAGGGCATGCGCGACCATATCGTTCTGCCGGTCACCCACACCTTCATGATGAACAATCCGCTGGTCATCGCCCAGGTGCTCCACTTCCTGGAGCACGGCGAATTCGACCAGGACCTCACCCTCCGCCGCCTGTTCCAGCGCGCGCTGGGAAACTGACCCGAGGCTCTCAGGCCGCCTTCCGCGTCGCGCGCCGCGCCGGCTTCAGGGGAGGCGTTCGCGCCTCCTCCTCGTCTAGGTCGCCGTCGCTCGACAGAAGGATCGCGACCGGTCTGAGCATCGGCACCTTCGAGCAGATGATCAGGATCACCACCATCAGCGGCACGGCGAGGAAAGTGCCGACGACCCCCCACACCATGGCCCAGAACGTCAGCGCCAGCATGATCACCAGGGAGCTCAGGTTGAGGGTGCGGCCCATGACCATGGGCTCGATGATCTCGCCGGTGACCATGTGCACCACCGTCAGGCCGCCGGCGATGAGGAGCACCGTCTGCCAGTCCTGGAACTGGAGGAGCGCGAACACCGAGGGGACCACCGTCGCGGTGATCGAGCCGATCTTCGGGATGTAGTTGAGGAAGAAGGTGAGGAGCGCCCAGGTCTCGGCGAACTCGAGGCCGATCACCTTCATCAGGGCATAGGCGGCCAGCGTGTTGCCGGCCGAGAGCAGCGTCTTCATGAGGAGATAGCGGTGGACGCTCTTGATGACCTGGCGGGCGACATCCTTGACCTGGCTCTCGCGCGCCGGATCGGGGAAGAGCCGCGCGACCTTGCCCGCGAAGTGGGACCGCTCGACGAACATGAAGGCGACGTAGAGCAGGACCACGATGATGGCGGTGATGGCGAAACCCGCCGGCGAGACCAGCCCGCGGATGCTGGCGACGATGTTGAATTCGCCGTGGGTGGCCCGGATCGCCGCGCCGAGATCCTCGCCGAACCATTCCGACAGCGCGGCGAGGAGGCCCTGCACGCGCTCGAGGATCCGCGGCCACTCGGCGACGATGAGCAGGATCTCGCCCGAGATGACGACATAGAGCAGGAACAACGCCACGGCGAACACGACCAGGCCTGCCGTCGCCGCCAGCCAATAAGGCAGCGTCATCCCGCCGAGATTGATGCGCGATACCTTGTCGATGGCGGCGGAGAAGACCGTGAACACCAGGAAGGCCACCACGATCGGCAGCAGGAACGGCCGCCCGTAGATCAGGAGGAGGAGAACGATGCCGATGATCGCCAGCCACATGAACCACTGGCCGAGTGTCGTTTCGCCAAGGCCTGCGCCCATGTCCTCCTCCTGATGCACGCGTCGGACTGTACAGGACGCCTGAAGGGCTGCCGAGTCGACTATGCGGGAAACCCGAACTGCAGTAATCTTCACCTCCGAAAATGACAAGGCAAGGAGCAACCACCCGATGGTCAGAAGGTCCCGTCCCAGCATTCTCGGCTCTGCGGTGAGGACCGCGGGAAGAACGGCGATCATTGCCGGGACCGCGACCGCGGTCTCGGGCAAGGTCGCCGCGAAGCAGGCAGCGGGTGCAGCGCCGCCGCCAGCCGAAGCGCCCGCCGAAGCGGCCCCGCCGGCCGGCTTGAGCGCGGGCGCCATGGAGCAGCTCCAGAAGCTCGCCGAATTGCACAAGGCCGGCATCCTGACCGACGACGAATTCGCCACCCAGAAGGCGCGAATCCTCGGCTAGGGCTTCGGTCCGGCTTGCCTGCAGTCATCAACGATCCCGGACCGGGATGCGTGAAGCCGTGCGCTGACATTGTCGGCGCCTTTGGAGGAATTGACTCATGAAACCCATGGTCCTGCTCGTCATGGCCGGCCTTGCCCTTTCAGGTTGCACCCAGGCCGGAATCAATGCCGCGGGCGGCGCCGCGGCGGGGGGCATCATGGGCGCTGCCGTGGGCGGCGTTCTCGGCCGGACCCCCGCAGGCGTGATCACCGGAGCGGCGATCGGCTCCGTCTCCGGCGCCATCATTGCGGCCAACAACACGCGGCCGCAGGGCTGGTGTACCTGGCGGGACCGCTATACGGGCCAGGAGTTCTACGCCCGCTGTCCGTAAGCCGCCGGCGCTTCAGAAGGGGTCGAATACGATTTCGACCTGTCCGCCGACGCGGTACCAGCCCTCGATGCCCTCCGGCCCGACCCTCACGGTCCCCGGGCCGAATGACGTGAACCGCCCCGACATCGTCGCGTCCGGCGTGAGTTCGCGGTTGATCGCGCGCGTGACCTTGCCGAGCGCCGACTGAAGCTCGCCGCTCAGGTCCCATTGGGCATTCTCGGCGAGCGCATCGCGGATCCGGTCGCTGAACAGCGCCTGTCCGATGCGCGCGATGATGCTTCGCGAGGCGAGGGCATAGTCGATGTCCTCGAAGGTCAGCTCGCCCCCGGCCCTCTGTCCGATCGCGGCGAGGAACTGTGGCGTCCCGTAGAGGAAGAGGGTGCCGTTGAAGGAGCCCCTGATCGCCACCGCGAGCACCACCTTGTTGCCGCTGCCGCTCACCGTCACGCTTTCGACTTCGACCGCGAAGATGAACGCGGAGAGGCGTCGGCCGCCGAGCTTTTCGGTCAGCTTGCGCGAAGCCTGCTCGTAGGTGACGAGGCCACGGAGGTTGACGTCGAACTGCGGCGTGACGTCACCCGGCGTCACCGGCGGCAGCGGCATCCCCTCCCCCGATCCCGGCCTTGCGCCGAGCACGACGCGCGGCCTCGCCTTGAGCGCCATCGGTATCGACAGGTTCTGCCCACCGTCGACCAACCGGATCGGGCCCGAGACGACGCCGACCGGATTGAATTCGAGCCAGGTGTCCCGCCCGATGTCGATCGGCTCGGACGCCTTGGCCCAGAGCGCCGCGGCCTTCTCCCTGAAGAGCGTGACCTCCCGCACCCGGGCCTCCACGCCATCCGCCTCCTCCTGGAGTTTCTGCCGAAGCGGCTCGGCGAAACGGTCGCTGAGGTTTACCTTCAGCATCGACGCCGTGCAGTCGTTCGCCGGGTCGACGGCCGCCGTCAGGCTCGGGTCGAGATACCATTCCGGTGCGAGGCGTAGTCTCCCCGCGAGGCTCGCCTTGATCTCGCGCGGCGGCTCGTCGAATCCGCAGCTCGCGAGTTCGCGCCTCCCGTCCATCGTCCCGACACGCACCCGGTAGAAGGCGCCGAGCGTTATCGTCAGCTGGTCCTCGGTCAGCGCCGTATCAAGCAGCGCCTCGCGCCACGCGCTGCCCTTGGCGCCAAGCGGCCGGCCGAGCCAGTTCCGCCCGAGGTCGAACCATTCGTCCTGTTCGAGGATCATGCCGTCGTCCGGATCGGCGCAGGTCGCGCCATCCTCGGCCACCGTGCGGCAGATGGGGATGGCGGCCTCCGCCACCGCGAGCAGCGCCGGCCAGGACGTGCTCAGCCGGATCGGGATCGTCTCGGTCGGCTGGAGCGGTGCATCGGCGATCGGCAGCACCGGCGGCGGCGTATCCAGCACGCCGCATCCCGAAAGCAGGAGGGCGGCCGAAACCACCGCCACATATGGACCGGGGAACACGCGCAAGCCGCTCATCGCATTCTCACCAGCCCGGAAAAACCGGCGACGGCCAGCAGGCTGAGCGTCCATCCGAGGATGGCCTGGAGATAGAAGTAGAACCGGGCGACCTCGCCGAACGGCTTCGCCGGGTCCGGGCTCCAGACGCTCTTCTGCTCGAGGTCGAGGACGGGAAGCAGGTTGTCGAGCGAGTACATCCAAGGGCTGAAGATCGGAAAGCTCGCGGCTTCCCATTGGTCGCGAAAGCAGGAGAGCTGATTCTGGCCCGGCTCGGCGCGGCCGTTCGCGACTTGGCCCGTGGCCGCCAGCTCCCGCTGTTCGGTCTTCTCTAAACCGCACAGCGTCCACTCCGCCTGGCGCAGTACCACCGGGCTCGTCGGCCGGAACGCACCCAGGCTCTCCGCGAAGCCGAACACCGCGACCCCGAGCGCCCAGAAGAACACGAGCCAGACGAAAGCGAGGAACGGCTGACGACCATAGGCGACCGTCACCTTCAGGATCCCGTCCATCGTCGTCAGCACGGCCCGCCAGACCGGATTGCGGGTGCGCTTCCGCCTTGCCTCGCGCTGCAGCCCCTCCTTCGCGATGAGCACGGCGCGCGCGTCCTCCTCGTGGCCCATCGCCTGGAGCACCGAGGCAAGATGCTCATAGGGCTGCGGCCAGAAGTCCTCGCCCCAGCGCTCGGGGCTCTGCCGCGAAAGCCAGTCGAGGCGGCTCGTGGCATCGACCGGCCCGCCGATGAAGGCGCTGTAGAGGCAGCGGTTGAGGAGGAGATCACCCCTCTGCGGCCAGCTTGCCGCCTCGTCGAGAATGCTGCCGACCGTTGCCCCGGTCATCGCCAGGGTGCCGTCGATCACGGCCCCGTCGCGGAGGAAGAAGGCGCCCGCGATGGTGGCGCGGCTGAGCTGGAGACCGTCGCTGCCGGGATTGAAGATGCGCAGGCCCGAACAATCCAGGTCCGCCCCGATCTTCGCGGCGAGGAGGCGGACTTCGCCGTCGATCGCGGCCGCCCGGAGAACGACGCTGCCGCCAACGTCGATAGCGCCGGCCTCGATTCCGACGCCGCCCGAACCCGTAAGGTTCAGGCCGGCGCAGTCGAGGTCCGCCGCCAGTTCGGCGCTGGTCAGGATTACCCGTCCCCCGCAACGGGCGCCGCGAAGCTGCAGGCGCCGCGCTTCGATTCCCTCGGCGTTCACCGCGGGGCCGGACGCCGGGCGGAAGACCGCGCCGTCGCACTCGACATTGCCGCCAAGGGTCGCACTGATCAGGCGCAGTTCGCCGTCGAGCTCCGCACCGCGCAGGTAGAGCCCGCCGCGCGCCTCCAGACGTTCCGCGTGGAGCCCTGGAAGCGACGAGCCGTCGAGAAAGAGCCGCTCGATCACCGCCGAATTGAGGTTCGGCGCGGTGTCGAAGCGGCAATTGTTGAGCCCGATGTCCCTGACGATCCGACAGGATTCCAGATCGAGGTGCCCCGTAATCCAGGCGCCGCTGAGACGGATACCCTTCTCATGCGGCCGGCAGTCCTCATCGCCGCCGAGAAGGAGAAAGCGCAGGAAGGCCGCGCGGACGGCCCGATCCTCGCTCGCCGACACCGGACGCGCCCCGTCGCCGAGCCGGTCGAAATCGCCATTCGGAAGCCCGGCGACCACCACCTCTTCCGCCGGCAGGAGCGGCTCGAAGTCAAAGAGGCGTCCGCTTGCCCCGAAGCGCCACTCAGCACCGAGCATCGGGCGCCTCATCACTCATGCGAAATGACTTGCCCTGTTCTGCGCATGCGAGAGCGCCATTTCAGGTTGAACTACCCAGGCAACACCGGGACGTCAAAGCTCCCTGCGCCACGTGCGTCTGAGAGCATTGATGCATGGTTCACCCGGCAATTCTAGCATTGTCACAAGATTGCATCGCTCCACCCTTTCTGCGACAGTCCTTGGACAAAAGGTCTGTGCAGCGGCGGCATTTGGTTCGCCGTATGCTTCGGGGAGGACCACAACCTTGGCTGGGGAACACAATGGCTGAAGCCAAGGCTCAGTCAAAGACAGTCATGCAGCGATTCCTGGATGGGATCGAACGCGTGGGGAACATGGTCCCCCACCCGGTCATCATCTTCCTGATCCTGATCGCCATCGTCATCGTTCTGTCCGCCCTGCTCGGCGCATTCGGCGCGACGGTCAGTTACGAGACGATCGACCCGGTCACCAACGAGATCGTGATTGCGACCACCGGCATCCGGAGCCTCCTCAATGCCGACGGCATCCGGTTCATGTACGAGTCGCTCGTCCCCAATTTCATGAGCTTCACCGCCGTCGGCCTGATGATCGCGGCGATGATCGGCGCCGGCGTCGCCGAGGCCTCGGGCCTCGTCACCGCGCTCATCCGGAAGCTCGTCGCCGTCTCCCCGGGCTGGGCGCTCAGCTACATCCTCGCCTTCGTCGGCATCCTGTCGAGCGTCGCCGCGGACGCCGGCTACCTCGTCCTCCTGCCGCTCGCCGGCGTCGCCTTCCTCGCCGTTGGCCGCAATCCGCTGGCCGGCCTCGCCCTCGGCTTTGCCGCCGTGGCCGGCGCGTTCACGGTCAACATGCTGATCAAGCCGCTCGATGCGGTCCTCGTCGAGTTCACCAACGACGCCGCGCACCTCGTCGACCCGAACACGTCGATCGGCCTCGCTTCCAACATCTGGTTCTCGATCGCCTCCGTGCTCTTCCTCACGGTGCTGATCGCCGTCATCAACAACCGCATCATCGAGCCGCGCCTCGGCCCCTACGACCTCAGCAAGGGCGAAGGCACCACGGCGCCGAAGGAGACGAGCGCCACGCTCACGCCGCAGGAGTCGCGCGGCCTGCGCTTCGCGCTCTTCGGGCTCATCGGCCTGATCGTCGTTTTCGGCTTCCTGACGATCCCGTCCTGGGCGCCGCTTCGGAACCCTGTCACCGGAGACCTGATCGGCAGTTCGCCCTTCATGAACGGCCTGATCACCTTCATCGTGCTCCTGTTCCTGGTGACCGGCTGGACCTACGGCATCGGCGCCGGGACGCTGCGAACGCTGACCGACGTCATCAAGGCGATGGAGAAGGCGGTCACCGGCCTCGGCGGCACGATCTTCCTCTTCTTCGTCCTCAGCCAGTTCGTCTCGTATTTCACCTACACCAATATCGGGACGGTGATGGCCCTCGGCCTCGGCGGCGTGCTGCAGAGCGCCGATATCGGCGTGCTGCCGCTGCTGATCGGCTTCATCATCGTCGTCGCGATCATCGACCTCCTCCTGACCGGCGCCATCGCCAAGTGGGCGATCTTCGCACCGGTCTTCGTGCCCCTCCTCATGAAGCTCGGTGTCGAGCCGGAGGCCGTGCTCGCCGCATACCGCGTCGGCGACTCGCCGATGAACGCGATCACGCCGCTCAACGCCTACTTCGCTCTCATGGTCGGGTTCGTGCAGAAATACGACAGGAACTCCGGCGTCGGCACCGTCGTGTCGCTGATGATCCCTTACGTCATGTGGATGTTCCTGCTCTGGATCGTGCTCTTCGCGATCTGGCAGATGCTCGGGCTTCCCTGGGGCCTCTGACGACGGACACGCAACCTGGAGACTGACACGATGAGCAACCCCGCGGACCTGGTCGACGTCGCAGCGGCGGAGGTGCATCTCATGCACCTCCTTTCCGTCGAGGGCGTCACCGGCAAGGAGAAGAACATCGCCGAGGCGGTGAGCGCGGCACTGCAGAAGGCCGGCGTCCCCGCCTCCGCGATCCGCTACGACGACGCCAACACGCGCATCCCCGTTCCCACCGAAACCGGCAACCTGATCGTCGACCTGCCCGGCACCCGGCCTGGACCCCGCCTCCTGTTCTCGACGCACCTCGACACCGTGCCGCTCTGCGCCGGCGCCAAGCCGCGTCGCGAGGGCGACCGCATCGTTTCCGACGGCACCACGGCGCTCGGCGGCGACGACCGCACCGGCTGCGCCGTCCTGGTGGTGGTCGCCGAGACCCTCCTCAAGCATAACCTCCCCCACCCGCCCATCACGCTCCTCTTCACGGTCCGCGAGGAGAGCGGCCTGCACGGCGCCCGCGAGCTCGACCCGAAGGAGCTCGGCGGCGCCGTCATGTGCATCAATGTCGACGGCCAGGCGCCGGCGGACCTGATCATCGGCGCCGTCGGCCAGGAGAACTGGGAGGTGGAGATCACCGGCAAGGCGTCCCACGCCGGCGTCGCCCCCGAGAAAGGCATATCCGCCACCATGGTCGGCGCCCTCGGCCTGGCGGAAGCGCGCCGCGAGGGCTGGTTCGGCAAGGTCCAGAAGCCGAACGGCTTCGGCTCGAGCAATATCGGCATCTTCGGCGGCAAAGACGGCGTCGCGGCGGGCGACGCGACCAATGTCGTCACCGACTATGCCTATCTCAAGGGCGAGGCGCGCAGCCCCGACGCGGCCTTCGCCGTCGCCATCGGCGATGGCTACCGCGCCGCCTTTGCGAAGGCCCAGGCCGAGGTCAAGGACCACGAAGGCGACACGGCCAAGGTGAAGTTCACCCAGACCACCGCCTACCCGCCCTTCAAGCTCGAGGAATCGGCGCCGGTCGTGAAGCGCGCCACGCGGGCACTTCAGGCTCTCGGCATCACACCGAACCTCGTGTTCTCCAATGGCGGCCTCGACGCCAACTGGCTCGACAAGCACGGCGTCCCGACGGTGACCATCGCGGCAGGTCAGGCGGAGATCCACACCGTCAAGGAATACGTCAACCTCCCCGAGTTCGCGATGGGCTGCAGGATCGCGGTGCTGCTTGCGACGCTCGAGGACTGATCCTTCCGGTCGGCGGTTCGGACGCACCGTGACGCCGCCCTTCCCTCGCCCGGCCATGATGCCTTATCGATCGTGGCCTGATGTCTGGTCGGATAGCCGGCCCCGGAGTTCCCCGCCTTGAGCCCGATCACCTATACCGGCCTGATCATCGTCGTCGCCGTCGTCCTCTTCGTCTGGAACCGGCTGCCGGTGGTCTTCGTCGCGATCGCCGTGGCGCTGGCCCTGTGGGCGACGGGCGTCCTCTCGCTCGGTCAGTCGCTGGCGGGGTTCGGCGATCCCGCCGTCATCTTCATAGCCTCGCTGTTCGTGGTCAGCGCCGGGTTGGACATGACCGGCGTCACAGCCTGGGCCGGGCAGCTCCTGATCCGCGGCGCCGGCGAGGAGAGCCGGGTCCGGCTCCTCGTCCTCACCATGCTCCTCGTCGCGCTGCTGACCGCGCTGATCAGCGTCAACGGCGCCGTCGCGGCGCTCCTTCCCGTGGTCGTCGTCATTGCCGTCCGGCTGAAATGGCATTCGTCTCAGTTGCTGATGCCGATGGTATTTGCGGCCCACGCCGGGTCGCTCCTCGCCCTGACCGGCACGCCCGTCAACGTCCTCGTCTCCGAGGCGGGGATCGATGCCGGCGTCGGCGGCTTCGGCTTCTTCGAGTTCGCGCTGGCGGGGATACCGCTTCTCGCCGGCTCAATCATCATCATGGTGCTGTTCGGCCGCTTCCTGCTGCCGCAGCGGAACGGCGCCACCATGCCGGCCGATTTCAGCCGGCACGCGAAGACCCTGGTCGAGCAATACGGTCTGGCGAGCGGCGTCTTCCAGGCGCGGGTGCGGCCGACCTCCTCTCTCGTCGGCGCGGCGCGTTCGACCATCGACCTCTCGGCTTTCCCGGGTCTCGAGCTGATGGCCGTCCAGGACAAGGACACCAGCACGCCGCTCCGCCGCGACCAGCTCGAAGCGGGCGACACGCTGCTCTTGCGCGGCGACGCCAGGCAGGCCGCCGATTTCGCTTTGAGAATGCACCTCTCCTTCCGCGACGAGCAAGCCGCCGGGAGTGGCGAGGATGCCCTGTTCAATGCGCGGTCCGGGCTTGCCGAGGTGCTGGTGTCGCCGCGTTCTGCGCTCATCGGCCAGTCCATCTTCCCGGGCATGGTGACGGAGAGCGGCGACCTGATCATCCTCGCCGTCCAGCGCGGCGGCGAGCAGATCGCCCCGGTCCCCGGCGCGCACGAGAAGGGCAGCGTCGCCCTTCAGGCCGGCGACAGCCTTCTCCTCCAGGGCACCTGGAAGGCGCTCGACCTTCGCCTTGCCGACCCGGACGTGCTCGTCGTCGACTCGCCCGAACTGGTTCGCCGGCAGGCGGTTCCGCTCGGCATGGGCGCCAGGCAGGCGATCATCATCCTCCTCGGCATGGTGTTCCTGCTCGCCACCGGCCTCGTGCCGCCAGCCGTGGCGGGTCTGCTGGCAGCGGGCGCCATCGTCCTTTCCGGCATCATGCGCGTCGACCAGGCCTACCGCGCCATCGACTGGACGACCGTGATCCTGGTTGGCGCGATGATGCCGCTTTCGACCGCGATGATGGAGTCGGGCGCGGCCGCGATGCTCGCGGACTGGCTCGTCTATCTCGTCGGGGGTGCCGGTCCCCTCGCCCTTCTCGCACTGCTGTTCGTGGTCACGGCGGTCATGGGGCAGCTCATCAGCAACACTGCGACCGCGCTCATCATGATCCCGGTGGCGGTTGCCGCCGCGACGGGCATGGGCGTCTCGCCCCGGCCGGTCCTGATGAGCATCGCCGTGGCCGCCGCCGGCGCGTTCCTCACGCCGATCGCGACGCCGACCAACCTCATGGTGATGTCGCCCGGCGGCTACCAGTTCGGCGACTACTGGAAGCTCGGCCTGCCGCTGCTCATCTGGTTCTTCATCATCTCGGTCTTCTACGTGCCGCTGATCTGGCGGTTCTGACGCTCGTCAGGTCAGCGCTTCCGCAATCTGCCGAAGAAGCGCGATCAGTTCGCGCTTCTTGTCTCCCACCACCGCGTCGAGCTGCCGGTCATGCGCCCGCGCGTGCTCGAGGAGATCGGCGAGCATCCGCTCGCCCGCGGCAGTCAGGCGAAGCGTCGTGCTCCGCCGGTCGCGCGGCGACGGCTTCCGGATGACGAGACCGAGCCGCTGCAGTTCCTGGATCAGCGGGGTGATGCTCGACTTGTCCCGCGCGATCGCGCGGCTGAGCGCGACCTGGGTGATGCCGGGATTGTTGTGGATCACCATCATCGCGGCGAAGCGGCCCGGCCTGAGCCGCGGATCGCCCGAGTTCCGAGCAAAGGCGCGGAACGAGGCGTCATGCGCCTGGCGGAGGTGAAAGCCGAGGAGCTCGTCCAGCACGCCGATGGCGACAGCGTCGCCGGCCTGCTGGGCCGCTTCGTTCGTCGCTGACTTCGCTCGCCTGGCCGCCAAGGGCTGCTCCCGGTTACGGTTTGGGGCCAAACCGTATCATCGCGATCCGGGCTGGTGCCAGCCCAGGGGCTCAGACATCCCTGAACCGGGTCACCGGCGACCCGGCAACCGGACTGTCGGCAACGATGGTGATGCCGGTCAGCGGGTAGCGCTCGAGCAGTTCCGGCGCGCGCCCGACGCGGAGGCTGGTGACAAAGAGCTTGGTCAGGCCGGGTCCGCCGAAGCACGGCATCGTCGGAGCGGCCACCGGCACCGGATAGGATTCGAGAAGCTCGCCCTCCGGCGAGAAGCGGTTGAGCCGCGCCGCCGAGATGCCGGCGCTCCAGTAGGCGCCGGTCGCATCGGTCGCGCCGCCGTCCGGCCTGCCGGTCTCGTCGTCGAGCACCGCGATGCGCTTCCGCCCCGAGATCTCGCCGGTTGCGGGATCGAAATGCCAGCGGTCGATCCACATGCCGCGGGAGTCGGAATGGTACATCGTGCGACCGTCGGGCGAGAAGGCGAGGCCGTTCGAGACGATGACGTCCTCGATCTTGCGCTCCACCTTGCCCGAGGCGTCGACCCGATAGAGCGCGCCGAGCGGCTCCTTCCGCGCCACGTTGCGGTCGTCCATCGTCCCCACCCAGAACGCCCCGTCGGGGCCGACCTTGCCGTCGTTCAGCCGGGTAGCGGGATTGGCAGCCTCGATCTCGGCGATCCGCTCGAAGATGCCGCTGTCCGGATCGAACAGGCCGACCTCGTTCCTGAGCGCGACGACGAGCCGACCGGTCTCGGCGATGCCGATCGAGCCGACTTCGCTCTCGAACCGGTGGGTCTCGGTGCGGCCCTCGTGAAAGAAGAAGCCGTGCACCGACCGCTCGGCGATGTCGCACCACCACAGCGCATCGCGGCGGTCGTCGAAGACCGGCCCCTCGCCGAGGGTGCAGCGCGTGTCGTTCAGTGGCTTGAACTCAAGGGTCATCGTCTTCGTCTCCCATCCCGGATGGGAGGTTGCACCGGCGCGGCGGAGAATTCCAGACGAGCCTGACAGCTTTCGCTGGGGATGGCCGCGATGCGGTGCGCACCGCAAGACTCCGAACAGCCGGCATTCTCTCGGTTTCCGGCCTTCCAAGAGTGGACACGGCCGCCAGTCGCGCGATTTGATGTGAGGGAGATAACGCATGACTCCATCATGAAATCATCATATGGTTGCCGAGCACCGGCTGGGTGGGTGGCCAACGACTGCGGGGAATAGCGACGCTTTTGCGCTAGCCGCGACCTCACCTCATCCTGGCGGCGCCGAATAGTGCTACGAAAGCACAACAAGAGTACGCACCGGGAGGAATACGCGATGCAGAGAATCATGAAGACGCTTGCGCTTGGCGTGGGCGCTATTGCGATTATGGCTGGCGGCGCTTGGGCGCAGTCCGGCTCGGTTGCCAACGCCGTCGGCGGATACAGCTTCGACGACGCCGCCAAGGAGGCCGAAGGCACCAAGAACTTCCATTCCAACGACGGCGTCCTGACCTTCGCCATCGTCACCCACACCGCCGGCAACGGCTTCTTCGACCCCGTCTATGCCGGCGCGCTCGCGGCGGCCAATCTGATCGGGGCGAAGGTGCTTCTGCTGGGATCGGAGTCGCCTGTCGACGATCCGGCCCGCGCCATCGAGATCACCAACCAGATCCTGCAGGATCCCAATCTCGACGGCCTGATCATGACCACGCCCCAGGCTGGCGCGTATGACGACATCGTCAGGGCGGCCTATGCGGCCGGCATTCCGGTCGCGACGACCAACTCCTTCGACGGCGGCATCCACGACCGCCTCAACATCAGCCACACCGGCCAGGACGCCTCGGCGGCGGCCATCGCCGGCGCGGCCCTGGTTCAGTGCCTGATCGACAACGGTGTCACCGGCGGCTCGATCGTGTTCCCGAGCAGCACTGCGCTGGGCAATATCGAGGTGAACAATCGCGTCAGTTCCGCCTACAACGCGACCGTCGCGGCATTGCAGGCCGCCGGCAAGCTCGACGCCTTCAAGGTCGATGCGGGTCCGGAGAATGTCGGCGTCGACGCCGACCCGAACGATCCGGTCGCGGCGATCGTGTCGCTGTTCGAATCGCGCGGCGACGTGGTCGGCGCCTTCGCCGGCAACAACGTGTTCACGCCGGCCCTCGCCAAGGCCGTCGCCCAGACCGGAATGACCGGCAAGATCTGCGCCTTCGGGTTCGACCTCGGGCCGGCCCAGCAGGAAGCCCTCGCCAGCGGAGACCTGACGGGCGCCCTCGGACAGCAGCCTTTCCTTCAGGGCTTCTGGCCGGTCATGCAGCTCTACCTGCAGATCGACCGTGGCATCGCCGCCGCCAACCTCGACACGCGCGCCCAGCTCGTGACCAAGGACACGGTCGGCACGGTCGGCAAGCGGTTCGAGAACTAGCCGACCCGCACTTGCGGATCTGAATCGTCGCGGGAGGGCGCCTGCCCTCTCGCGGCTCTTTTCGGCCATAGCGCGACCAGACTAGAGCCATGACCCTCGCCAGACCATTGCCGGGCCGCCCTCCGATGCAGCTCGTTGGCGGGTGGGAGGCCGGCCTCATCGCGATGATGGCCATCCTCTACCTGGTCGGCGCCTACCTCAATCCCAACTTCTTCGGCTCTGCCGACGCCTTCCAGGCGCTCCTCCGCGACGCCTCGCGCTACGCCGTGATGGCCGTCGGCATGACCTTCGTCATCGTCAACAAGGATATCGACCTTTCGGTCGGCTCGACCTTCGGCCTGGTGTCGGTGATCTTCGCCTACGTCTTCAACCCCGCCCACTTCGACATGGGCGTGGTACCGGCCATCATCGCCTGCTTCGCGCTCGGCGCGGTGATCGGCCTGATCAACGGCGTCCTCGTCACCATCCTCAGGGTCCCGTCCTTCATCGCGACGCTGACCATGCTCTTCATCGGCCGCGGCTTCATCCTCGGGCTGACCGGCGGCCAGTCGATCCTCTATCCCGCCAAGGCCAAGGAATACGCTTGGTTCTTCCAGCTCGGCGAGTTCAACGCGCTCGGCTTCAACAACCAGATCCCCATAGCGCTGGCGATCGTCGCGGTCGGCGCCTTCGTCCTTGCCAAGACCCGCTGGGGCTACGAGACCTTCGCCACCGGAGGCAACGAGCTCGCCGCCACCTATGCAGGCATCCCGACCCGCTGGGTGCGGGTGCGCGCCTATCTCCTTTCCTCGCTCTGCGCCACCGTCGCCGGCCTGATGTCGGTCGCGCAGGACAAGGGCACCTCGCCGCAGGGCGGCCTCACCGCGGAGCTGATCGTCATCGCAGCGGTGATCATCGGCGGCGCCTCGATCCTCGGCGGCCGGGGGCGCGTCCTCGGCAGCTTCCTCGGCGCCCTCCTCGTCGTCCTCATCAACAAGGTGCTGCGTGAGGGACTGCCGATCACCCGGACCGTCATCATCAATGGCGAGGAGGTTCAGGTGCAGGCGGTGTTTTCGCTCCCCGCTGGCGCGGTGCCGGCCTTCATTGGCGTACTGCTCATCGTCGCCGTGCTGATCGAGCCGCTGCTCATCCGCCGCCAGCTGCCGCAACGCCTCTGGGCGTATTTCCGGGGACTGCCGCCTCCGCCCCTGCCCGATATGGGCGGCGTCGCCATTGAGGGCGTGCAGACCAAGGGGGCGGTCACCACCGACCGCGCGCTGACTGCCCGCGGCTTCGGCAAGTTCCTCGCCCGGCGCGATGCGCTCGCCATCATTCTCACCGTCGTGCTGTGGGTCATCGGGCTCTCGCTCCGGCCGGACTACTGGTACAATCTGCCCAACACCTTCGCGATCCTCCTCAATTACACCGAGCTCGCCCTGATCGCGGTGGGGCTGACCTACGTGATCGCCGCAGGCGATATCGACCTTTCGGTCGGCGCGGTGCTGGCCCTTGCCGGCAGTGCCGCCGCCTATTCGCTGAAGGTCGTCGGGGTCGATCCGCTGACGGCGATGGCCGTCGGCCTGCTGGTCGGCGTCTTCGCCGGCTTCATCAACGCGGCGCTGACGGTCTGGCTGAAGCTTCCCGCCTTCATCGCCACCCTCGGCATGTTCTACATCGCCCGCGGCGTCGCCTCATGGCTGGTCTCGGGCCAGCAGCTCACCGGCTGGACCGAGGGCTACAACGTCATCGGCCGGAAGGTCGGCGACATCCTCGCCTATTTCGGCATCCCGCATCCGAGCGGCATCGTCGGCGCAGTCACCGAGGTCGTGAGCGTACAGACCTTGTGGATGCTGCTCGTATCGGTGATCGCCGGGGTCGTCCTCGGGTTCATGCCCTATGGCCAGCGACTCTACGCCACCGGCGGCAACATGCG
>JALHRF010000070.1 GCA_022841545.1 Bauldia sp. | reverse complement strand
CGCCCGCGGCCGAACCTCCGGCAGCAGAGCCCCCGGCAGCGGAGCCGCCCGCGGCCGAACCTCCGGCAGCAGAGCCCCCGGCAGCAGAGCCGCCGGCGACCGAGCCCACCACGCCGCAATAGTCTGGCGTGAGTTACGCGCCGGCAGTCGCCGTCGCCTGACCTGACCTTTGAAGCCGGCGTCTCCTCGGAGACGCCGGCTTTATTTTGTGCGAACGCCTTGCCTTCACCGCCCCGCGGTCCACCTTGCTCGATTGAATGGCGCCTCCTTCCCCGACCCTGGTCTGGCTCCGCGACGACCTCCGTCTCGACGACAATCCCGCGCTTGCCGCCGCGTGCGAGACGGACGCGCCGCTGATCATCGTGTATGTCCGCGAATCCGGCCCCACGCCACGGCCACCGGGCGGCGCCGCGCGCTGGTGGCTGCATCATGCGCTCGCCGCCCTCGGTTCGGCGCTCTTGGCGCGCGGCCAGCGACTGGTGCTGCGAAGCGGGACCGCCGCCAACGTCATCCCCGAGATCGCCCGAAGTGCCGGTGCGGCGGGCGTCCTCTTCAATCGCCGCTACGGCCCGCCGGCGGCGGTCGACTCCGCGGTCGAATCGGCGCTTCGCACTGACGGCGTCGCGGTGACGACGTTCAAGGCGAACCTGCTCTACGAGCCCGACGAGATTCGCGGTCCAGGCGGACCGATGAAGGTGTTCTCCGCCTACTGGCGAAGGACGGAGAGCGGCCCCCCGCCCCGCTCGCCCGTGGCCGCGCCGGTGCGTTTTCCTTCTCCCGTCGATGGCATTGCGGGCGAGCCGCTCGAGTCGCTCGCGCTCCTGCCCACCACCCCGGACTGGGTAGGCGGACTGCGCGAGGCCTGGACGCCGGGTGAGGAAGGAGGGCGCAGACGCCTTGCAGACTTCGTCGACGACGGCATGGACGGCTACGCCGCGGGCCGCGACTTCCCGGCCGAGCCGAGGACGTCGCGCCTTTCGCCACACCTCCGCTTCGGCGAGATCAGCCCCTTCCGCATCCTGGCGTCACTCGGCGTGAGATCGGGGCGCGACGCCGCGAAGTTCGTGAGCGAGCTCGGCTGGCGCGAGTTTGCCTGGCACGCGTTCGGCAATCACCCCGACATGGCCACGGCGAATCTCCGGCCGGACTTCGACGCCTTCCCCTGGGTCGCGCCGACCACGGCCGATCTGGATGCCTGGCGGAAGGGCCTTACCGGCTACCCGATCGTCGATGCCGGCATGCGGGAACTCTGGCAGACCGGCTGGATGCACAATCGCGTCCGGATGATCGTCGCCTCCTTCCTCACCAAGCATCTCCTCATCGACTGGCGCGTCGGCGAGGCGTGGTTCTGGGACACCCTCGTCGACGCCGATCCCGCGAACAATCCCTTCGGCTGGCAATGGGTGGCCGGCTCGGGCTTCGACGCGCAGCCTTACTTCCGGATTTTCAACCCCGTGCTCCAGGGGGAGAAATTCGATCCCGACGGCGCCTATGTCCGCCGCTTCGTCCCCGAACTGGCGGACCTCCCCGACCGCTTCGTCCACCACCCCTGGGATGCCGCGCCGCTCGAATTGCAGGCCGCCGGCATCCGCCTCGGCCGGGACTACCCGGAGCCGGTCATCGACCATGCTTTCGCCCGTCAGCGGGCGCTCGCCGCCTATGCCGCGATGCGGGCCGGGTGATGCCAGCGAGACGGATTTTCGCCGTACGGCCGTCCGCGAGGCAATCTTTTCCCGCTTTTCCCGTTGCGCTCGCCGGACAGCCTTGAAGCCGGCCCGGCCAATCGCTAGCTTCCGCGCCACCTCGCCACTTTCCCCGACCGACGAAAAAGCCAGGGACATGGACGTCAAGCCATCCGTCATCGACGCCATCGGCAACACGCCGCTGATCCGCCTCCGGGCCGCATCCGAGGCGACCGGCTGCGAGATCCTCGGCAAGGCCGAGTTCATGAACCCGGGCCAGTCGGTCAAGGACCGCGCGGCGCTGTTCATCATCCGCGACGCCATCGAGCGCGGCGCCCTGAAGAAGGGCGGCGTCATCGTCGAGGGCACCGCCGGCAATACCGGGATCGGGCTGGCGCTGGTCGCCGACGCGATGGGCTTCCGCACCGTCATCGTCATCCCCGAAACGCAAAGCCAGGAGAAGAAGGACACGCTCCGCATCGCCGGCGCCGAGCTGATCGAGGTCCCCGCCGTCCCCTATCGCGATCCCAACAATTACGTGAAACTGTCGGGGCGGCTCGCGGAGCAGCTTGCGAAGAGCGAGCCGAACGGCGCGATCTGGGCCAACCAGTTCGACAACACCGCCAACCGCCGCGCCCATTACGAAGGCACCGGCCCGGAGATCTGGCAGCAGACCGACGGCAAGGTCGACGGCTTCGTTGCTGCCGTCGGCACAGGCGGCACGCTCGCCGGCGTCGGCATGGCGCTCAAGGAGCGCAACCCGCACGTCCGGATCGCCCTCGCCGACCCGATGGGCGCTGCGCTCTATTCCTGGTACACGACCGGCGAACTCAAGTCCGAGGGCTCGTCGATCACCGAGGGCATCGGCCAGGGGCGGATCACCGCCAACCTCGAAGGCGCTCCGGTCGACCGCGCCTACCAGATCAAGGACGACGAGGCGGTCCGCATCGTCTTCGACCTCATCGGCCAGGAGGGCCTCGTGCTCGGCGGCTCGTCGGGGATCAACGTCGCCGGCGCCATCCGCCTCGCGAAGGAGATGGGACCGGGACACACCATCGTCACCGTGCTCTGCGACTACGGCACCCGCTACCAGTCGAAGCTGTTCAACCCGGCCTTCCTCCGCGAGCACGACCTTCCCGTCCCGGCATGGCTGGCGCGCCCCTCCGCCATCACGGTGCCGTTCGCGTAGCGCCGCGGGCAAGGGCCGTTTCACGCCGCGCCGCTAGAGTCAGGCCGCCAATTTCCCTGCATCGAGGGCGAGCGTGACAATCACGCCGTCCGTCGACCAATCGGTCTTGAGCGTGCCGCCGAGCTGGCGTGTCACGCTGCGATTGAGAAGCTTGCTGCCATAACCATCGCCTCCGGCGGACTTGACTTCGGGACCGCCTCGCTCGGTCCAGATGATGCAGACTTCGCTATCGGAGGCCGTTCCCGAAACATCGAGTACCCCTTCGTCCACTGAAAGGGACCCGTATTTCAGGGAGTTCGTCGCGAGCTCATGAATCACGAGCGCGAGCGTCGTCGCCGCGCCCTCGCCTATCCCCATTCTTGGCACCGCGACGCGAATGCGCCCGCTGAAAGCGCCGGAATCGTCATACGGAGCCAAGAGGACCGCGATGAGGTCGCCCAGCAATGCGGCCCTTCCCTGATGCCCGGGCAACGGCCTCACCAGGTCGTGGGCCCTTCCCAGTGCGGTAAGGCGATCCGTCAGCTCCTTTGCCATGTCCTCGACGGTCGTCGTCGAGCGGGACGTCAGATTGGTGAGACCTGCAGCAATGGCCAGCAGGTTCTTCACCCGATGGCTCATTTCCCCCGCGAGCAACTCGTGACCTTCTTCAGCCTGCTTGCGTCCGGTGACGTCGAGGAACACACCCGACATCTGGCCCCTGTGCATACCCTCGTCACTTCCGAGCCCGCGCGCGGAGATCCATCGGACCTCGTCGCCGAGGAGGATGCGGAAGTCTATCTCATAGGCGCCGACGATCGCCCGCGTCGCGGTAAACGCCGCCTGAACCCTGTCCCTGTCCGCCGGGTGGATACGCGACGACAGATCCTCGAACGTCACCTCGTCCGATTGCGGCAGGCCCCAAAGCGCATAGCCCTGATCGTCCATGGCAAAGGCGTCGGTGTCGACCGTCCACGACCAAAGCGCTACACCCGCCGCATGCAGGGCGCGATGCAGCTTGCTGACCTCCCAGAGGGGGTGACTTTCGTCTCCGAATGGCATGCTCCGCTCCTCACCCGCAGTTGAGCAGATCGCATCATGCTGCGCCAGCAGCACAGCGCGCCGCTATCATCCTCCCACAGGGCGGCGCAGGAAGTCGTGTCGACCAGCCCCGGGAGGCAGCCCTCACGCCACCGCGGACTCACCCACGCCAAACCGGCCGGAGCGCCGCCGGCAGCGCACCGCCGATGGCATCGCGCTGCCGCTTGCCCAGGTTCTCCGCCCACACCGCGAACACGTCCCTTACGATGGTTGGCGGCGGGGCATGGTGGCTCTCCAATGCCCTTTCCACCCGAGCCTGGAAGGCGTCGGCCGACACAGGCGGGTTCGGCACGTCGTCAACCGACCAGCCCTCGATGAAGATGCCGCGCGGCAGCGCCGGCAGCGCGTTGGCGATAGTGAGGATTGCGCGCGCGTCGAGGCTTCTGCGGAGTTCGCACATCACGGCCCGCATCATGGCCTGGCTCTGGTTGTGCGTGACCAGGGAAGCCCTCTCCTTCAGGGCAGAGAGCCAAGCCTGATACTGCCGCGAGGCGAACTCCACGTCGTGGGGCTGAGTCATCTGCATCTCCCGATCGACCGCCCGACCCACCCGCCGTCGTCCGGCAGACGCCCTGACATCGGCGGCGAGTCGCATGGTGGGTCTTGAGCCGCCACCGCGTCTTCCCATGAAGTTGGCGGTGACGAGGCGGCGCCCTTCGCAATCGCTTCACCCCACGCTACCATCGCCGGCCACGGAGCCAATATCATGCCCACCGAACTCCTCTTCCGCGACGACGCCTACCTGCCCGAAACCGAAGCCACCGTGCTTGCCGTCACCGACCGTCGCGGCATCGTCCTCGACCGCACCGTGTTCTACGCCACCGGCGGCGGCCAGTCCGGCGATGCCGGCCGGCTCGTCCGGGCCGACGGATCGGCGATCGCCATCGCCACCGCCGTCTATGGCGACGACAAGAGCGACATCGTCCACGTCCCCGGCGAGGGGGAGCCGCTCCCCGAGCCGGGCGAGCGGCTCATTGCGGCGCTCGACTGGGAGCGCCGCCATCGGCACATGCGCATCCACACCGGACTCCACCTCCTTTCCGTCGTCCTCCCCTTCCCGGTCACCGGCGGCGCGATCGGCGCCGAGGAAGGGCGGCTCGATTTCGACCTTGATGGCGGCGAGGTCCCGCCGAAGGAGGCGATCGAGGAGCGGCTCAATGCGCTGATCGCCGGCGACCATGCGGTCACTTCGGAGTGGATCACCGACGACGAGCTCCTCGCCAATCCCGGCATGGTCAAGACGATGAAGGTGAAGCCGCCGATGGGCAGCGGTCGCGTCCGCCTGATCCGGATCGGCGAGGTCGACCTCCAGCCCTGCGGCGGAACCCATGTCCGCTCGACCGCCGAGATCGGACGCCTCGTGATCGGCAAAATGGAATCGAAGGGCAAGCAGAACCGCCGCGTCCGCATCCGTTTTGCCGAGGCCGGCTAATGGCGACGCCGGAGGATCGTTCCCGCTGGTTCGTTTCAAGCGAGTGGCTCGCCGCGCATCTCGACGACCCCGACCTCGTCATCGTCGACGGGAGCTGGCACCTGCCAGGCACCCGCGACCCGCGGAAGGAATACGAGGCGGGTCACATCCCCGGCGCCGTCTTCTTCGATGTCGACGCGATCGCCGACACGTCGATTCCCCTGCCCCACATGCTGCCATCCCCGGAGGACTTCGCCGCGGCGGTCGGCGCGCTCGGCATCGACGAGCGGCAGAAGATCGTCGTCTATGACAGCGTCGGGCTGTCCTCCGCGCCGCGAGTCTGGTGGACCTTCGAGGTCATGGGCGCACGCGACGTGGTAATCCTCGATGGCGGCCTGCCCAAATGGGTCGCCGAGGGCCGGACCGTGGATGCACGCCCCGTCGTCCGCTCGCCCCGCCCCTTCGACCCGACGCCGCACCCGGCGCCGGTCCGAAGCCTCGACGCGATCCGTGCCAATCTCGAGACCGGCAGCTTCCAGCTCGTCGATGCGCGCCCCCGCCCCCGCTTCCTCGGCGAGGCCCCGGAGCCGCGCGCCTGGGTCAAGTCCGGCCGCGTGCCGAGAAGCCTCAGCGTTCCCTCAACCGAGCTGATCGAGGCGGGTTCCCTCAAGGGTGCGCCGGCGCTCCGTGCCGCCTTCGAGGCCGCCGGGCTCGACTTCGGCGCGCCGGTCGTGACGAGTTGCGGCTCCGGCATCAACGCCGCGACGCTCAGCCTCGCCCTCGATATCCTCGGCGTCCCCTCCGCCATCTACGACGGCTCGTGGACCGAATGGGGCGCGCGCGACGACCTGCCAATCGCCCGGGGCACTCAGGACTGAGCGCTACTCACCCCGCCACGCATCGACCAGCGTCGCGGTATCCTGGAACTCGCGATAGGAAGCGATCTTTCCGTTGCGGATGACGAAGACGTGGACGAAGTCGCTGTCGGCCTTCTTGCCCGTCTTGATCACCGTTCGATCGTAGTGGCCGAGCACGAAGACCGTGTCCGGCACCGCGGCAAAGAACTGCTGGGGCGCGAAGCTCTGGAAGCTGAGGAGGGAGCCGAGCGTCTTGAACTGCTCCTCGACGGCCGCAATTCCCCGCTTCGGCCCGAGCGCCGGGAAGTCGGCGGGATTGCCGACCGACTCCCAGAAGACATCGGGCGTAAGCAGCGCGATGACGCCGGCGATGTCGCCCTTGCCGAAGGCGGCGTAGGCTGCCTCGACGACCTCGATGTTGGGATTGTCCATCTTTGCTCCGGTTGGCTCTTCCTGCGCCGCGACCCCGACCGCCAGTCCGATGAATGCGACCAGTCCTATCGCACCGGCCACGAGCCGCAAGCCCATCGCTCCACCCCTCAATGCAGAATCTGGCTGAGGAACAGCTTCGTGCGCTCGTGCTGAGGATGGTTGAAGAACGCCTCCGGCTCGTTCTGCTCGATGATCTGGCCGGCATCCATGAAGATGACCCGGTTCGCCACCTGCCGCGCGAAGCCCATCTCGTGCGTGACCACCAGCATCGTCATCCCCTCCTCGGCGAGGTCGACCATCACGTCGAGCACTTCCTTGATCATCTCCGGGTCCAGCGCCGAGGTCGGCTCGTCGAACAGCATGATCCGCGGGTTCATGCAGAGCGCGCGGGCGATCGCCACCCGCTGCTGCTGCCCGCCCGAGAGCTGGCCGGGATATTTCTTCGCCTGCTCCGGGATCTTCACCCGTGTCAGGTAGCGCATCGCGACCTCCTCGGCGTCCTTCTTCGGCATCCGCCGCACCCAGATCGGTGCGAGCGTCAGGTTCTCGAGGATAGTGAGGTGCGGAAACAGGTTGAAGTGCTGGAACACCATGCCGACCTCGCGGCGGATCTCGTCGATCCGCTTGAGGTCGTTGGTGAGTTCGATGCCGTCGACGATGATGGTGCCGGTCTGGTGCTCCTCCAGCCGGTTGATGCAGCGGATCATCGTCGACTTGCCCGATCCCGACGGGCCGCAGACCACGATGCGCTCGCCGCGCATGACCTTGAGGTTGATGTTCTTGAGGACGTGGAAATCGCCGTACCACTTGTTCATGTCGACGATCTCGATCGCCGTATCGGTGGCCGACACTTCCGGCATCCCGCCTGCCGCCACGTCCCGTGCGACGCCCGGGTCAACCATGATCGCGTCTCCCTCTCGTCATCGTCGGTATCCAGTGTCGAGCCGGCGTTCGGTGTAGATCGAATAGCGCGACATGCCGAAGCAGAACAGCCAGAACACCGCCGCGGCGAACACGTAGCCCGTCGCCGGGATGCCAGGCGCCGCCCAGTTCGGATCGGTGAAGTTGAACTGAACGATGCCGAGCAGATCGAAGATGCCGATGATCAGCACCAGGCTCGTGTCCTTGAACAGGCTGATGAAGCTGTTGACGATGCCCGGGATCACGATCTTCAGCGCCTGCGGCAGGATGATCAGCCGCATCGACTGCCAGTACCCCATGCCGAGCGCGCTCGCCGCCTCGTATTGCCCGCGCGGTATCGCCTGCAGCCCGCCGCGCACCACCTCCGCCATGTAGGCGGCCGAAAACAGCGTCACGCCGATCAGCGCCCGCAGCAGCTTGTCGAAATTCACCCCCGGCGGCAGGAAGAACGGCAGCATCACGCTCGCCATGAACAGCACCGTGATCAGCGGCACGCCACGCACGAACTCGATGAAGGCGATCGACACGAACCGCACCACCGGCAGGTTCGACCGCCGGCCGAGGGCGAGGAGGATGCCGAGCGGCAGGGAGCCGACCATGCCGACGATCGCGACGACCAGCGTCACGAGCAGGCCGCCCCAGAGCGGCGTCTCGACCCATTCCAGGCCGAAGTCGGTCCGAAGGATCAGGAGGAGGACGATGATGGCGCCGAGGCCGATCCCGAGCGGCATCAGGGCCAGCGCGCCCCGCGGTCCCGAACCCACCTGGATCGCGGCAATGCCCGCGACCAGCGCTATGAGCGCCAGCACGTAGACGGTGAGTTCGAGGATCGACAGCCCGAACGCGACCTCACCGAGCGGCCCGAGCGCCAGCGCGACGACAAGGACGATGATGCCGATCACGGCCGCGGTGGCGGCAAGTGCCCGCATGGCCGCAGCGGCCGGCTCGCTTGCCGTGAACAACGCGACTATTCCGACCGCGAAGCACGCCACCGCCGCCACGAAGCGAAACAGCCCCGCCGACACGTCGAAGTTTCCGCCGGTGAGGAGAATGAGCGCGACCAGCGGGAACACCCCGAGCAGGTAAAGGGCATTCTCGCGCTTGAAGGGCACGCGCGGGATCGCCATCGGCACCAGGCCGATGATCAGCAGGATCGCAGTGACATCCACCCTCCAGCGCTCGTCGATGGTATAGCGGCCATACATGAACTGGGCGAACTTCGCCTTCACGAAAGCCCAGCATGCCCCGGCTCCCGGCACCACGCAGGCATCGCGGTTCTCGCCGGTCCAGACTGCATCGATGAACGCCCAGCGGATGATCGGCGGCACCACCAGGATCACCAGCGCGATGCCGATCACGGTGAGCACCATGTTGGTGAAGGACGAGAACAGGTTGGCGTAGATCGCCTGAATCCCGCTCACGCGCCCGCGCGGCGGCGGGAGCACCGGCTCCTCTTCCTTCTGCACATAGGCAAGGTCGGCGGTCGTCGTCATCGGCTGCTATCGCTCCACCAGCGCGACGCGCCGGTTGAACCAGTTCATGAACAGCGACGTCGCGAGACTGATCGCGAAGTACACCATCATGGTGATGAAGATCGCCTCGACCGCCTGGCCGGTCTGGTTGAGGACCGTTCCCGCGAACACCGACACGAGTTCGGGATAAGCGACAGCCACCGCGAGCGAGGAGTTCTTCGTCAGGTTCAGGTACTGGTTGGTGAGCGGCGGAATGATCACCCGCATCGCCTGCGGTATGATCACCTGGCGCAGCGTCGTCCCCGGCCGCAAGCCGAGCGCATAAGCGGCCTCGGTCTGTCCGCGCGGGACAGCGAGGATGCCGGCGCGGACGATCTCGGCGATGAAGGTCGCCGTATAGAGCGTCAGCCCGAGCACCAGCGCCATGAACTCCGGCAGGATATGGAACCCGCCGACGAAGTTGAATCCCGTGAGTTCGGGAAATTCCAGGGTCAGCGGCGCTCCGGTCAAGACGAAGACCAGAAGCGGCAGAACGATCAGGATGCCAAGACCGACCCGGAAGGTCGGGAACAACTGTCCCGTCGCCATCTGCCGGCGACGGGCCCAGATGGCGATTGCGACGACGGCGACGATGGCGATGGCCAGAGCGATGAGGGTCGCGCCAAAGCCTTCGCCGGCGATCAGGTTGGGAAGAAGCAGGCCTCGATTGCTGAGGTATCCGCCAAGGGGAAGTTCGATCGCCTGCCGCGGCGCGGGCAACACCGAAAGCACCGCGCGATACCAGAAGAGGAGCTGGAGAAGCACCGGGATATTGCGGAGCGTCTCGACATAGACGGCGGCAATGCCGGAAACGAGGACGTTCTTCGACAGTCGCGCCACGCCGGCAAGGAAGCCGAGAATGGTGGCGAGGATCACGCCGACAAAGGCGACCAGCAGGGTGTTGAGGAGGCCGACGAGAAAGGCGCGGCCGTAGGTGTCCTCGGAGCTATAGGGGATCAGGGTCTGCGAGATGTCGAAGCCGGCCCGGTTCCAGAGGAAGCCGAAGCCCGACGCAATGTTGGCGCGCTGGAGGTTCTCGATCGTGTTGTTGACGAACCAGCCGATCAGCAGGATGAGGACGATCGCGACCAGCGCCTGGGCGGCGATCCCGCGGATGAACGGATCGTAGAGAAGCGAGGACCCGCGCGACCGCTCACGTCGGTCAGGCGGGAGATCGCCAAAGGCCATCGTCAACCGTTCTCCGTGAAGATTGCTTGCCGGGCGGAGCGACCCCCGCCCGGCGGGAGGGCGCGAGGTCTAGCGGACCGGCGGGGCGTACTGGATGCCGCCCTTGGTCCAGAGGGCATTGAGCCCGCGGGCGATCTGAAGGTTGGAACCCGAGCCGATGTTGCGCTCGAAGATCTCGCCGTAGTTCCCGACCGACTTGATCGCGTTGGCAGCCCAGTCGTTGCCGAGGCCGACGCCCTCGCCGAAGGTGCCGTCGGTGCCGAGCAGCCGCTTCACTTCCTGATTGTCGCTGGTCTTCATCTCGTCGACGTTGGACTGGGTCACGCCGAGCTCTTCCGCGTTGAGCAGCGCGAAGCCGACCCACTTGACGATGTTGAACCACTGGTCGTCGCCCTGGCGAACCACCGGCCCGAGCGGCTCCTTGGAGATGATCTCCGGCAGAATGATGTGATCGTCGGGATTGGAGAGCTTGAGGCGGGTGGAATAAAGGCCCGAGGCGTCGGTGGTATAGGCGTCGCAGCGGCCCGCGTCATAGGCGGCCTCGGTCTCCGGCAGCGGCTCGAAGACCACCGGATTGAGTTCCATGTTGTTGACGTTGAAGTAGTCGGTGAGGTTCAGTTCGGTCGTGGTGCCGCTCTGCACGCAGACCGACGCGCCCGAAAGCTGAAGCGCCGAGTCGACGCCGAGCGACTTCCGCACCATGAAGCCCTGGCCGTCATAATAGTTGACGCCCGCGAAGGTCATGCCGAGCGACGTGTCGCGCGACATCGTCCAGGTGGTGTTGCGCGCCAGCATGTCGACCTCGCCGGACTGCAACGCAGTGAAGCGGTCCTTGGCCGAAAGCGGAGTGAATTTCACTGCCTGCGGGTCGTTGAAGATTGCGGCCGCAACGGCGCGGCAATAGTCGACGTCAAAGCCGTTCCAGTTGCCCGCATCATCCGGGGAGGCGAAGCCGAGGAGGCCGGTGTTGACGCCGCACTGCACGAATCCCTTGGCCTTCACATCTTCGAGAGTAGTGGCGGAAGCGGCGCCGGCAGCGAATACGAACGTGGCCCCTGCTACGATAGGCATGATCAGTGTCTTCATCGTCATGGCCTCTTCCTTCCTCTTCCCCTGGTTCGAAAAATTGTTTCGGTTCTACTGGCTATCGGCCAATCCGGACCTGATTTCGGTTCACCTCATCATCGGGAGCGCTGGGCGCCGGTCGGATCGCCAATCACCGATTGACCCTTTCATCACAGGCGATTATTCCCCAATGGTCAAGTGCCGCACTGCGGAATCCCTCAACCCACGTGTCCGGACCGGGTTCTTCCCAGCCCTCTAGAGGCGCGATGTCATCAGCCGACGACGATGACGGGCTTCGGCCCGCGACGCGCCTCGTCCGCGCGGGGCGCGACAAGAGCATCACGGGACCGTTCGTCAACCCGCCGGTCATCCACGCCTCGACGGTGCTTTTCGACAGCAGCGACGCGATGGTCGATCGCCGCCAGCGCTACACCTACGGCCGACGCGGCACGCCGACCAGCGAGGCGCTCGAGTCCGCAATCAGCGGGATGGAAGGTGCGGCCGGGACGGTGCTCTGTCCCTCCGGCCTCGCGGCGGCCTCGCTGGCATTGCTTGCCATGGTGAACGCCGGCGAGAACGTCCTGATGGTCGACTGCGTCTATGGACCCGTCCGGCATTTCGCCGACACCGTGCTGAAGCGCCTCGGCGTGTCGACGACCTACTTCGATCCGGGGATCGGCGGCGGAATCGCAGACCTTTTCGGAGAGTCCACGAGCCTGGTCTACCTCGAGACGCCGGGTTCGCTCACCTTCGAGATGCAGGACATGGCAACGATTGCCGCCGTCGCCCACGAGCGCTATGCGCTGGTGATCGCCGACAATACGTGGGCGACCCCACTGTTCTTCCGGCCGCTCGACCACGGCGCCGATCTGTCCCTCATGGCCGGGACGAAGTACCTCGGCGGTCACTCAGACGTGAACATCGGCACCGTCGCCGCCGGCCCGAGGGCCTGGCCGCGGCTCAAGGAGACCCACGGGACGATGGGTCTCGCGGTCGGACCCGACGACATCTACCTCGCGCTCCGTGGCCTCCGTACCCTCGGCGTCCGGCTCGAGCGCCAGATGGCGTCGGGCCTGGAGGTGGCAACGTGGCTCTCCACGCGTCCGGAGGTGACGCGCGTGCTTCATCCCGCCCTTCCCGGCGATCCCGGCCATGCCCTCTGGCAGCGCGACATGACGGGCGCCTCCGGCTTGTTCGGCATCGTGCTCGGCGGCTGGACCGAGCTGGAAGCAAAGGCCTTCGTCGACGGACTCCACCTATTCGGCATCGGCGCCTCATGGGGCGGCTTCGAGAGCCTCGCCATTCTCGCAAGGGTCGACCACGTCCGCAGCGCGGTGCCGTGGCGGGCGGAGGGACCGCTGGTCCGTCTTCACATCGGACTCGAGGACCCGGTCGACCTCATCGCCGACCTCGACCGCGCATTCGCCGCGGTCGCGGCGATGCGGGCGGCTCAATAGCCCGTCTGCCCCTCGCGATTCGGCGTGCCGAGGACATGTGTCTTCGGCGGCATCATCTCGGCGTCGAAGGTCTGGGTGAACATCGCGGCGGCGAAGAACGCCACGGCGCGAAGCGTCTCCTTCCCGGTGTTCTCGAGATCGTGCCGGAGCGGCGTCGGCAGCACGAAGACGCTGCCCGGGCCGACGTCCAGTGTGCTGCCATCCTCGAGATACAGTCTGCCGGTACCGGCAAGGATGTACTGCGTCTCTTCCGTCGCATCGGTGTGCCAGCCAAGCCGCCCGCCCGGCTCAATCTCGTAGACGATGGTGGATGATGCGGTGGATCCGTGTCCGCCACAGGTTGCGAAGGCGCCCTGCCAGCGCACGGCCGCGTCGCCATCGCCCCAGACCTTGGTGCGTTCGAGCTTTCCGGAATCCACGACCTTCACCGGCGGGACATTCGACATGTTCATTTCGGCCTCCTCTATGCGCGGGGCGGCAATGAGACGACGAGCGTCAAGACAGGCACAATCGCCAGCCACTTCGTCCGCGGCCGGCGTCGTCCCTGTCGAATCTCTGCCCGTGGTGGCGGCCGCTTCGCCCGCCACCGATCCTTCTTGACCGCCGCGACGTCCATGTATCACATCGCGCAGGCGACGACGCGCTGTTCTGTCGACATTCGTCAACCGCTGTCGGTCGCACCTTCCGCTTCTCTTTCACGCGCGGCGGCGTCCTCAGCCCTCTTGGCCTTGAACTTTTCCGTCGTGTTCTCCTGCGGATAGGGCGTCTCGGGAACCTCGACCCCCAGGAAGCGGCAGAGCGGCTCCCATCCCTGGCCGGCCTCATAGACCAGGAGCCGTTCGGGCGGGATCGTCTTCCGCACCTCTTCATTGTGGCGCCGGAACACGGCGATGGCGTGCTCGCGGTCGCTGCTTCGGCGGTCAAACGTCCCCTCCGCGATGATCCGCCGGACCATGCGCGCCCAGGTGTCGGTCCGCTTCGCCAGTTCCTCGTCCGAGGAACGGCCGCTGAAGATCGTCGCCGAAGCGGAATCGAACCAGCGATCCGCGTCGCGCACGGTGAGGATGACTTTCGCCGCAGGATAGCGGTCAGCGAGTTGACGCCAATACGCCGCCGAGGGCCAGTCGACCGTCGAGCGATAACCGGCAAAAACCCCGTCCCAGTCCACCGGGTTGGCCGCAAAGGCCACCTCCTCCCAGCGCGCCTTCAGTGCCTCGCCATTGGCCGCGGAGAAGAACTCCATCATGTGGAAGCAAGGCCCGAAGCCCAACTGCTCCAATGCGAGCTTGAGAGACATCGTCCCCGTCCGCCCGAATCCCGCGCCGATAACCGACAGTGCCACGGTGGAGCCCTCCCCAGAATAATGGACGCAAGCATAAGCCGGCCGCCGGGCACTTCCCAGCCTCCGGCCGATTGGTCGTGGACATGACCGGATCGGAGTGTCGCGACCTCGCCCGCGTGACGAGGCGTCGCGCGTGCCAGGACGACGCCGGTATGGTGCGCAAAGGTGGATGGCGACGCCGGCCCGCGCTGAGGCTCGGCAAAGTCGCCATTGTCGTTTGGCTGCCATCCTCCTATATTGCGGGTGCTCCAGTTTTTGCTCTGGCTTGCTGCTGCTCCCACGCCGGGGCTTCTCAAGACAACGCGAAGTTGGATACCAGGACCCGTCGATCATCGACGGGCTCCGATGGACGCATTCGCGTTCTCAACAGGAAAGTCCAGGAAATGGCTACAGGTACCGTGAAGTTCTTCAATACCCAGAAAGGCTTCGGCTTCATCACCCCGAGCGACGGCAGCAAGGACGTCTTCGTCCATATCTCTGCGGTCGAGCGCGCCGGAATGAGCACGCTGAACGAGGGTCAGAAGATCAGCTACGAAGTGGTGAACGAGCGCGGCAAGAACGCCGCGGCGAATCTCCAGAACGCCTAAATCGCCGGGAAATCCCGCGATCAGCGAGCCCGGCGCCCAAAGCGCCGGGCTCGTCCCTTTGACGAAGCCTGCCGGCAACGGGCCTTCATTGCTCCAAGGAGAAGCCCATGGCCTTCAGGCCCAACTACCAGCAGCAGCGCGGCGACCGCAGTCGCGCCAAGGAACAGAAGAAGCAGGAAAAGCTTCGCAAGCGTGAGGAAGACGCCGCCAAGCGCAGGGCAGAACGCGGCGAGGGCGATCCCCCGACCGAAGACAGCCCGCTTGATGCTTCCGAAACCCGACCGGAATAAGCCCCATGGCCAAGAAGAAACCGCGTATCGACACGGGCGTCACGCTCTTCGACGTCTTCTATGATGACGGCAGCCGCGCCTCGAACCGCAAGGTGCCGAGCGCCGACCTTGACGGCCTCGACGGCGACGAGCCGGCCCGCACCTTCATCGAGGAGCAGGAACAGAAGATCGCCGCCCTCTCCGGCAAGCCGCCGCGGGTGATCGACCGGATCGTGCGTTCCGGCCGCTGACGTCCCGCGTCTAGCTTGGCGCGACGTAGTTCCGCGTCGCCTCGGGATCGTCACTGCTTGCCGGAAGCGCTGCGATCTCGTCCCACAGCGCCGCCGGGATAGGCCAGTTGGCCCATTCTGCGACGCCGGTCACTTCCTCCGGACGCCCGACGCCACAGATCGTCGACGTGATCCGCGGATCGCGCGTCGAGAACTGGAGCGCCACCGCGCCGGGCGGTACGCCGTACCGCGCGCAGATCGACTCGACGGCGCGGACCGGCTGGAGCATCGCCTCGCTCGCTTCCTGATAGACGTAGCGCGGGCTCGCCGCACTGCCCTTGGCGAAGACACCGCCGGCGAAGGGCGCCGCGTTGATCACGGCGATGCCCTTGCCCGCCGCGTAGTCGATCATCGCATCGGCATTGCGGTTGACGAGGGTGAACCGGTTGTGGGTGATCATGGCGTCGAATTCGAAGCGCTCGAGGATCGGCATCATGACGTCGACCCGCCCGGCGGCGAGACCTACCGCGTCGCAGAGCCCCTCCGCCTTGATCCGGTAGAGTTCCGAAAGGCCGCCCCCCGGCTTCGTGACCTCGTCGAGGTCGGCCGCATATTCGGGGTCATGGAGGTGGAGGAGGCTCACTTTGTCGACCCCAAGGGCGGCGAAGCTCGTCTCCAGCGAGCGGCGCATCGCAGCCGCATCGAAACGGTTGGTTGCGGGATCGCGGTCAAGCTTGGTGGCGAGCACGAACCCGTCCGGAACGCCGCCCCGCTCGCGGATCACGTGGCCGATCCGCTCCTCGCTCCGACCCGCGCCGTAATTCCGCGACGTGTCCATGAAGTTCGACGGCCCATCGAAGATGGCGCGGACCGTGGCGTAGGCGAGTTCCTCCGTGGAACCGTGGCCATAGACCTCAGGCATGTGGCCGATCGGCCCCGTCCCGCAGCAGACCCGGGACACCATGAGGCCGCTCCGGCCAAGTGCCGCCTTCTCCAAACTCGTCGTCGCCACGCCCGTTCCTCCCTGGTTTTGAACCGCGCACCTTGGCGAAGCGCCGCCCGCCGCGCAAGCGCCCCGACGCTATCCCGGAAACGCCTTCGCATAAGCCTCGGGCTTGAAGCCGACGATGATCCTGTCGCCGACATCCAGCACCGGGCGCTTGATCAGGGTCGGCAACGCCGCCATCAGCGCCACCGCCTTCTTCTCGTCGAGCGCGGTCTTCTCGGATTCGGCGAGCTTGCGGAACGTCGTTCCCGACCGGTTGAGCAGCGTCTCCCAGCCCGCCTCCTTCGCCCAGCCCTCCACCCGCCGGGGTTCGACCCCCGCGGTCTTGTAGTCGTGGAAGCCGTAGGCGACGCCATGCGCTTCGAGCCAGGCGCGGGCCTTCTTCATCGTGTCGCAGTTCTTGATGCCGTAGATTGTCACCGCTGCCATGTCGGTCTCCTGTGATTGTCGGTGCATGCGCGCTAAGGGCAGCCGCGAAGCCTCTGCGCGATTGCACGATTCACATTACCGTCATTCTTGCGTCGATGCGCTTGCCGAGCGCTGTCCGATACGGGAAGGCTGCCTCTGGAATCGTCGGACCGGGGGCGGCGATCGAGGAGCGTGCACTTCATGGCCGTGAACACCAGAGGCCTCCCCCCGCGCTGGATCCCGGCGGCGTTCGCCCTCACGATGCTGCTCCCGACCGGCTCGGCCGTTGCCGAAAGCGTGCAGATCGTCGCGATCGGAGACAGCAACACCTACGGCTACGAACTGCCGCGCGACCGCACCTATCCCGCCCAGCTCGAAGCGGCACTCCGCGCCAGGGGCCACGACGTGTCCATCGTCAATGCCGGGCAGAACGGCGATATGACCGCGGAAACAATGGCGCGGCTCAACGACGCGATCCCCGAGGGAACCGATGCGGCGATCGTCTTCCTCGGTCGCAACGACTGGCGGAAGGGCGTACCGGCGGTCACCATCGCGCGGAACCTCGACGTCATAGTCGCGCACCTGCGGGAGCGCGGCCTCGAAGTGCTGCTCGTCGGCTTCGACCCGAACGACTTCTCCGAGGTCGCCGAAAGGAACGGTGCCCTTTATTATCCCGACTTCTTCGCGGGAACGACCACCCTTGGGCGCAAGCGCGGCCGGTACGTCATCGACGGCGACCTCGGCCGGCACCTCAATACCGACGGTTATGCCGTCGTGGTCGGCCGGATGCTGCCCCTGGTCGAGACGCTGATCGGCATGTCCGGCGACTGAAACGCCGCGCCATCTTCCCGACACGTTTCGGCCTCTCACTTGCCGGGAATACGGGGCGGCCTTGGGGTGTTGCGGCCCGTCGTGAAATTCCATCGTTCCTTGGTCGGCTGGGTGGCGCTCGAACGACCCGAAACGAGGAAGACATGCTGCGGAGGGTGGCACCGACGGCCATAGTGGGCGGGGCTCTTGTTCTTGTTCTCACGGCCTATCTCGCGGCGGACACCAGGACCGTCGAGAGGCCCATGTTCAATGGCAACCGGCTTGGCTGGTGCGCCAATTGGAACGCGGATTGCGGTGAGCCGGCCGCGCAAGCCTGGTGCGTCGCGCAGGGTTTTGCCGGCGCCGAGGCCTTCGTCAGGGCGCCCGGGGTCGGCGAGAAGTCCCCGACCCGGCTGATCGCCACCGGCGCGATCTGCGACTCCGCCGAATGCGACGGCTTCAAGGAGATCACGTGCACGCTGCTCGACCCGGTCGAACCCCGTGGCGGCGAAACGACCGCGAACCCGCCACTGCCTCCGCCACGCGGCGACGATCCGCCGATCGAGGTGAAGGCGGAGGCTGCGGTTCCGGACCCGGTCGCCCCAACCGCGGAACTGCCCCCTTCCCCGGAGACGGTGCCGACGCCCGTCACCGCGCCTGAACCGACAGCGACCCCTGCGGCCTCGACAGTTCCGGAGCCCCCACCCGCTCCGGAAGTCGTCGTCGAAGCGGACGCGGACGCGAACGCGGTCAGCCCGCAAAGCGCCACGGCCGACCCCGCCGCCACCGGCGCCACACCCGTTCAGCCGGAGCCCGTGCCGGACGAGGCAACGGAAGACGATCCCGGCCCGCCGCCACCCGACACGATCACGCTCGCAGCCGCCGGCGCGCCGCCGCTCCGTCCGGTGCTCGAAGTCTTCGCCGAGCCCACCTTCAACGGGCGGCGGCTCGACTGGTGCCGCGGCTGGAAGGATCTCTGCGGCAAGGCAACGGCGGACGAATTCTGCCGGCTCAACGGTTTCGTCGAAGCCCTGTCCTTTGCGCCCGACACGAAGATCGGGGCGGCCGAACCGACACGCCAGATCGCCTCGGGCCTCGTCTGCGACCACGACGGGTGCGACGGCTTCGCCGAGATCGCCTGTACGAAGTGAGGCTTGGGGCATTCGTGTCATTCTTCGCTGGGACAAGCAGCTGCGGGGTTGGCTCGTTGGCCCCGGATCCCCATCTATCGGCGCCCTCCATCACCCTCCCCGCCCGCCCGCGAAAAGTGGCAAACTCGCGCTGATTCGTTGCCCCGGACCCGCACCAGCCCCATGCCCCCCATGAAAGCCGCCAAACTGAAGCCCACCGATGACCTGTTCGGTTCCGTCGATGCGACCCCCGGCGCGGCGAAGGCCGTCGCCGGCGCTTCACGCACGGAAAAGCCCGTCCCTGTGCGGAAGGCCGCGGGCGCCCTCCCCCTCGCCGACTCCGATTATTCCGCCGCCGACATCGAGGTTCTGGAGGGGCTGGAGCCGGTGCGGCGACGGCCGGGCATGTATATCGGCGGCACCGACGAGAAGGGCCTCCACCACCTCTTCGCCGAAGTCATCGACAACTGCATGGACGAGGCGGTCGCCGGCCACGCGAGCTGGATCGAGGTCGAGGTCGAGAAGGACGGTTTCGTCGCCGTCACCGACAACGGCCGCGGCATGCCGGTCGACCCCCACCCGAAGTTCAAGGCCAAGTCGGCACTGGAGGTGATCATGACCACCCTCCATGCCGGCGGCAAGTTCAACTCCAAGGTCTACGACACCTCCGGCGGCCTGCACGGCGTCGGCGTATCAGTCGTGAACGCCCTGTCGGATTCGCTCGAGGTCGAGGTCGCTCGCGGCCGCCGCCTCTACCGCCAGCGCTTCGTCCGCGGCGCGCCCATCGAGAAGCTCCAGGACCTCGGCGAGGTCCACAACCGCCGCGGCACCCGCGTGCGCTTCCATCCCGACCCGGAGATTTTCGGCAAGGGCGTGGCGATGCAGCCGGCGCGGCTCTTCGCCATGACCCGGTCCAAGGCCTATCTCTTCGGCGGCGTCGAGATTCGCTGGCGCTGCGACGCTTCGCTGATCGAAGGCAAGGACATCCCGGAGAAGGCGGTCTTCCACTTCCCCGGCGGGCTCAAGGAGTACCTCGCCGCCGAACTCGGCGAGGAGCGGACCGTGGTCCCGATCTTTGCCGGCAAGACCGAGAAGGCGAGCGGCCACGGCGCGGTCGAATGGGCGGTCGCCTGGTTCCCCGGCGACGGTTTCGTCCGCTCCTACTGCAACACCATCCCCACCGGCGAGGGCGGCACCCACGAAGCGGGGCTCCGCGCCGCGCTGATCCGCGGGCTCAAAGACCACGCCGAGCGCACCGGCAACAAGCGCGCCGCGGTGATCACCGCCGACGACGTGATGGTGTCGGCCGCCGGCCTCCTGTCCGTCTTCATCCGCGAGCCGGAATTCGTCGGCCAGACCAAGGACCGGCTCGCCACCGCCGCCGCCACCCGCATCGTCGAGAATGCGATCCGCGATCCCTTCGACCACTGGCTCGCGGCATCCCCGAACGAGGCGACCAAGCTCCTCGACTGGGTGGTCGAGCGCGCCGAGGAGCGGCTCCGCCGCCGGCAGGAAAAGGAGATCGGCCGGCAGAACGCGGCGCGGAAGCTCCGCCTGCCCGGCAAGCTCGCCGACTGCTCGAACCGCGACAAGCGGGGCACCGAGATCTTCATCGTCGAGGGCGATTCGGCCGGCGGCTCCGCCAAGCAGGCTCGGAACCGGGCCACCCAGGCCGTGCTGCCGCTCCGGGGAAAAATCCTCAACGTCGCCAGCGCCGGCAAGGAAAAGCTTTCCCAGAACGCCCAGCTCTCCGACCTCGTGCAGGCGCTCGGAGTCGGCACCGGCACGCGCTACCGGGACGAGGACCTCCGCTACGAGCGGGTGATCATCATGACCGACGCCGACGTCGACGGCGCGCACATTGCCTCGCTCCTCATCACCTTCTTCTATCGGGAGACGCCGGACCTCGTCCGGAACGGCCACCTTTTTCTCGCCGCGCCGCCCCTCTTCCGCATCACCCAAGGCAGCAAGACCATCTACGCCCGCGACGACAGGCATCGCGAAGAACTGCTCCAGCGCGAGTTCAAGGGCAATGGCAAGGTCGAGGTGAGTCGTTTCAAGGGCTTGGGGGAAATGCTTCCCGCGCAGCTTAAAGAAACGACAATGGATCCGACCAAGCGTATCCTGCTCAAGGTGGAAATCGTCGAGGAGAAGACGACCGGCGAACGGGTCGAAAGCCTGATGGGCAACAAGCCGGAGGAACGCTTCCGCTTCATCCAGGAGAACGCCGAGTTCGCCGCGGTCGATCTCGATATCTGATACCGCAACCTTAGGATTTAGTACTTGTTGAAATTCTATTAATGAGTGTATAACCTGTTCCCGGGGCTGTACTGCCCGCTGCCGAAGCGCGGGCCGTCCAACACAGGGGGTGGGGCATGGCCGGTTTCATCAGCTTTTCCGAGTTCGGCAAGGGCACCAGCAATCCGGTCTACACCTTTGACGACAACACCGTGTCGTTCACCGGTGTCATCACGACCGACGGTGCTCAGCCCAACAGTCCCGTCATTGCAGCGAATTTCAGCTACACCGGTCCGGTTCTCTTCAAATTCGAGAGGCCGGTCGAGTCCGTAAGCCTGGACGTCGGCTACTTCGATAACCTGAACTCAACGCGTGTCGTCTTCTTCGACGAAGCCGGAAACATCGTCGCCGCCAAGTTCAATTCGGGCTTCGGCGTCCTCGGATTCAGTGCCGAGAGCCCCTATGGCATCGTGTCCGTCGCCGCCATCGATGAGGCATTCGACGCGGCAGGCTTCTCCGTCGACAGCGTCAGCTTCGGTGATGCCATCGCCGACGCACCGCCGCTCGACATCAAGTTCATCCCGAAGGGCAACGCCTTTGTCGAAGGCTTCGCCGGTTCGGTCGACGACGGGTTCGGCATCTTCTTTCCGCAGAGCCTCGGCGGCGGCGACCGCTATGACGACTTCCGCATCTCCGTTGAAGTCAAGTCCATCGTGACCCTCAAGGTCGTCGCCCTCGATGGCAGCGGCGCAGAGGACGTCGTGACGGCCGAGCTCGGGCCGGGGGACCACTATTTCCGCGTCTCCGCGCCGGACGGCGCCTATGACGAGGCCGTCGACTATCGGGTCAGCTATGTGGCGACCCCGCTGAAGGACAACGACAAGGAAATCCAGGAGTTCATCGACGAGCTCTGGGCAAAGCTCATCTCCGGGGGGATTGATCTGACCGAACTCGTCAGGGGCGTCAGAGCCCTGCTCAAGGGTTCGGTGAAATCGGTCTATGACGTGAAGAAGATACTGGATGGCCTCGACAAGAAGCTCGGCTGGTTCGGCTATGCCTTTGACGCAACCGACCGGCTCGACAACATCGTGGCCGTCGCCAGGGAGAAGGGCGATTGGAAGCAGCAAGCGACGGTTGAGATCGCCGACTTCGTCGTGGGTTTTGGTATGTCGGCAGGGGTGACGCTCGGCGTCACGACCGGTGTGAGCTTCGTGGGGACGCCGCTCGTGGGCGGAATTGCCGGCCTCGGCGCAGGCTTCGTCACCGGCATTGTCTACGACGAATTCCTCAGCAAGAAGGTCCAGAAGACGGTCGGCGATCTGTACGAGAACGCCACCGACAAGGAGATGATGCTCGCGGCGCTGGAGTTGCGCGAGCTTACGGCCGCCACGGAAAAATCCAAGAAGGCCCTCGTCGTCTTTGACGAGGACCACTATCTGGCGACCTACGCCGACGCCGCCGAAGCGGTCGAATCCGGCGCTGCCGCCAACGCCTATCTCCACTATCTGACGGTCGGCATCCGCAAGGGCTACAGCCCCAACGACACCGGCATCGTCTTGTCGAAGAAGGACATCGCGCTCGGTCCCGCGAGCAAGAATCCCGCGGACGGGATGCGGACCGGAATCTTTACCGCCGACCCGGGCGACTACCGCGGCGACGGGCAGTCGAGCGCCGAGCTCGCCCTCCTCAACGCCATCAATGACGAGCGAACCGACGGGACCGAGCTCACGGCAAGCAAGGAGCTGTTCGCTGCCGCCAACCGGCTCGCCATCGATCTCGTCCACAATCGCGAGGATACGCCGTTCAAGGCCCTGGCAAAGGGCGGGATCGACCTTACGAAATGGAGCAACGGGGAGGCGTTCGCGTCCGGCCTCGGCATCGATCTCGCGGGGGTTACCGCCATGGTCTATGTCTCCGAAGGCGCAACCGCTAGCGAGGCGCTGGCCTATTTTCGGAAGACCCTCCCCAACTTGTCGGCTCTGGTGGGCCTCGATTCCGAGGCGATCGGGGTCGCGGAGTATGGCGGGGTCTGGGTTGTTCTGATCGATGGAGACCTCCGCTTCGACGCCGAGCCTGCCGCCCAGCCCGCCGCTCTCCTGCGGTTGGTGGGCCGCAGTGCCAGCGATTATCTCGTCGCCGGCGAATCCGCGTCCTTCCTCAGCGGGCTGGGCGGCACCGACGTGCTTCGCGGCGGACGGTTCAATGACTCGCTGTCCGGCGGAGACGACGACGACCTCCTGATCGGCGGCGGCGGTGTGGACAAGCTCAAGGGCGGCGACGGGTTCGACCAGTTCGTCTTCAATGCCGAAACCGAAACCGGCGTAACACCGGGCACCCGAGACCGCATCCTTGACTTCCGCAAAGGCGACATCATCGACGTAAGCGCGATTGATGCCCAGGCCGGCGGCGAGGACAATGCCTTCCAATGGATTGGACGCAAGCAGTTTGCCGAGAAGGCCGGCCAGATCGGCTACACCAAGTCCAAGAAGAACGTCGTCGTGTCGGGCGACATAGACGGAGACGGTGAGGCCGACTTCCAGATCCTCCTTTTGAAGGTAAAGAAGCTTGGTGCCGGCGACTTCCTGCTGTAGCGCCCGGGCTGCGGCACCCGGGCTTCACCCGATTCCGGCTCCGGAAGGGTAGACCGCGGCGCGTCTTCCGCTATTTTCCCTGCCGCCCACAGCGGAGAGGTGGCAGATGTACCGGAAATTCGCCCTCATCACCGGGTTCAGCGTCGGCCTCGGGCTGGCGGGATCGGCGGTGGCCGACGAGATGGCCGACCAGGTCAAGGCCATTCCCGGCGGCGTCGAGGATGTGGGCATCGGCGGGAGCTGGCAGGATGGCGACCGGAGCGGAGCCTATCGCCTGGTCGTAACCCGGTCCGGCGGCGAGAAGATCACGGCGCGGCTCTTCATCCAGTGGCTCGCCTATGGCGATGCCGGACAGGCGACGGTGGCCGACTCGATCGAGATCGCGGAACTCGCCGAACTCGGCGTCGACATCGTCAACCTCCACACCGAGGCGGACGATCAGGGGCTCTCGGTCTTCGTTGACACGATGAGCGACGGAGGCGACCTGGGCGAGACGTACGAGATCCACGTCTTCTCGCCCTCCGACTACATGTTCGGCCCGGCCAGCAACTAGCCGGCGCAGAACACCGCCGGCCACACGCCGTCTAAGTGTTGCGATAGACAATTCTGCCGAATTGATCTGTCGGCTTAACCCAGCGAGACATTAATTTCCGGTAATCGTTGACTCGGCCGGGCCAATCCCTATGTTGCGGTCAGTCTGAATCATGCGGCGGTCTGTCAACCAAGATCGTTCTGTTGGTCCCGGCCGAAGGTCGGGTTTGCTCTAAGAAGATGCTGTTCTCAGAACTTGGATTAAGTCCGAAGGTCCTCGCCTCGGTTGAGGCGGCGGGCTACACCGCCCCTACTCCTATCCAGGAGCAGGCCATCCCGCACGCGCTCGCGCGCCGGGATGTGCTGGGCATTGCGCAGACGGGGACCGGCAAAACCGCCGGCTTCGTGTTGCCGATGCTCACGCTCCTCGAAAAGGGTCGGGCCCGTGCGCGCATGCCGCGTACCCTGATCCTCGAACCGACGCGCGAACTCGCGGCGCAGGTCGAGGAGCAGTTCAACAAGTACGGCCGCAACCACAAGCTCAACGTCGCCCTGCTCATTGGCGGCGTTTCCTATGACGACCAGGCGAAGATTCTGGATCGCGGCGCCGACGTACTGATCGCCACACCGGGGCGCCTGCTCGATCATATCGGCCGCGGCAAGATCCTGCTCAGCGGCGTCGAGATCCTCGTCATCGACGAGGCCGACCGCATGCTCGACATGGGCTTCATCCCGGACATCGAGCGGATCTGCAAGATCCTCCCCTTCACCCGCCAGACGCTGTTCTTCTCGGCCACCATGCCGCCGGAGATCCAGCGCCTCGCCGACCAGTTCCTGTCCAACCCGGTCAAGGTCGAGGCGTCGCGTCCGGCGACGGCCGCCGCCACCGTCACCCAGATCCTCGTGCCCGCCGGACGCGAGCCGGCCGACAAGCGCGCCGTCCTCCGCAAGCTCATCCGCGAGGCGTCGGACTTCAAGAACGCGATCATCTTCTGTAACCGGAAGCGCGACGTTGCCATCCTCCATCGCTCGCTGGAGCGGCACGGCTTCAATGCGGGCGCCCTGCATGGCGACATGGACCAGCGCTCGCGGACCTCGACGCTCGACGATTTCCGCAAGGATCGCCTGACGCTTCTCGTCGCCAGCGACGTGGCCGCGCGCGGCCTCGACATCCCGGCGGTCAGCCACATCTTCAACTTCGACGTCCCCACTCACGCCGAGGACTATGTCCACCGCATCGGCCGGACAGGACGAGCCGGACTGACCGGCACGGCGATCACCATCGCCACGCCGATCGATCGCAAATACCTGGCGGCAATCGAGAAACTCATCGGGCAGCCCATCGGCATCCTCGAAGTCAAGGCCGACGACGAGCGCGCCGTCTCCCGTTACGGCAAGCGCAGCAATGCGCCGGCCGAGGCCGGAGCCGAGCCAACCGAACCCGCAGCCGCCGTTGCTGCCGCCCCCCAGCGCAACGAAGTCCGCGAGGACGATGGCGGTGAGCGGCGGGGCCGAAGGTCGCGTCGCGGCCGTGGGCGCGGCGAGGGACCGCGCCACGAAGCCGGCGCACCCCGGGCCGAAC
>JALHRF010000069.1 GCA_022841545.1 Bauldia sp. | reverse complement strand
GCCGCGGGGCTGGCGCCGTTCGATATCGGCAGCGACCTCGGCGGCTCGATCCGCTTTCCCGCGCATCTCTGCGGCGTCTACGGCTTCAAGCCGACCGAGCGCACGGTCTCGCTCGCCGGCCACCTCGCCGACCCGCCGGGCATGACCCGCAACTTCCGCATCATGTTCAGCCACGGACCGATCGCCCGCGACGTCGAGGACCTCGAACTGGCGCTCCGCGTCATCGCCGGACCGGACGGGCGCGACCCCGAGGTGCCGCCGCTGCCGCTGCCCGAGGCGGGGGAGGTTCGGCTCGACTCCCTCCGAGTCGCCTTCGCGCCATCCTTCCCCGGGTCGCCGGTCGCGGCCAAGATTTCCGCGGCGTTGGAGGACTTCGCCGCGTCGTTGGCGGGGGCGGTGGCACGGGTCGAGCCGGCGCTGCCAGGCATCGACTTCCCGGAAGCGCGGCAGCTCTTTTCGGATATTGCCGACGGCCTCTCCTTCGCGATCTACCCGCCCAAGGCCGGCCGGGCGCCGCTGACGCTCCGCGAATACCTCGTGCTGCTCGACCGTCGCGATGCGGCGATCACGGCATGGGAACGCTTCTTCGGCGACTGGGACGTGCTGCTCTGCCCGCCCGCGATGACGACCGCCTTCACCCATCGCCGGATGGGAGAGCCGGTGATGGTCGACGGCGTCGAGCGGCCCTATTGGAGCCTTCTCGACTACACCTGCCCGTTCAACCTGACCGGCCACCCGGCCGGGGTCATGCCGCTCGGCTTCGACAGCGAGGGGCTGCCGATCGGGATGCAGGTGGTCGGACGGCGCTGGCAGGACCTTCGCGTCCTTGCGATCATGAAGCTGCTCGCGGCACGGACGGACGGATTCGTCCGCCCGCCGGGGTATGGGTGAGGGAAGAAGGGGAGGGGATTGATGTACAGCACCATAGGCGCGCTCGGGCGGCGACTCCGGCTTGGGGTCATCGGCGGCGGCGCGAAGTCGTTCATCGGGCCGGTGCATCGGGCCGCCGCGCGGATGGACGACAATTACGAGGTCGTCGCCTCGGTGCTCTCCTCGGACCCCGAGCGGGCGAAGACGGAAGGCGTCGCCATCGGCATCGCGCCGGATCGCGCCTACGGCTCGGCGGAGGAGATGTTCGCGACGGAAAAGGCGCGCGAGGACGGCATGGACGTGGTGGCGATCATGTCGCCCAACGACAGCCATTACCGCTATTCCGTGGGCGCGATCGAGGCCGGCTACGACGTGATCTGCGACAAGCCGCTCGCCACCAGCCTCGATGACGGGCTCGACCTGGTGAAGCGGGTGAAGGCCGCCGGCATCGTCTTCTGCCAGACCTTCAACTACACCGGCTACCCGCTGGTCCGCCAGGCGATGGCCATGGTCCGCGACGGCGACATCGGCGCGGTGCGGATGGTCGAGGCGGAGTATGTCCAGGGCTACAACTACGCGCTCCGCCCCGACGAGAAGGACGGCGCCGGCAAGAACTGGCACTTCGTGCCGGAGAAGACGGGCCAGTCGCTGGTGCTCGGCGACATCGGCAGCCACGCCCACCATCTCGTCCGCTACGTGACCGGCATGAACCTCGCGCGGCTCGTCGCCGACGTGACCACGACCGTGCCCGGCCGCGTTTCGCCGTCGCACGACCATGCCGGCATGCTCTTCCGCCTCGATAACGACGCGCCCGGCGTGATGTGGGTGACGCAGGCCGGCGCCGGCGCCGTGCACGGCCTCTATATCCGCGTCTTCGGCGAGAAGGGCGGGCTCGAATGGGTGCAGGAGACGCCCAACCAGCTCTTCCACTCGCGGCCAGAATCCCCGGCGCTCACTTACGAGCGCGGCGGCCCCGGCCTCAAGCCCGAGGCGCGGCGCGCCGAGCGGATCGCGATCGGCCATCCGGAAGGCTACCAGGAGGCCTTCGCCGTGCTCTATGCCGACGCGGCGGAGGCGATCGTCGCCCGCAAGCTGGGCAAGGCGCCCAACCGGCTGGCGCTGGATTTCCCCGGCGTCGTCGACGGCGCCCACACGCTGAAGTTCATCGCCTCGGCAGTCGAATCCGCCGAAACGGGGCGCTGGGTCGACTGCCGGCTGGGGATGTAGGCGGTCCTCGTACCGTGGCGACCGGCGTGTGACCGAGGTCACATACGCTGCGACTACGATTGCGCATGCTGCACGGTGCTTTGATCTCACCCGGCGAAGGAGTTCCCATGGCGACCGTCAATGCCCAGTCAAGCGTGGACACCCAGCAGCTCAAGGGACTCGAGTTCATCAAGGACGGGACCGGCGGCGCGTCGAACGAAACCCCGGCCAGCATCGATTACGCCTTCGGGGACACCAAGGTCGGCCTGACCGGAGACTTCCAGACCGGCGCCGGGGGCGTGACCGGCGGGCAGATCAAGGCGATCGAGGTCAGCAAGCTGGATCCGTCCTTCCAGATCATCGACGTCGAGTACAACATCGAGGATCTCTGGGAGGACGCCCAGGACGGCGTGCTCGACCAGGCTCCGCCCGCGATCTTCGACGAGGACGACATCCTCAACGGCTCCGACGAGGACGACGTGCTGTTCGCGTGGGCGGGCAACGACACGATCTTCGGCAACAAGGGCAACGACGAGCTGAACGGCGGGGAGGGCGACGACGCCCTCACCGGCGGCAAGGGCGCCGACGAGCAGACCGGCGGCGCGGGAGCCGATATCTTCTTCTTCCTGAAGACCAGCGACTCGAAGCCCGGGGTCGCAAAACGCGACACCATCCTCGACTTCAACGGCGACGAGGGCGACATCATCGACCTCTCGGCGATCGATGCGAAGAAGGGCAAGGGCAACCAGGACTTCACCTTCATCAAGAAGCAGGGCTTCAGCGGCGACAAGGGCGAACTCCGCTTCAAGGTGAAGAACGGCGATGCGGTGCTGGAAGGCGACACCAACGGCGACGGCAGGGCGGACTTCGCGCTGCTCGTCGCCGGCGTGACGAAACTCACAGGCAGCGACTTCGAGCTGTGATGACGATGCCCCGGCCACGCCGGGCGGATTTTGATGCGGGCGCAGGCGGGCGATCAACGGAGTAGAGGCCATGGCCATTCTCAATGCACAGCAGGCGGTGAACACGCGCGACCTGCCGGAACTGGAGCCGATCACCGGTGACACCTATGACGGCGGCACGATGCAGGGAGCCTATCTCCACGGACCAACCGGGATCACGTACCGCTTTGGCGATGACGACATCGACTTGCCGGGCACATATGTGTTCGCTTCGGCGATGGTGATCAGCGGTCCGATCGAATCGATAACCGTCAAGACGTCCGGGAACCCTGCCTACGACATCACCGGGTTCGACCTGAACATCGAAGAATTGTGGGCCGACGCCGGCAACAATGGCAAGCTCGACACCGTCCCGGCTGAAATCTTCAAGGGCAATGACGAACTGAACGGCTCGGAGTTCGACGATATCCTGTTCGCGTTTGCGGGTGCGGATGTTGTCGAGGGCGGCGGCGGCGACGACCTGATCGACGGCGGGTCGGAAGACGACACGCTGAACGGCGGCGCCGGCGACGACGAGATGAATGGCGGGACCGGTGATGACGACCTGACCGGCGGCCTCGGCGCCGACATCCAGACGGGCGGCGACGGCGCCGACACCTTCTTCTATTCCAGCCGCCTGGAGTCGACCAAGAAGGCGTCCGGCCGCGACTCGATCCTCGACTTCGACCGCGCCGAAGGCGACGAGATCCACCTCACCGCGATCGACGCGAAGAAGGGCAAGGGCAACCAGGACTTCAAGTGGATCGGGAAGAAGGACTTCGGCGATAACAAGGGCGAGCTCCGCTACAAGGTGAAGAACGGCGACGCCTGGGTCGAAGGCGACACGGACGGCAACGGCAAGGCCGATTTCGTCATCGTCGTCGCCGACGTCACCAAGCTGAAGGCGGGCGACTTCGACCTTTGACGGGTGGATTGCGGGCGGGGAGCCGAGCCGGCTCCGCCGCTGCCCTGGATTGCCTATGACACAAAGTCGGCATCGAAATGGTGGGCTTTGAGCTTGAGCCCCGGCTCAAGCTCGGCGATCTGCACCTTCTTGATCTTGCCGGTCCCGTCCTCGTCATAGAAGAGGTCGCCGGTCTTCTTCCGGAAGATGACGTGCATGTCGGACGTCTTGGCCTTGCGACCGAGGCCGAACTCGGACGTGTCGAGCGCGCCGGGATCGATCGCCGTGAAGCGGCCGATGTCGAGGAAGATGGTGTCCTCGCGCGGGTCGAAGTCCTTGATGCGATGCACCGAAAACTCGGCGGTGGGGTCGTTGCCCTTGTCGGCATAGGTGAAGGCGAAGGTGTCCGCGCCGGCGTTGCCGAAGAGCTTGTCGGCGGCGCCCCGACCCTCGATCCAGTCGTCGCCGGCGCCGCCCTTCATCACCTCGTTGCCGGCGTCGCCATAGAGGAAATCGTCGCCGGCCATGCCGAAGAACTTGCCCTTCTCGGTCGCGCCGTACATGCGGTCGGTGTCGGCGGAGCCGACGGCGCGGACCTCGCTGAAGAAGGTCGGGTAGAACACAGTGTAGTCGTCGTCGATCGCGCCATCGCGGGCATCGCGCACCTCCGCGATGGACAGCGCGTAGCCGGATCCGGTCATCACCTTGACCGCGCCGTCGAACACATCGAAGCCGGTGGCGAATCCACCCTGGACGTCGCCGTTGTCGACGGCGAAAGTGCCCTTGAACACCACCTTGTGCCCGGCAGAATTCGAGAACGTCCAGGTGCTGTCGGTGCCGGTCCCCTCGGTGCCGGCGAGGGCGCGTTGAAGGTCGCTGATCGGCGCGGCGTTCTGCCCGCCCACGAGATGCTGAATGACCGGAATCGCCATGGCGTTTCCCTCCTGCTCGGGCCCCGCCGCATGGAACCACCGACGATAGCGTAAACCGATCGGGCAGGTTCGCTGTGACCTAGGTCACCGGTGCAGTAATCGCTCGCGGCCGGGAGGCGCACCGGCCGCCGGGCGGCATTCAGGGCAGCGCGTTTGCGCCCGTTGGTCTCGCCCCCCGTCCGCTGCCGGCCCGCAGGAAATGGGCCCCGCCGAGAGGCGGGACCCGCGATCGATGGATGTCTAGGCTTGTCCGAAAAGCTCGCCGAAGAAATTGCCCGCGGCGATGTCGAGGCCCTTGCCGACCTTGGCGAAGTTGATCTGGGCGAGCGTGTCCCCGGAGCCGTCCCCGTCGTAGTAGAGATTGCCGGTCTTCTTGTCGTAGATGATGATCTGCTCCGCGGTCTTGGCGTGCTTGCCGATGCGGAACTGGGAGTCCTGAAGGAAGCCCGGTCCGATCGCATCGAAGCCCCAGCCGTCGAGACCGATCAGGTCGTGGTCCGGTTTGAAGTCCTTGATCTTGCTGGGCAAAGTGGGGTCGACGAAGACGAAGACGTCGTCGCCCTTGCCGCCGTACATGAAGCAGAAGCCCTCTTCGGCGAAGATCAGGTCGTTACCTTTGCCGCCCTTGAGCGTCTGACCGGTGTCGCCGCCGATGATCTCGTCGTTGCCGGCCATGCCTTTGACCACAGAGCCAAAGCCGTCCGCGACCAGGAGGTCGTCCTGCTCGGAGCCCACGTACTTGGTCGGTACCTCGAGGAAGAGCTCCGCGAGCGGCTCGTCGTTGAACAGTTGCCACTGCTCGACGGCCTCGATCAGGGCGACGGCCTCGATCAGGTACCCGCTTCCCTTGAGCATCTTGGTCGGGCCGACGAAAGAATTGAAGGACTCGACCGTTCCGCCGGTGACGACGCCCATGCCGTCGATCGTGAAGTCGCCTTTGAAGACGATCTTCATGCCGTAACTGGTCAGAAGCGTGAGCTTGGTGGAGGTGGCTGTCTGGAAGACGCCGTCCTTGAGCGCATCAAAGAAGCTCTCCTCCGGATAAATGAGAGGAGAGCCATAGAGATACTCGACTACTGGCAATGCCATGGCGCTTTTCCCTTTTGTTCCGTCCTGTTCAGCCGGTGTCCGAGCCAAGCTCGCCGGATGAGGAGCGTTAAGCCGCCGCAAATCGATAATAGAGGAAAAATAAGTGAACCGATGAATCTTTTATCCGCCGAAAAATCGTTGGCAAAGGCCCTTGTCGAGACGTTAAGATCATCGGGAAGAATTATTGTGTCCTCCGACAATTCTACCAAAAAACTGCGTGAGAGTTCCGCCGGCGGCGGTCCGAGGGTCAGGCCACGCCGTCCAATCCGCCATGGAAGTGCTCGGCGCTGAGTCGAGGCCCTCGTAAGAAGGACGAGTTTGGTGGCGGTCGCCGTCTGGAAGACTCCGTCCTCGAAAGCACCCCTTCGGCACCATCAAGAGGATGACCGCCGGCGGACACTTCCTCACCAGGAACCTAAAGGGCACAAGAACCGAGATGGCCCTATCGGTCCTTGCCTACAACATCCTGCGTACCATCAGTCTCAGGCCCCGCTATCGCCTGAAACGGAAAGAGGCCCCGGTCAAACCGGAGCCTCCAGTCGTTTTCACACGGCCTCCTGGAAACGGGGGCCGTTCTTTGGTTCTTGCCATCAGAGGAACGACTCGACCGTGAAGTTCGCGGCCGTGAGCTTGAGACCGGTATGGAGGACTGCAAGCTGCACCTTTCCGTCGCCGCCGAGCCCGTCGGCATCCCAGTAGACCGCGCCCGTCGTGTCGTCGTAGATGATGTGATGGTCGGCGGTCGTCGCCTCGGCGCCGATGACGAATTCGGCGGCATCCACTGCCTCGCCGAGCGCGTCGAAATCGCTGCCGTCAAACCCGATCTTGTCCCGGCTCGCCTTGAAGTCACGGATCTTGTCCACGCCGTCGGAAACGCCCCGGAAGACGAAGAGGTCACGACCCTGGCCGCCGAACAGGATATCGCTTCCGGTGCCGCCAATGATGGTATCGTCGCCGTCCTCGCCGTAGATCCGCTTGTTGATGAACTCGCTGACGATGAAGTCGTCGCCGTCCCCGGCCTTGATCCGCTTGGCGACGGCGAAAATGGCGTCGTCGTCCCTGGATCCGAAAGCCCGGTCGGCAGAGAGGAGAAGCCGAATGGCGGCCTCGCCATCTTCGAGGCCGTCCTTGAGTTCGGTGAAGTCCATCCTGACGTCCGACGCCTTCATCAGCTTCTCGCCGTTGGCGAAAGCCGTATAGCCCTTGATGGTGCCACCGGTGACTTCGCCCGCTTCGACGTCGAACTTGCCCTTGAAGACGAATCTGCCGTCGGCGCCCCCGTCCAGCACCAGCTTGTGCTTCGAAGCCTTGGTGAAGGTGCCGTCGGCGATGACCCCGATCAGGGACGCGCCGATCTCGACGGGTTCGCCCTTTACTCCGAAGAAAGTCAGGATTGATTTCAGCATGATGTTGACCTCTGTTGCAGCGTCAGAGGGTCACTCACGCCCGCGCGGCATGGCCCCCGTTACAAATGCTAGGGGTCGGGAACGTTTGATGACAAGCAATCAAGAAATGGAACGTTTGATATGATTACCGTTTCCGTCACCGGACCGGTTGAATTATAATCGCCAGGAAAATGCGCCCGTAAGATCGACCGGGTCGAACCGGCCACTCAGCGGCGCGAGGGAGGAGCTACCGATGAAGACCGTCCGCCTGACCATGGCGCAAGCCCTGGTCCGTTACGTGACTGCCCAGAAGACCATCGTCGACCGCAAGCAAGTGCCGCTTTTCCCCGGCGTCTTCGCGATCTTCGGCCACGGCAACGTGACCTGTCTCGGCGAGGCGCTGGAGCCGGTCAGGGACGTGATGCCGACCTGGCGCGGCCAGAACGAGCAGTCGATGGCGCTGGCGGCGATCGGCTTCAACAAGGCGATGAAGCGGCGGCAGATCATGATCGCGCTCGCCTCGATCGGCCCGGGTTCGACCAACATGGTGACGGCGGCGGCGGTCGCCATGGCCAACCGCCTGCCGCTCCTCCTCCTCGGCGGCGACACCTTCGCCGGCCGGGCGCCCGACCCGGTGCTCCAGCAGATCGAGCAGTTCGGCGATCCGACCATCACCGTCAATGACTGCTTCAAGCCGGTGGTCCGCTACTGGGATCGCATCACCCGGCCGGAACAGATCATCTCGTCGCTGCCGCAGGCGGTCGCCACCATGCTCGACCCGGCGACCTGCGGTCCGGCCTTCATCGGCCTCGCCCAGGACGCCCAGGCGGAAGCCCACGATTACCCGGTCGCCTTCTTTGAGGAGACCGTGCACCGCATCCCGCGCGCGCGGCCCGACGCCGATTCGATCCGCGAGGCCGTCAAGACGCTTCGCAAGGCGAAGAAGCCGCTGATCATCGCCGGCGGCGGCGTCCACTGGTCGCTCGCCAACGAGGCGGTCTCGGCCTTTGCCGCCAAGCACAACGTGCCCGTGGCCGAGACGATCAACGGCCGGACGGCCCTGGTCCACGACGATCCGATGAACGTCGGCCCGATCGGCATCAACGGCTCGACCTCGGCCAATGCGCTCGCCAAGGACGCCGATGTGATCATCGCGATCGGCACCCGGCTCCAGGATTTCGTCACCGGCTCGTGGACGATCTTCGGCGACGATACGCGGATCATCGGCCTCAACGCGGCGCGCTTCGACGCGGTCAAGCACCGCTCGCTGGCGGTGGTGGGCGACGCGCTCGTCGGCGTGGAGGAACTGTCCGATGCGCTTGCCGACTGGCGGGCGCCGGAGAGCTGGTCGAAGCGTGGCGTGAAGGAATACGCCGCGTGGAACGCGCTCATCACGAAAATCTCCGGCCCGACCAACGCCGAGGTGCCGAGCTACGCCCAGGTGGTCGGCGCGATCAACCGCATCTGCGACCCGACCGATCTCGCGCTCACCGCCGCCGGCGGCCTGCCGGGCGAGCTCTGCCAGAACTGGCGGGCGAAGACGGTCGGCACCTTCGACTGCGAGTTCGGCTATTCGTGCATGGGCTACGAGATCGCCGGCGCCTGGGGCCAGAAGATGGCCAACCCCGAGCGCGACGTGATCGCCATGGTCGGCGACGGCTCGTACCTGATGATGAACTCCGACATCTACTCGACGGTCCTGACTGGCCACAAGCTGATCGTGGTGGTGATGGACAATGGCGGCTTCGCCGTCATCAACCGGCTGCAGAACGCCAAGGGGTCGAAGTCCTTCAACAACCTGATCGCCGACAGCAAGATCGAGCAACTCGTCGAGGTCGACTTCGCGCAGCATGCCGCCTCGATGGGCGCGCATGCCGAAACGGTTCACTCGATCGGCGACCTGGAGCAGGCCTTCGCCCGCGCCAAGAAGGCCGACCGCACCGCTGTCATTGTCATCAAGGTCCAGTCGCACCAGTGGACCCCCGGCGATTCGTGGTGGGAGGTCGGCGTGCCCGAGGTCTCGACCCGCAAGGAAGTCCGCGCCGCCCGCGCCGATTTCGAGAAGGGCAAGGCCAAGCAACGGATCGGTGTTTAAGGCAATAGGCAGTCGGCAATAGGCAGTCAGGCAAAGTGGCATACGACTGCCGATTGCCCACTGCCGACTGCCCGCATTTCAAGTAACAAGGGAACCACCCCACATGCCCGGACCTATCCGCCTCGGCGTCGCGCCGATCGCCTGGTCGAACAACGACATGCTGGAGCTCGGCGGCGAGACCTCGCTCGAGACGTGCCTCAAGGAGGAGCGGAAGGCCGGCTTCAGCGGCACCGAGACCGGGGTCAAGTTCCCGATGGACCCGAAGGTCCTCGGCCCGATTCTGAAGAAGCACAAGCTGGCGCTGATCTCGGGCTGGTTCTCGGGCGAGCTCCTCAACTCGACCGTCAAGGCCGAGCAGAAGCGCATGATGGCGCAGATCGACACCTACAAGGCGCTCGGCGCACCCTGCTATGTCTATGCCGAGACCACCGGCACCGTGCAGAACAGGATGGACGCGCCGCTGTCCTCGCGCCCGCGCCTCGCCGAGGCGGACTTCCCCGCCTATGGCCGCAAGCTCACCGAGCTCGCCGAGTGGATGGCGGACTACGGCGTGCCCATGACCTACCATCACCACATGGGAACCATCGTCGAGACCCAGCGCGAGATCGACCTCCTGATGCGCCATACCGGCAAGGCGGTCGGCCTCCTCCTCGACACGGGGCACCTGACCTTTGCCGGCGGCGACGTCGCCGAGACGACGCGGAAGCACGGCCGCCGCATCAACCACGTCCACTGCAAGGACCTCCGGTGGGACCTGCTCAGGCAGGTCCGCCAGCAGGACATGAGCTTCCTCAAGGGCGTGCTCGAGGGCGTGTTCACCGTGCCCGGCGACGGCTTCATCGATTTCCACGCCTTCGCCCGCACGCTGTTCGACATCGGCTACGAGGGCTGGGTGGTGGTCGAGGCCGAGCAGGATCCGGCGAAGGCTCCGGCCTACGAATATGCGCTGATGGGCCGCCGCCACCTGACCTCGGCGTTCGAGGCGGCGGGATATGAGATCACGGGATAGAGCGGATAGGGAGTAGCGAATAGCGAATAGTTGGATTCTATTCGCTACTCGCTATTTCGCTACTCGCTTCTTCGATCGTTTTTCTATTCGTTCTCTGGAGAAGCAACATGCCAACCACAAACCTGAAGAAGCAGTTCGCCGGCAAGGTCGCCGTCGTCACCGGCGGCACCCAGGGCCTCGGCGAGGCGATCGCCCGGATGTTCGCCGCGCGCGGCGCGGACGGGATCGTGATCGTCGGGCGGAACGCGAAGAAGGGCAAGGCCGTGGCCGCCGATATCGGCAAGGACGGCGTCAAGGTGAAGTACGTGCAGGCCGACCTCAGCAAGGTCGACGACTGCCGCAAGGTCATTGCCGAGACCGACAAGGCCTTCAAGCGCGTCGACGTGCTGGTCAATGTCGCCGCCAACACCCACCGCGGCACCATTCTCGACACCGCCCCCGAACTCTTCGACGACATGTTCGCGGTCAACGCGCGCGCGCCGTTCTTCCTCATCCAGGAAGCGGCGAAGGTGATGCGGCGGGAGAAGATCGAGGGCAGCATCGTCAACATCCAGTCGATGTCGGCGCATGGCGGCCAGCCCTTCATCACCGCCTATTGCATGTCCAAGGCGGCGCTGGCGATCCTGACCAAGAACGCCGCCTTCTCGCTGATGCCCGACCGCATCCGCGTCAACGGCCTCAATATCGGCTGGATGGACACGCCCGGCGAGCACGACATCCAGATGCGCTACCACACCGACGACAAGGACTGGCTCAGGAAGGCCGAGGCGCAGCAGCCGTTCGGCCGGCTGATCAAGCCGGCGGAGGTGGCGCGCGCCGTGGCGTATCTGGCGAGCGACGAGTCGGGGCTGATGACGGGCGCCAATATCGACTTCGATCAGCAGGTGCTCGGCTCCGCCGAGGGGGCGCCGCATCCGTCCGGGCCGCTGCCCGACGCGTGAAGACCGCTACTGGACGACGGTGCACGGCGCTGGTAGGTTGCGTGTAATCGATTACCTCAACTCGGTGTCGCGAACCGCGGGGTCAGCGCGCAGATGCCCTGTCGAGTGTTCGATCAGGCCTTGTTGGACATCGGCCGACTTTTCCTAAAAGTTGAGAAGTCCCGGTAGTCCCGCATAGATCGTGAAGGGCAGCGAGCAGCCGTGGGTCGAGCGCGCCTCTATCCCTCTTCCGGCGTCCATGGGCAGGTCGCCCATGAGATCGGCCGCATGATCGTTTCCGGTGATATTGCCGAGGGGACGAATCTGCCGCGCGAGGCGGAACTGGCGCAGCGCTTCGGCGCCAGCCGCCAGGCCGTGCGGGAGGCGCTCAAGGTGCTTGCCGCGAAAGGCATCGTGGTGTCCCGGCGCCGGACCGGAACCACGGTCCTGCCGCGGATGAACTGGAACCTCCTCGATCCCGACGTCATTGCCTGGCACCCGGCGGATCGCGTGCCGCCTGAGTTTCTCGAAGACCTTATCGCCGTTCGCCTCGCGATCGAGCCGGCCGCCGCAGCCGATGCGGCCCGACGTGGCGACGCCGCAGCGATCGCGGCGATCGGCGAGGCGCTCGAGACGATGCTGGCGTCCGAGAAGCCCTCGGCGGCGTTCTTTGCCGCGGATGCGGCATTCCACGATGCAATTCTCCTGGCGAGCGGCAACGCGGTGTTCGACAGGCTGGGCACGGTGCTGGGACCCTTGATGCGGACGAGCTTCGAGGCACACTTCCGCGGCGTCGAGGCCGCCTTCGTCGAGCCCGGCCGCATAGCCGCCGCGGTTCAGACCTCGCTCGATCGGCATGCCGACGTCTATCGCGCCATTCGCGCTCGCGATCTCGAAGGGGCGCGGGCCGCGACCGAGGCGTTGCTCGCACATATCTCGACCGAAGTCGTCTACGCGACCGGCCGACGTGAGGATCCGGTCTGACCCGGCGAGCCGGGGCGCAGGGATTCGACGGCGCGTCACGGCTCGGTTAGGCTTCGGCGAGAGAGAGACCGGGAGGGTGGAATGCGCATCGTGATCGCCGCACTGGCGTGTACGCTGGCTACGGTTGCCGCCGCTCAGGATGCGGTGCCCGACCTGGTCGGGACCTGGGTGGGGTCGGCAAAGTCGGTGGTGTATGGCGCCAACCGGTTTCACCCCGGCGACGAAGCCATGGCACCGACCCCTCGAGTCCGTGAACTCGGCTGGACCATGGAGATCACCGGCCAGGACGGGCGCGTATTCTGGGGCCAGGGATGGCTCACCGAGGATACTGCGGTTCGCGACACCCTGGCGCTCGCGCTCGCCGCCGATGGAAAGACGATCATCGGGGCGGGCGACGACGGTACCCACATCATGACGCTGGTCGGTCCTGACCGGATCGAGCGCTGCTTCTCGCATCCGGCCACCGTGGACTCGGGCGCAATCGTCGCCGCCTGCGGATTTTACGAGCGGGAGAAGTAGCCGGTCGGGGAACAAACCGGACTCTGCGGGCTTTGCCACCCTGGGACGACAGCCGAAAAGGAGGAGACAGACCATGCGGCTCGTGTTTGCAATCGCACTGGCGATGGGACTTCCCGTCACCGCCATCGCACAGGATGCGGCCCCCGACCTCAAGGGGATGTGGAGCGGACCGTTCCGGACCGTGATTTTCGGCCAGAACCCGCATCATCCCGGATCGGAGACCGTGACGGCCACGCCGCGCGTGCGGGAGATCACCTTCACGCTCGATTTCGAGGGCCAGGACGGAAACCTGATCTGGGGCCACTCATGGTCTGATCCGGCCGGCAAGGAACCGTTCGCAGCCACGATCACGGCGGACGGCAAGACCATCGTCGGCGCCGACACGGACGGCAGCTTCAGCATGAGCATCGCCGGGCCCGACAGGATCGACCTCTGCTACACCCATTCCGGGCTTGGTCCGAGCCAGTCGATCGTGTCGAGTTGCGGCACGCTAGAACGGGGCCAATAGCCGGGCGAACGAAGTCGGGATGTTGGCGCGCGAGCACTGGCCGACGCGTCCGCGCCGTCCGCCTGGTCTCGGGGCCAGGCGATGGAGAACTCCTCCGCCGTGAGGACTGCCTCCATCGATCGGCAAGCGGCCGGGTGGGGAATGTGCTTGTCCCGGCTCCCGCGGGAACCGAGATGGGCCGTCCCCGGTCGCGGTCGGCGATGATGGTCGCCTTGGGCAGAAAGCCCGGCCCGGGTCAGCCCCGCGGCTTGCCGTCGTCGCCGCGCATCCGGCTCACCGTAGCGGTGGTCGAGTGGCCGGGGAGGAGGGGCAGAAGTTCCACCCTCCCGCCATTCGCCTTGACGAAGTCGCCGCCGACGACGTCGGCCTCGGCGTAATCGGCGCCCTTGAAGAGGACGTCGGGCACGACGGCCTCGATCAGGGACCCGGGCGTGTCCTCGTCGAAGGGGACGACGAGATCGACGAACTTGAGCGCCGCCAGAACCGCAGTGCGGGTGTCGAGGTCCTGTACCGGTCGACCGGGGCCCTTGAGCCGCGCGGTCGAGGCGTCGGTGTTGATGCCGACCACCAGCCGGTCGACGCGCCGCGCCGCCTGATCCAGCGAATGGAGGTGGCCGCGATGGACGAGGTCGAAGCAGCCGTTGGTGAAGCCGACCTTGAGGCCCTGCCGCTGCCAGGCCGCGACCTGCGCGCGCGCGTCGGCCGCGGTCATCACGTTGGCCGCGGAAGCGACGCCGAGGGCCTGCTTCAGTTCGGGCGGGCTGACAGTGGCGGTGCCGGGCTTGGTGACCGCGACGCCGGCGGCGGCATTGGCGAGGCGGACGGCGTCGGGGAGGGGGAGGCCCACGGCAAGGCCTGCCGACAGCGTCGCCGCCACCGTGTCGCCGGCGCCGGTCACGTCGAAGACGCGATGGGTCTCGGCGGCAACGTGGAGCGGCGGCTCGCCGCGCCGGCAGAGCGTCATGCCGCGCTCGCCACGGGTCACCAGGATGGCGTCGACCGCGACCCGGCCGAGGACGCGGGCCCCGGCTTCCTCCGCGTCGGCGTCGCTCCGGATCGGCATCCCCGCGAAGCGCGCCATCTCGTCGGCATTCGGGGTCAACAAAGTCGCCCCGGCGAAGATCGCGGCGTCGGCCTTCTTGGGATCGACGATGACCGGGATGCCGCGGGCGCGGGCGGCTTCGATCAGGGCGGGAATCGTGCCCGCGTCGAGGACGCCCTTGGCGTAGTCGGAGAGGACGAGGGACCCGGCTTCGGCCATTGCCGCATCGGCAAGCGCGAGCAAGTCGCGCGCAACCGCGGTGCCGAGCGGGGAGGGATCTTCCGCATCGACGCGTAGCAACTGATGCCAGCCGCTGAGATAACGGGTCTTCACCGTGGTCGGCCGCGACGCGTCGGTGACGAGCCGGCAGTCGAGGCCGGGGCTCGCGTCACAAAGGGTGCGGAGCGCATCCGCGGCGGCGTCGGCGCCGGCGACGCCGATCAGGATCGAAGTCGCCCCATAGGCGACGAGATTCGCCGCGACATTGCCCGCGCCGCCGAGGAGCGCGCGCTCGCTCCGCGGGTTGAGGACCGCCACCGGCGCTTCGGGCGAGACGCGACCGACCTTGCCTTCGACGAAGCGGTCGAGCAGAACATCGCCGACGACGACGACCCTTGCTTGAGCGAGGCGGTCTATGACGCTAGCATCCATGGCGCAAAGGACTGTTTTCCTTGAATCTTCCCGTGAAAGACAAAGCCGCTTTGCCCCCGACCCCGACGGCCATGGCAGTCCTCTTCGACCGCCTCTATGACGACCACCGTGCCGCTTTCGAGGCCACGCGGCCGCTGCTCGCGCTCACGGAAGCGCTCGCCGGGGCGGTGATATCGGTGCTCGGGTCCGGGGGCAAGCTCCTCCTCTGCGGCAATGGCGGCAGCGCCGCCGACGCCCAGCACATCGCCACCGAGTTCACGGTGCGGTTCGAGACGACGCGGCGCGGGCTGCCGGCGATCGCCTTGACCACCGACACGTCGGCCCTGACGGCGGCGAGCAACGATCTCGGCTACGCGCATGTCTTCGCCCGACAGGTCGAGGCGCTGGGCCGGCCGGGGGACCTGCTGATCGGCATCACAACCTCCGGCCACTCGCCAAACATAAGCGCGGCGCTCGTCGCGGCGCGGACGGGCGGCCTGGTCACCGCCTGTTTAACCGGCCGCGACGGCGGCGAGGTCGCGGCGATGGGGCTCGCCGACCATTGCCTGATCGTGCCGCACGAGAAGACCGCGCGCATCCAGGAAATGCATATCTTCCTCGGCCACCTGCTCTGCGCCGCCGCGGACGACGCCTTCACCGACAAGGCATGAGGGGCGGGTGGACGACGGCTTCCATCGTTTTCGTCTCGCGGCCACGCCGCGGCATGACGCCCCGGCTCTCTTCCTCGATCGCGACGGTACGCTGATCGAGGACCCCGGCTATCTCTCCGACCCCGGGGGCGTGCGGGTTCTGGCCGGTGTGCCCGCGGCGCTCCGCCGGTTCCGCGAGGCCGGCTATGCGCTGGTGATCGTCACCAACCAGTCCGGCATAGGCCGCGGGCTCTATGGCTGGGACGACTACGAGGCGGTCGCGGCGCGCCTCCGCGATCTGATGGCGGCGGACGGCATCGTCCTCGACGCCGAGTATGCCTGTGGCCATGCGCCGGAGGCGCGGTGCGCCTGGCGGAAGCCGGCGCCGGGAATGATCCTCGCCGCGGCGGAGAGGCTCGGGCTCGATCTCGGCCAGTCGCTGCTGGCCGGCGACAAACGGCTCGACATCGAGGCGGCCGTTGCGGCCGGCCTGCCGCGCGCCGCCCATGTCGCGACCGGGCAGGGGCCGAGAGAGCGCGAGAAGCTCCTGGGTGAGCGCTTCCCCCTCGACCTCGACTTCATCGACGATCTGTCGGCCCTCGCTCCATGAGGCTGCTGGTCGTCAAGCTCTCCTCCTTCGGCGACGTGATCCATACCTTTCCGGCGATCACCGACTTGAAGCGCGCCCGGCCGGACATCGAGGTCGACTGGCTGGTCGAGGAGAGCCTCGCGCCCTTCGTCGCGCTCCATCCCGGCGTCGGCGCGATCCACACGCTCGCCTTCCGCCGCCTGCGGAAGCCTCCGTCGCGCTGGCCGCGACTGGCCGCGGACACGTGGCGTCTCCGGAGCACGCTTCGGTCGCGGAACTACGACCTTGTCGTCGACCTCCAGGGGCTGATGAAGAGCGCGCTGCCGGCGCGTCTCGCCGGGCCGGTCAGCGGCTACGATGCGGCAAGCGCCCGTGAGCCGGCCGCCACGCGCCTGTACGGCCGGCGCTTCGCCGTGCAGCGCGAGATGCACGCCGTGGAGCGCACCCGTCGCCTCCTGGCGGCGGCCGTGGGCTATCCCGTGCCGGACCGTGCGGGGCGCTATGGCATCGCCGTGGACGGGCCATCCGACCCGGGTCTCGGCCTGCCGACTCGCTACGCCATGGTCATGCATGCGGCGAGCTGGGCGACCAAGCTCTGGCCGGAGGACAACTGGCGCGCGCTGCTCCCGGAAATGGCCCGGGACGGCCGCGGAATCGTTCTCCCCTGGGGTAGCGCCGGGGAGAAGTCGCGTGCCGAGCGCCTCGCCTCAGGCATCCCCGGCGCAGTGGTGCTGCCGCGCGTGATGGCCGGCACTGAACTGGCCCGCGTCATCGCGGGCGCGGAACTGGCGATCGGCCTTGACTCCGGGCTGATGCACCTCGCCGCGGCGCTCGGCGTCCCCGGTGTATGGCTCTACGGGCCCACCGACCCCGGCCTCACCGGCCCCTATGGAGAAGTGCAGACCGTGATCCGATCGACCTGGCCCAAGGCGCCGTGCCGCCGCCGCATTTGCACCGATACGCCCGGCGGCGACTGCTGCATGCGCGCGATTGGAGTGGAGCGGGTGGCGGAAGCGGTGAGACGCTCATGACGGATGCCAAGCCGGAGCTGCGATCGTGGTCCTCGCTCGGCGATGACGAGCGGACGCGGCTCCTTGCCGAATATCAGCCGGTGCTCGACGAGACGGCGACCACCTGCAGCTTCGAGGAGAAGCTCGCCCGCATGCAGGCCTGGCTCGCAACCCGCGGCGTCTCGATCACCGAGGACGAGATTCGAGGGCGGCGGAGAGGCTGACCGCGCCCCGCCGCTAGGGCAGGGCCAGCGTCCTCCTGACGCCGTTCTCGATCGAGGCGAAGTCGGCCGAATAGCCGTCGCGGCGGAGGCGCGAAATGTCGGCTTCGGTAAAGGCCTGGTAGGCGGCGGCAAGGTCGGCGGGCATCGGGACGTATTCGATCCGGCCCGAGCCATGCGCTGCGATCACCGCGCGCGCGAGATCGTTGAAGCTCCGGCTCTGTCCGGTGCCGACATTGTAGACGCCCTCGGCGCGGTCGCTGTCGAAGGCCCAGAGGTTCACGGCGACGACGTCGACGACGAAGACGAAGTCGCGGCGGTGTTCGCCATCGCCGACACCATGCGAGGCGCCGAACAGGCGAACCGCACCGGTGTCGCGGAGTTGGCGGTCGAAGTGATGGACGACGCTCGCCATCCGCCCCTTGTGCGCCTCACGCGGCCCGTAGACGTTGAAGTAGCGCAGGCCGACGACGCGCGCGGCGCGCTCGCCCTGGCGCGCCAGCCACTGGTCGAACAGCAGCTTCGACCAGCCGTAGACGTTGAGCGGTCGGGGGTCTGGCACGTCCTCGCGAAAATCGTCGCCGCTGCCGTAGATCGCCGCCGAGGAGGCGTAGATCAGCGTCGTTTCGTGCGCCTGGCACCAGGCGAACACCGCCTTCGAGACGGCGAAGTTCTGGTCGAGCATGTACTGCCCATTCCACTCCGTGGTGTCGGCGCAGGCGCCTTGGTGGAAGACCGCCTCTACCGGGCCAAAATCCTGCCCCGCGGCGATCCTCTCGCGGAAATCCGTCCGGTCGAGATAGTCAGCGATGCGCGCCCCGGCGAGGTTTTGGAACTTCCGGCCGTCGGTTAGGTCGTCGACGACGAGGATGTCGTCGCGGCCCCGCGCGTTGAGCGCGTGGACGAGGTTCGATCCGATGAAACCGGCCCCGCCGGTGACGATGAGCATGGGGACGTGATGGCCTGCGGGGGGTGGGAATGCAAGCGCGAGCGGGATTCAAGTTCGTGCGTACTTCGTGGCCCACGCGGGGCGCGCCCCTCGAAGGACGCTCGCCGTTGATCCCGCCGCTACCGCAGCCTGGCGTTGATCGCGGCGAGCGGTCCCGCGCCTGGGCAGAGCTCGGCCTCGCCGAGGCGGTTGAGCGGGGTATCGACCGTGTTCATGCGGTCATGCAGGTCGCCGTGGGTGTCGTTGATGTAGAGAAGGCCGGTGACCACCTCGCCCGCCGCCTGCCCCTTGGCGATGTGGGACATGGCCGTGAGCTTGTCGGTCGGGTCGTACTCCGCGTGGAGCTTGCGGAGCCGGATTACCGAGCCGTCGTGCTGGGTCACGTCGCTGATCGTGCCAGGAGCGTAGTCGGTGACGATCTCGTCGCGCCGCTCGATCCAGTCGATCGCATTCACCGCCTCGTTGTGGTCGCGGACGTAATCGAAGCTCTTGGTCGAGCCGGGGTGGTTGTTGAAGGCGACGCAGGGTGAGATCACGTCGAGGAAGGCGGCGCCGCGGTGGCGGATCGCGGCCTTGATCAGCGGCACGAGCTGGTGCTTGTCGCCGGAAAAGCCGCGGGCCACGAAAGTCGCGCCGAGGAGCAGCGCCATCGAGACGAGGTCGATCGGCTGGTCGGTATTGCCGACGCCGCGCTTCGAGGTCGAGCCGGCGTCCGCCGTGGCCGAGAACTGGCCCTTGGTCAGTCCGTACACGCCGTTGTTCTCGACGATATAGACCATCCTCACGCCGCGCCGGAGCGCGTGCGCGAACTGCCCGAGGCCGATCGAGGCGGAATCGCCGTCGCCGGAGACGCCGAGATAGATGAGGTCCCGGTTGGCGAGGTTGGCGCCGGTCGCCACCGACGGCATCCGCCCGTGGACGCTGTTGAAGCCGTGGCTCTGGCCGAGGAAATAGGTCGGCGTCTTCGACGAGCAGCCGATGCCCGACATCTTCGCGATCCTGTGCGGGGGCAGGTCGAGTTCATAACAGGCTTGGACGATCGCCGCCGAGATCGAGTCGTGGCCGCACCCCGCGCAGAGCGTCGAGACCGGTCCCTCATAATCGCGGCGGGTGAAGCCGAGCTTGTTCTTCGGCAGGTTGGGGTGATGGAGCTTCGGCTTGGCGATGTAAGTCATTAGGGTTTACCTTGGGCTTGCCAAGTGCGCTGTCGAGGCCGAACATGCACTTGGCCGGCAAGTCCGAGCTGGTCGGAGGCGTGCATGACTAAAATGCTGGAGCGCGGAATCAAGGCGGTGGAGGCTCTTCCGCCTGACCAGCAGGATTTGGCTGGCGAACTGCTTCTTGAACTCGCCAACGCAGCGGCGCCCAGGTACAGCCTCTCCCCGGAGCAGATCGAGGACGTGAAGGCAGCGATCGCCGAAGTCGCCCGAGGCGAGTTTGCGACGGAGGAAGAAGTCGAAGAAGCCTGGAAACGCTTTGAGCGATGAGGCTGCGCTTTTCCGCGCGTGCCGTCCGCCACCTTCACGGCATCGAGGATTACATTAGGGCGCAAAGTCCTTCCGCTGCTCTGGACGTCGGACGCCGAATCCGCCGAGCCGCAGAAAGGCTCAAGCAGTTTCCCGCGATAGGCCACAAAGGTGCCCAGCAGGGCACGCGGGAGATTGGTGTTCAGGGATTGCCCTACATCATCGTGCATCAGATCGACTCCGACGACACGATAACCGTCCTCGGCATATACCATGCTGCTCAATTGCGACCCGGTCAGGACCAGCCAACCGACGACTCATGACGCGTGTTTCCGGAGCGGCGTCACCTTGAGCGCCGCGAGGTGGTCGCCGATGGCGCGGGCGATGAACCGCGCGGTCACCGGCGTGCCGTCATAGTGGAGGATCGGCACGAGCCGCGCCGGGTCGATGCCGAGCTCGTTGACGATGAGGGTGCGCATCTGCGCGTCGCGGTTCTGCTCGACGACGAAGACGAAGTCGTGCTCGTCGATGAAGTCGGCGACGCTCTCGTGGAAGGGGAAGGCGCGGAGCCGCATCATGTCGAGCGGATGGCCAGAGGCGGTGATCGCCGCCATCGCCTCGTGCATCGCCGGCGTCGAGGAGCCGTAGTAGAGCACGCCGATGCGCGAGCCCTCCGGCGTGTCGTCGCGAACCGGCGCCGGGCAGAGGTGACGCGCCGTCTCGAACTTGCGCAGGAGCCGCTGCATGTTCTCGACGTAGTCGGAGCCTTCCTCGGAGTAGCGGGCGTAGCGGTTCTTGGAGGTGCCGCGGGTGAAGAAGGCGCCCTTGGTCGGGTGCGTGCCGGGATAGGTGCGGTAGGGGATGCCATCGCCGTCGACGTCGAGATAACGGCCGAACTCGCGGCCCGCCTCGAGTTCCTCGGCGGTCAGCACCTTGCCGCGGTCGAAACGCCGGCCTTCCTCCCACCGGAGCGGCTCGCAAAGCCACTCGTTCATGCCGATGTCGAGATCGAGCATGACGAAGATCGGGGTCTGCAGGCGGTCGGCGAGGTCGAAGGCCTCGGCGGCGAAGGTGAAGCACTCGCTCGGGTCGGCCGGAATCAGCATCACGTGCTTGGTGTCGCCGTGCGAGGCATAGGCGGCAGAGAGGAGGTCCGACTGCTGGGTGCGCGTCGGCATGCCGGTGGACGGACCGCCGCGCTGGACATCGACGATCACCGCCGGAATCTCGGCGAAGTAGGCGAGGCCGAGGAACTCCTGCATCAAAGAGATGCCCGGACCGGCGGTTGCGGTGAAGGCGCGGGCGCCGTTCCATGCCGCGCCGATCACCATCCCGATCGCCGACAGCTCGTCCTCGGCCTGGACGATGGCGTAGCGGTTCTTGCCGCTGACCGGGTCGACCCGAAGGCGGGCGCAGTGCTTGCCGAATGCTTCCGCCACCGATGTCGATGGTGTGATCGGATACCAGGCGGCGACCGTCGCCCCGCCATAGACCGCGCCGAGTCCGGCAGCGTCGTTGCCTTCGATGAAGATGCGGTCGCCCACGGCATCGGCGCGGCGGACGCGGAGGTCGATCGGACCGAAGGTGGCGCGGGCGTGGTCGCGGCCCATGTTGAGCGCCTCGATGTTCGGCGCGATCAGCTTGTCCTTGCCCTTGAACTGCTCGCCGATGAGCTTCTCGACCTCGGTCGGGTCGATGCCGAGTAGTTCGGCCAGCGCCCCGACATAGATGATGTTCTTGAAGAGCTGGCGCTGGCGCGGGTCGGTGTAGCGCGCGTTGCAGATGGCGGTGAGCGGAAGGCCGAGCACGGTGATGTCGCTGCGGAATTTCGACGCCGGCAGCGGCCGGGTAGAGTCGTAGAAGAGATAACCGCCTGCCTCGATCTCGGCGACGTCCTTGTCCCAGGTCTGCGGGTTCATCGCCACCATCAGGTCGACGCCGCCGCGCCGGCCGAGATGGCCGGCCTCGGAGACGCGCACCTCGTACCAGGTCGGCAGCCCCTGGATGTTGGAGGGGAAGATATTGCGCGAGGCGACCGGCACGCCCATGCGAAGGATCGAGCGGGCGAACAGCCGGTTGGCGCTGGCCGAGCCCGAGCCGTTGACGTTGGCGAACTTGACGACGAAGTCGTTGATGCGGACGGTCCGCGAGGCCATTGCGTTCATGTGTAGCGTCCGGCAGCCCCTGATGCCTGCGCCGTATCGAGCAGGAATTTCCGCATGTCCCAGGCCCCCGTCGGGCAGCGCTCGGCGCAGAGCCCGCAGTGGAGGCAGACATCCTCGTCCTTGGCCATGATCCGCCCGGTGCGGAGCGGCGGCGAGACGTAGATCTCCTGGGTGAGGTTGAGGGCAGGGGCGTTGAGCCGCTGCCGGAGGTCGTCCTCCGGACCGTTCGCGGTAAAGGTGATGCAATCGGTCGGACAGATGTCGACGCAGGCGTCACATTCGATGCAGAGCGTGTCGGTGAATACGGTCTGCACGTCGCAGTTCAGGCAACGCTGCGTCTCCTCGTAGCCGAGGAGCGGGTCGAAGCCGAGTTCGACCTCGGCCTTGATGTCGGAGAGCGACTGCTTCTGGTCGCGGAGCGGGACCTTGCGCCGCTTGTCGAGCGAGATGTCGTTGTCGTAGCTCCACTCGTGGATGCCCATCTTCTGGCCGAGGAGCGTCACATGCGGCGGCGGCCGATCGTTGACGTTCCGGCCCGAGACCTGAAGATCGATCGAGATCGCCGCCTCGTGGCCATGCGCCACCGCCCAGATGATGTTCTTCGGGCCGAAGGCCGAGTCGCCGCCGAAGAACACGCGTGCGTGGGTCGACTGGTGGGTGACCGTATCGACGACCGGCATGCCCCACTTGTCGAAGTCGACGCCGATGTCGCGTTCGATCCAGGGGAAGCTGTTCTCCTGGCCGATCGCCACCAGAACGTCGTCGCATTCGTAGTGCACGTCCGGCTCGCCGGTCGGCTCGAGCCGTCGGCGGCCCTTGTCGTCGAAACGCGCGGCGACCTTCTCGAAAACGACGCCGGTGAGGCGGCCGTTCGCGTGGGTGAATTCCCGGGGCACGAGGTAGTTGAGGATCGGGATGCCCTCGTGCATCGCGTCCTCCTTCTCCCAGGGCGAAGCCTTCATCTCCTCGAAGCCCGAGCGAACGATGACCTTCACGTCCTCGCCGCCGAGGCGGCGCGAGGTGCGGCAGCAGTCCATCGCCGTGTTGCCGCCACCGAGCACGATGACGCGGCGGCCGATCCTGTCGGTGTGGCCGAAGGAAACGTTGGACAGCCAGTCGATGCCGATGTGGACATTGGCCGCGGCTTCCTTTCGTCCGGGGATGTCGAGGTCGCGCCCGCGCGGCGCGCCGGTGCCGACGAACACGGCGTCATAGCCCTCGTCGAGAATGCCCTTGAGACTGCCGACATGCTGGCCGAAGCGGGTCTCGATCCCGCCCATGCCGACGACGTAGCCGACCTCCTCGTCGATCACCTGCTCGGGCAGGCGAAAGCGCGGGATCTGGCTTCGGATCATGCCGCCGCCCCTGGGCTCGGAATCGTAGACGACGATGTCATAGCCGAGCGGGGCCAGATCGCGGGCGACAGTGAGCGAGGCCGGGCCTGCGCCGATCAGGGCGATGCGCTTGCCGTTCCGGGTCGCGGGCGCCGAGGGCAGGCGGTCGCGGATATCGTCCTTGTTGTCGGCGGCGACGCGCTTGAGGCGGCAGATGGCGACCGGCTCCTCTTCGACCCGTCCGCGCCGGCAGGCCGGCTCGCAGGGGCGGTCGCAGGTGCGGCCGAGGATCCCGGGAAATACGTTCGACTGCCAGTTGACCAGGTAGGCGTCGCTGTAGCGGCCGGCGGCGATCAGCCGGATATATTCCGGCACCGGCGTATGCGCCGGGCAGGCCCACTGGCAATCGACGACCTTGTGGAAGTAGTCAGGATTGCGGGTGTCGGTCGGGGGCAGGCCCTGCCCCGCGGAGACATCGGCCGCGGGGCTGTTCCGGTCCCCTTCGCGGACCTCGTCGATTACTGTCACTCTTCTGCCTCTTGAACGGGCACTTCCGGCGTTTCCGGGGCGGAATGTCGCAGACTATGCCGCCTAAATAAAGGGGTTCTAAACGAGCCCATCGCGGATTTGATGCGGGTGTGTCCTTTGCGCGGATTTTTGGCCGGCTCAAAGCCCCGTCGAGTTGCCGCCGGCGGAATTCCGCGGTTTTGCGGCCGGACACCCAGGCGGCGCGACTGCCGTGCAATTGACTTCAGGCGAAACCGAGGGGAGAACGGCTCCGCAAATGCTACGATCGCAAAAATGAGAGGGATCATGCGCTCTATTCTTTCGGCCCTGCTGATTGCCTCGGCAGTCCTGACCGTCGGCCCCGTGGTGGTGCCCGACACGGCGGACGCCGCCGTGACAAGAACCACCCGTCACCTCAATCTGCGCCATGGCCCCGGCGTCGATTACCGCCGCGTGACCACCATCCCGCCGGGACAACTCGTCAACGTGGTCGGCTGCACCGGCAACTGGTGCGCCGTCCTCTGGCGGCGCCATCAGGGCTACGTGAACGCCCGCTACCTGAGCACGCACAAGACGATGATCGTCTCGCCGCTTTACGCATTCGGCCAGTAGGTCCCGCGCGGAGGCGGGCCGGCCCATGGCCGGTCCGTCGGCCGTCTCATGAGCCCGGCGGGAAGTCATTGTTATCAATGAGGCTCCTGTCCTGAGCATTCGTCCCGCCTAGGCAATCGCAATCCCGCTCCTGGCTCACGCGATCTTTCTTGTGCATTGCGGCGACGGAAACGCGGCGGCTCCCGCGTTGAATGCAGTCTGAAGCGCTGCAGCCCGGATTCCCGATGTCGATCGCAAGGCAGATCCTCCTTTCCCTGATTCTCGTCGTTGTCGTCGTCGGCGGCTGGTTTCTCTATCAGCGACCCGCCTTCGTCTTCGGTGCGGTAGAGGAGTCGGGCGATGCCAGCCGGCCTGCGGGTTCCGCGACGGGCGGTCCGGGCGGCGCCCCAACCGGCGCCGGTGCGCCGCGCCCGGGCGGCTTCGGTCAGACGCTGGTGGTGACCGCGCCGGTCGGCACCGACGATTCGGGCACGGAGGTGCGATCGATCGGCACGGCCGCAGCGGCCCGGTCGGTGACGCTTTACTCGCAGGTGTCGGGCATCGTGACGTCGATCGACTTCACGCCGGGTACGGAGGTGAGGGGAGGGCAGGTTCTGCTCGGCCTCGATTCGGAAGACCAGCAAGTCGCGCTCGACCGGGCCAACATCGCATTGGCCGCGGCGCGCGAGTCCCTCGACCGTGCCGAGCGGCTGGAGAAGACCGGCAACGTCACCGCCTCGACCCTGTCCGACGCCCGCCAGGCCGTGCAGCAGGCGGAAATCGACGTGCGGATCGCCGAGTTGGACCTGGCCAAGCGGACGATCCGCGCGCCTTTTGACGGGGTGATCGGCCTCACGGACCTCTCGGTCGGGGATCTTGTGAGCTCGCAGTCGGCCATCGCCACCGTCGCCGACATGTCCTCGGTCACCGTCGCGTTCGACATACCGGAGCGCATCGTCGGCCAGGTCGTGGTCGGCGAGGAGGTCACCGCAACCGCCGCCGCGCTTCCCGGCGTCACCATTTCGGGCCGGGTAAGCGCCATCGACAACCGCATCGACACCGCGACGCGCACCTTGCGGGTCGAGGCGACACTGCCCA
>JALHRF010000068.1 GCA_022841545.1 Bauldia sp. | reverse complement strand
CGCTCGGCGACGGGCAGGTCGATTTCGGCGCGGTCTTCTCGAAGCTCGCGCAATACGACTACGACGGCTGGGCGGTGCTCGAATGGGAATGCGCGCTGAAGCACCCCGAGGACGGGGCACGCGAGGGCGCCGAGTTCATCAAGGCGCACCTGATCCGGGTGACGGAGAAAGCCTTCGACGATTTCGCCGGTGCCGGCACCGACCTCAAGGCCAACAAGAAGATGCTGGGAATATAGGCGGGCGGGTTCGGGTGGGTTCGCGCGGGTTCCTCCACCACCGTCATGGCCAGGACAAGCCCGGCCATGACGGGCGAGTAGAGGTTGGACGGCTGCGATGATCGCCGTCGCAACGTAGGCTAATCCAGAAGTGCACGGTCGGTGTACGGCCGGCCGTGACGCGAGTTAACGGAGGGCAACATGGTTCAGGGACGGAGTGACGCCACCGGCGGTGGCAAGATCAGGTACGGCATGGTCGGCGGCGGACAGGGGGCCTTCATCGGCGCCGTGCATCGGCTCGCGGCGCGGATGGACGACCAGTACGAGCTGGTTGCCGGCGCGCTGTCGTCTGACCCGAAGCGCGCCATCGCCTCGGCGAAGGAACTCGGCCTCGCGCCCGACCGCTCCTACGCCACCTATGAGGAGATGGCGAAGGCCGAAGGGAAGCGTCCTGACGGCATCGAGGCGGTGTCGATCGTCACCCCCAACAACAGCCATGCGCCGATCGCCAAGGCCTTCCTCAAGGCGGGCATCAACGTGATCTGCGACAAGCCGCTGTCGGTCACCGTCAAGGAGGCGAAGGAGCTGGTCGCGCTGACCAAGAAGACCGGGCTCATCTTCGCCGTCACCCACAACTACACCGCCTACCCGATGCTCCGTCAGGCCCGCGAGATGGTGGCTTCGGGCCAGCTCGGCGACATCCGCGTCGTCCAGGCCGAGTATGCCCAGGACTGGCTGACCAACCCGATCGAGAAGGACGGCCAGAAGCAGGCCTCGTGGCGGACGGACCCGAAGCAGTCCGGCGCCGGCGGCTCGATCGGCGACATCGGCACCCATGCCTACAATGCGGCTTGCTTCGTCACCGGCCTCAAGCTCGACTCGCTCTGCGCCGATCTCACCACCTTCGTGAAGGGCCGGAAGCTCGACGACAATGACAACATCCTCCTCCGCTTCAAGGGCGGCGCCAGGGGCATGCTGTGGTCGAGCCAGGTCGCGGTCGGCAAGGAGAACGGACTGATGCTCCGGGTCTATGGCTCGAAGGGCGGCCTCGAATGGAAACAGGAGGACCCGAACTATCTCTGGTTCTCGGTCTATGGCGAGCCGCCGCGGCTGATCACGCGCGGCGGCCACGGTGCGGGCAAGGCCGCGGGACGCGTCACGCGGGTCCCGGCGGGCCATCCCGAGGGATACCTCGAAGGCTTCGCCGCGCTCTACACCGAGATCGCGCGGGCGCTCCGGGCCCGTCGCGAGGGCAAGATGGCCGACGCCGACGTCTACTTCCCGACGGTCGAGGACGGCCTCGTCGGCATGGAGTTCGTCGAGGCCGCCGTCGCGTCCTCGAAGAAGGGCGCCGTCTGGGTCAAGGTCTAGGGATTGGCCTTCCGAGGCGGGAACGTCCGGGGCGCATCATCGCTCCGGTCCCGCGCCGAAGCCGAAGCCTGAAAGTCGGGGTTCCCACGAGCTTGGCGGTGGAGTCATCCGGTCCCCGCCCAAATCGAGGTCATGTATGGTTCAGGGACGGAGCGATGCCGCCGAAGGCGGCAAGATCAGGTACGGCATGGTCGGTGGCGGGCAGGGGGCCTTCATCGGCGCCGTGCATCGCCTCGCGGCGCGGATGGACCATCAGTACGAGCTGGTCGCGGGCGCGCTGTCGTCTGACCCGAAGCGCGCGCTCGCCTCGGCCAGGGAACTCGGCCTCGCCCCTGACCGCTCCTACGCCACCTATGAGGAGATGGCGAAGGCCGAAGCCAAGCGCCCGGACGGCATCGAGGCGGTGTCGATCGTGACGCCGAACAACAGCCATGCCCCGATCGCCAAGGCCTTCCTCAAGGCGGGCATCAACGTGATCTGCGACAAGCCGCTGTCGGTCACCGTCAAGGAGGCGAAGGAGCTGGTCGCCCTGACGAAGAAGACCGGGCTCCTCTTCGCCGTCACCCACAACTACACCGCCTATCCCATGCTGCGTCAGGCCCGCGAGATGGTGGCGGCCGGGCAGCTCGGCGACATCCGGGTCGTGCAGGCCGAGTACGCCCAGGACTGGCTGACCAACCCGATCGAGAAGGATGGCCAGAAGCAGGCCTCGTGGCGGACCGATCCGAAGCAGTCCGGGGCCGGCGGCTCGATCGGCGACATCGGCACCCATGCCTACAATGCGGCTTGCTTCGTCACCGGCCTCACGCTCGACTCGCTCTGCGCCGATCTCACCACCTTCGTGAAGGGCCGGAAGCTCGACGACAACGACAACATCCTTCTCCGCTTCAAGGGCGGCGCCAGGGGCATGCTGTGGTCGAGCCAGGTGGCAGTCGGCAGGGAGAACGGCCTGATGCTCCGGGTCTATGGCTCGAAGGGCGGCATAGAGTGGAGGCAGGAGGATCCGAACTACCTCTGGTTCTCCGCCTATGGCGAACCGCCGCGGCTGATCACGCGAAGCGGCCACGGCTCGGGCAAGGCGGCGGGGCGCGTCACACGCGTTCCGGCGGGGCTTCCCGAGGGATATCTCGACGGCTTCGCCACGCTCTATACCGAGATCGCCCGGGCGCTCCGGGCTCGGCGTGAGGGCAAGAAGGTCGACCCGGACGTCTACTTCCCGACGGTCGAGGACGGCCTCGTCGGCATGGAGTTCGTCGAGGCGGCGGTCGCGTCCTCGAAGAAGGGCGCGGTCTGGGTCAAGGTCTGACGCAAGCCGGGTCCGGGGCGACCGGTCGCAACCGGGCCCGTTCATCATTCCTGGCTACGAAGCGGTAACCATCTTCCTCTAGGCACTGACCCTTGCCGGGTTTTCCTCAGGAGGCATGGATGGCCGTCGTCCCGACCAATTTCTACCAGGGCACCAGCGCCAACGAGCGCTTCAGCATTCCCGACACCACGCCGGTGGTCGTCAACGCGGGCGGGGGCGACGATTACGTCTCCGCCACCAATGCGGGGGACCTGATTCAGGGCGGCCTCGCCAACGACGTGATCCACGGCCGCGGCGGCGACGACACGATTTATGGCGACCTGTTTCCGGGCGCCGAAGGCGGGAACGACCAGATCCTCGCGGGAAGCGGCAATGACGTCGTCTTCGGGGGCGCGGGCGACGACTACGTCAACGCCGCGGACGGCAACGACATCGTCAGTGGGGACGACGGCGACGACTATCTGGTCGGCGGTCTCGGCGCCGACATCCTCCGCGGTGGAGCGGGGAACGACTTCCTGTTCGGAAACGGCGTCGTTGCCGGCGGTCCTCTCCCGATCCTTGCGATCATCGAAGTCGATGTCGACGGCGTCACCGGACTGCCGATCTCGCCGCCCGACACGTTTGGCGACGACATGGGCCAACTGCCGATCGTCGACGACATGGCCTCGGACACGATCTACGGCGGCGGTGGTCACGACAGCGCCTGGGGCTTCGGCGGCAACGACACGCTCTACGGCGGCGCCGGCAACGATACGCTGACCGGAGGCCTCGGCCGCGACCTCCTGACGGGCGGTCCCGGCAAGGACCAGTTCGTCTTTGCCGAGTATGGCAAACAGAACTTCGATCACATTGCGGACTTCCACGACGGCGACCGGATCGCGCTCGACGTCGACAAGTTCAAGGACCTCGGCAAGGCCGGGAAGAAGCTCGACAAGAAGTACTTCCATGAGGGCAACGCGTCCAAGAGCAAGAACGACCGCGTCATCTATGACGACAAGACGGGCAAGCTGTCCTACGACCGCGACGGCAGCGGCAAGAAGTTCGACATGAAGACGGTCGCCGTGCTCGAGAAGGGAACCGATCTCGACGCGTCGGACATCTGGCTGATCTGAGCGAACGGAGCGCGGCGGGCGACGTGCTTTCGTTCGCCTGCCTCCCCGCCAACCGACCGCGCGGTGGCTTAGGGATCCCTCGTCAAGCCGGCAGGGCTTCGGCGGGGATGGCGCGCGGATCGTAGGCCTGCGGACGCGAGCGCCGGAGATAGCGGATCAGTGTCGGCACAAAGAAAAGGATGATCGCGAGCTTCACCACCGCAAGCCAGACGATGCCGAAGTTGAAGAGCAGGACGACGGCGAGCGCGATCAAGGCGAAGGTGCCGAAGGTCAGGACGAGGTTGCCGAGATAGGCAGCGTGGCTGCTACCCTTGCGGTAGGTGACCGGCAGGTCTCTCTCGGCCAGACGGCGATGGAGCGCCTGGATGAAGGCGGTGTAGGCCGGGTTCCGTTCCTCGAAGTCGGCAAAGCCCCGGTAGTGCGTGTTGAACAGTTCGACCATGCCGCCATGCCTGAAGATCACCTGCGTCCGGTAGCGGTTCCGCGCCACGCGGGTCGGCGCATAGGCGACGCGAACCTCGGCGATGTCATCGTAGAAGACGCCGTCGAGAGGCGCGCCATCCTCGCCCCAGACGAGCGCGTCGTCGGTGAGCAGGAAGGTGCGGTCCTTGGTGAAGGCGTGGGTGCGAAAGCGATACTCGGCCGGATCGGGGTCGCTCATTCCGTCGCGTTGGGGTTCCGCGCGTAACCGGGGCCGACCGTGAGCGGCGCGTCGGGCAGGATCGACTGGTCGAGGTCCGAGTGGAGCTTGGTCTCGATCCGCTGCACCTCCGTCCCGTCCGCGTCGAGGACGCGAACGACGACCTTGTAGTCGGTGTCGGCCTTGATCCCGGTGAGCGGCGGGGTGACGAAGCTGAAGCGGCGGCGGTCCTCGGTGACCGGCTTGGTCTCGACGATCGGCGGGCCGCCCGCCGGGTCCTCGAAGCTTGCCTCGACCAGGCCGCCTTCCGGCAGCGCGCGCGCCACCTCGGCGACGATGCCCGCGGTCGCTTCGGCGATGCGGTAGTTGAAGACGATGCCGCCGCCGCTCACGACGACATAGGGCGAATCGTCGGAGCAGGCCGCAAGGGCGAGGAGGGCGGTGAGGCCCGCCAGAGCCGATCGACAGCGCATGCTTCAGTCCATGTCGGTTTGGGGACGTCCCCGATCACCATGAGAATAAGGCGCGTCGGGCTCGGTGCAACCCGGCACTGAGCCGAGCAACGGCCTTCGCCATTCCCGGCTCCGGCGCTATGCTCGGCCTATGGACACTCCGACGCGTCTTCCGCCCTTCAATGCACCCTATGCGCCCGACGACGCCGGATTGATCCGCCGGTTCGTCAAGGAGACGGAACTCGATCCCGCCGCCGAGGCGCGGATAGATGAGCGCGCCCGCCGATTCATCGGCGCAATTCGCGACCAGTCCGGCCTGGTCGGCGGCATCGAGGATTTCCTCCGCGAGTACAGCCTCTCGACCCGCGAGGGCTTGGCGCTGATGGTGCTCGCCGAGGCGCTGCTCCGCGTGCCCGACTCGGCAACCCAGGACCGCCTGATCGAGGACAAGCTCGCCGGCGGGGACTGGGCGCGGCATGCCGGTGATGCCGAAAGCTGGTTTGTGCTCGCCTCGACCTGGGCGCTGGGCCTGTCGAGCCACATCGTCGAGATCGGCGACAGCCCGGATAACATCATCTCCGGCGTCGTGCGGCGGCTCGGCCAGCCGGCAGTCCGCGCCGCGACCCGTCGGGCGATGCGCATCCTCGGTCATCACTTCGTGCTGGGCGAGACGATCGGCGAGGCCCTGAAGCGGGCGCGGAGCCATGGCGAGCGCGGCTTTCGCCACTCCTACGACATGCTCGGGGAGGGCGCGCGCACTGCCGACGACGCGACGGCCTACCTTGCCTCCTATCGCAAGGCGATCGCTGCCATCGGCAAGTCGGCGGGCAAGACGAAGCCGCCCGGCCGGCCGGGAATCTCGGTCAAGCTGTCGGCGCTCCACCCGCGCTACGAGGCGACGAAACGGGCACGATTGCTCGACGAGCTCGTGCCGCGCGTGCTCGATCTCGCCCGGGAAGCGAAGGCGTTCGATCTCGGCTTCACCATCGATGCCGAGGAGGCCGACCGTCTCGAACTGTCCCTGGCGGTCATCGCGCGGGCGGCGGCCGATCCCTCGCTTGCCGGCTGGGACGGGTTCGGTCTTGCCGTGCAGGCCTACCAGAAACGGGCGCCGGCGGTGGTTGCCTGGGTGAGCGACCTTGCCGCCGCGCTTGACCGGCGGATGATGGTGCGCCTGGTCAAGGGCGCCTACTGGGACACCGAGGTGAAGCGGGCGCAGGAGCGCGGCCTCGCCGACTATCCGGTGTTCACGCGGAAGGCGGCGACCGACCTCTGCTATCTCGCCTGTGCGCGGCAGCTCCTTGCAGCGCGCCCGCGCCTCTATCCGCAATTCGCCAGCCACAATGCGCTGACCGTCGCAACCATCCTGGAAATGGCCGGCGACAAGGAGGGCTTCGAGTTCCAGCGCCTTCACGGCATGGGCGATCCGCTCTACGAGGCGGTGTGGGCGAGCGAGGGCGTGCCCTGCCGCATCTATGCGCCGGTCGGCGGGCACCGCGAACTGCTCGCCTACCTCGTTCGACGGCTTCTGGAGAACGGCGCGAACTCCTCCTTCGTCGCCATCGCGGGCGATCGCAGCGTGCCGGTCGACGCGCTGCTCGCCCGGCCGGCCGTCGTGCTCGACGGTGGGGCGTGGGCGCGGCATCGGCGCATTCCGCTGCCCGCGGACCTCTACGCGCCGTCGCGACGGAACTCGCAGGGGATGGAATTCGGCCACCGCCGGGAGCTCGACGCGCTTCTCGGCGGCATGGCGAAATCGCGGAGCGTCGTGGATGCCCACTCGTTGACTGCAGGCAGGGTGCTGCAAGGCGCGGCGCGCCCGGTGGTGAGCCCGGTTGATGGCAAGACCGTCGTCGGCCGTGTCGTCGAGGTGCCGGTCGGTTCGGTCGATGACGTCATGACCACAGCGGCGGCCGGCTTCCGGGAATGGTCGCGCGTTCCCGCCACGGACCGGGCGGCCGTGCTCGACCGGCTGTCGGACCGGATCGAGGCGGAGCGCGATGCCCTGGTCGCGCTCCTCGCTCGGGAGGCTGGCAAGACGCTGAACGACAGTGTCGCTGAAGTCCGCGAGGCGGTCGACTTCTGCCGTTACTACGCGGCAGAGGCGCGGTCGCTGTTCGCCAACGGCGACGTGATGCCCGGACCGACCGGCGAGCGCGACGTTCTGAGCTATCGCGGCCGTGGGGTCTTCATCTGCATCTCGCCCTGGAACTTCCCGCTGGCGATCTTCCTCGGCCAGGTCGTGGCAGCGCTCGCCGCCGGCAACGCCGTCGTCGCCAAGCCGGCCGAGCAGACGCCGCTCATTGCCTTCCGCGCCTTCGAGCTCCTGCATGAGGCTGGCGTGCCGAAGGCCGCGGCGCAGCTGGTCCCGGGTGACGGGCAGGTCGGCGCGGCGCTCGTCGCGCACCCGGGAGTGGCCGGCATCGCCTTCACCGGATCGACCGAGGTCGCCTGGGCGATCAACCGGTCGCTGGCTGCGAAGTCCGGTCCGATTGTCCCGCTCATCGCCGAGACCGGCGGCATCAACGCGATGATCGTCGACGCCACCGCGCTGCCCGAACAGGTGAGCGACGATGTCGTCTCGTCGGCCTTCCGTTCCGCCGGCCAGCGCTGCTCGGCGCTTCGGCTCCTTTGCCTGCAGGACGAAGTGGCCGAGCCGATGCTGGCGATGATCGCGGGCGCGGCAGCGGAGCTTCTGCTGGGTGATCCCGCCGACCCGGCCGTAGATGTCGGTCCGGTGATCGACGCCGAGGCCAAGGCCAAGCTCGACACATACCTTGCCGAGGTCCGCAAGGCGCGCTGGGCGAAGCTCCGCTACGCCGGCGCAGCGCCGGGGGGTGTGCTCGCCCGCGGTTCCTATGTCGCGCCGCGCATCATCGAACTCGACGGTACAGGACGTCTGACCCGCGAGGTGTTCGGGCCGATCCTGCATGTCGTCCGCTGGAAGGCCGGCGAACTGGACCAGCTCACCGACGCTATCGCTGCTACCGGCTACGGGCTGACGCTCGGCATCCACACGCGCATCGACGAAACCGTGCGGCGGGTCGTGGCGCGGCTCCCTGTCGGCAACGTCTACGTCAACCGCAACATGATCGGCGCCGTCGTCGGGACGCAGCCGTTCGGCGGCTCGGGCTTGTCCGGCACCGGACCGAAGGCCGGCGGCCCCGACTACCTCCGGCGCTTCGCATCGGAGCAGGTCGTCTCCACCAACACCGCCGCCGCCGGCGGCAACGCCTCGCTGATCGCGATGGACGACGGGTGAACCGCGTCACAGAGGCGCCGCCGACTCTTTGCTAGCGTCGTTGCGGGCGGGCTCACGGAGGACCGGCATGTCGTCACGGCTCGCGGTTTTTGCCATTTCGTTCATCGCCGGCGCGGGCGTATCCTTCGCCCAGTCCGCCGACGAGAAGCCGGACCCGAAGCTCGTCGCGGCCATCGCCGCCTGCGACAAGGGCGCGGCGGCGCCGCTCGACCCGACGGCGACGGAGCCTCCGGTCCAGTTCGGCGAACTCTTCCCGCCGGACTTCAATCTCGCTCCGCTCCGTGCCGTCGCCGATGCCTGCAGGTTCGCCGCCGGGAGCAAGCCGGAGGAGGCCAGGCTCTGGTTCCAGTGGCTTCGCGCCGAGATCTCGCTCGGCGAGCGTCTCGAGCCGTATATGGCGGGACGCATCGAGTCGCTGGCGCGCGACGGCAGCCCGGAGGCCAACTACCTCCTCTTCTTCATTCACCGCGCCTACAAGGACGCTGGCATCGACCGCGCCACCGCCGAGGCGGCGCTCCGCACGGCGGCGGAAGCGGGCCATCGCACGGCGCTCGAGGTCATCGTCGAGCAGCTTCGGTCGGGACCGTATCTTCGCCGCAACCAGCGGGAAGCGGCGCGCTTCGCTGCGTCGCTTGCTGAACTGCCGAAGCAGGGCATCGGCGCGCCGAGCGAGCGCGACCGGGAGTCGATGGCGCTGGGCGCGTTGATTGCCGCCGGGCTGCCCCTCATGGAGGAGGGTTTCACCGCCGAAGAGCAGGCCCGCGCCTTCACGGCCATGCGCGCGTTGTACGAGGCAAGCGAGCCCGGGTCGCTGGTGCCGTTCGTCAATGCGCTTCGCTACGGGCGCGGCACCACGGCCGACCCTGAGCGCGCGCGCACGCTGCTCGAGGCGGCCGTGGCGGCCGACGACGGACGCGCGCTGGTCGAGCTTGCGGAGATGCTGGCTGAAGGCGAGGGCGGCCCGGCCGATGGCAGGCGGGCCATCGCCCTGTTGAGCGACCCGCTCGCGCGGCAGGCGTCCTATGCCGCCTGGCCCGTGCTCGCCGGCCTTTACCTCGACAACCGCTACACCGGTCGTCGGCCGCGTGAGGCGCTGCAAATGCTCGCGGCAGCCGAGGACATCGACGCGCGCATTCGCGCCGCGGCTCTGTTCATGGATTACGACGAGCGGATGAACTATCCCGACGGCTACGCATCCACGATGGATGCCGCGACCGCCGCCGGTGAGCCGGGTGCGCCGATGGCCTGGGTGCGGCTGAAGCTGTCGGGCCATCCGCAGTTCGGCGGCAAGGTCGACGAGGCGCGCGCGATCCTGGCGAGGCTCGCCGCCGAGGGCGACCCCGAGGCGCCGATCATGATCGCCGAGACGCAGTACATCGATCTCGATGCCCGCAAGTTTAATCCGCCACGCCGCGACGGCGGCATGACCGACCCGGAGATACGGACGGTGATCGAGGCGGCGATGCGGAACGGCCAGGCGAGCGCCTTCCGCGTGATGGCCAAGCTCCAGCGCGCCGGCGCGGTCTACCCGCAGGACGACGTTGCCGCCACGAAGGCGCTCATCGAGGCGGCGGAGCGGGGCGACCTCGAGGCGATGGTGCTCCTCGGCGAGGCCTATGACGACGGACTCGGCACCGCCGAGAACCCCCGCGAGCGACTCCGCTGGTGGCGCGAGGCGGCGCGGCTCGGGTCGCTCGAGGCGACCGAAAACCTGGTCAACGCCTTCACCTTCGACAGCTTCGACAAGCTGATGACGCTCCGCGAGGGGATAACCGCCAAGGTCGCGCTCTACAACAACGGGCCCGAACCCGACGCGATGTTAGGCGGCATGGCCGTGTCGACCTTCATGGGCGCCTTCATGGGTGGCCGCGCCATGGATGCCGGCTACCCGGCGCTCGCCGAGGCCGTGATGGACGGCTACCGCCTTGCGCCTGCCGGCCTCGACGACACCAAGCTCGTGCCGCTCGCGCAGGTGCTCCCCGACGAGATCAGGATCGAGATCGAGAAGGCCCTGCATCGGGACGGATTCTACGAGGGTGCGCCGGAGGGCTATTTCGGCCCCGAGGTCCGCGCCGCGCTCGCGGCCTGGGTCGATGCGCGCGGTCCGTTGCCGGACGAGGCCTCGGCAGGCGAGGGCGGCGTCGGAGAGGGCGGGGTCACCACCGACACGCTTCCCGCCGAGCTCGTCGACCGCGTCCGTGACCGCGTCTTCACGGAGGCCAATGCTGGCAACCTCACGGACGCCGATCGCGACAGGATCATCGGCGAGCTCAACGTGCTTGCGCAATACGGCGACGTCGCCTCGCGCTGGGCGCTGCTTCAGAACTATCATATGTCGACGGCGGTGCGTCGCGTCGTCGGCCCAGGCGACATCACGCGCTACGGCCTCGACCTGATCGTCACCCGGCCCGAACAGGCGGAGAAGGTCGACTTCGAGTTCATCTTCACCGTCTCGGCCATGTATCAGGACGGCACCAGCGCCGTCTTCGGCGAGGCGTTCGTCGATGCCGTCCGCGACGATGCGCGGCTGCAGGACCCGCTCACCCTCGGCGGCGTGATGCAGCAGGTACTGTTCGCGCCGGGCGGCTGCGAGGCGATCCTCGACGCGGCTGGAAAGTTGGGCCTCGACGGTCTGGGGGACGATGGGTGCGCCGAGCCGGCACAATCGGCGTTGATGGCCCACGCCAAGGCGAAGGGGCCGGCCGGGATCGATGCGGGGATCAGGGCCGCGGCGGCGGAATCGCTTCGTGCGATGGATGTGGCCGCGAACTAGCGGCAGAGCGGTCGGAGCCGCGCCACACGCAAGCCGCGACCACGGCCAGGCTGAGGCTTACGCATACGATCAGCGCATCCGATCCGAAGACGTCGATCAGCAAGCCAATCGGCGTCGACCCCATCATCGAGCCAGCCGAGTACGCCATGACGAAGCCGGTCGATACGACCGCGAGCTTCTGTCCACGAAAATCCTGGCCGATGAGGATGAGGCCGAGCGTGTAGATGCCGCCGAGACATCCCCCGGCGAAGAACAGGATGACGGCCAGGAGCGGGACGTTCGAGGCGATCAACGGCAGCATCACGGCGATTGCCAGGGTCGGCACGGCGTAGAGGCGCAGGAGGTGACGGCGGTGGAACCAGTCCGCCAGGATGCCGAGCGCGATTACGAGGACGAGTTCGCCGAGGCCGAATATCGCCACCAGTTGCGAGGCGGTCTCTTCGCTGAGCCCTTCCTCGAGCGCGAAGACCGGCAGCAAACTCAGGACGGCAGTGGACACGAGCCCGATAACGAAGGAGACGATGATCAGCGCCCGGGCGGCGCCGAAGGCCTGCACCAGGCCGAAACGGCCCGGTGCGGATGGGCGCGCGGCTTCCTCGGTCGCGCCATAGTCTCTTATGCAGATTGCGATGATTGATCCGATGGCGAGCGGCAGCATGGCCGCCAGCAGCGGCAGCGTTCCCGAAACGCCGGTGGCGCTGACCATGATCGGTCCCACCGCCTGTGCTCCGGTGTAGAGCACCATCGCGAGCGCCATCACACGGCCGCGCCTGCGGTCGTCGACGACGCCGTTGAGCCAGATTTCGGTCGTGGCCCAGAGCGCCGCGAAGCAGGCCCCCATGACGAACCGCGTCGCGAACCAGACAGCCACGTCGTCGAAAGTGAGGATGGCGGCGAAGCAGAGCGACGAAAGAGCGAACAGCCCGGCGACGAGCCTCGACAGCCCGAACGCCGATATCAGCCGCGGAAGGAAGGGGCCCACGATCAGGATTCCCGCCCCGGCAAGTGAGGCGTTGAGGCCGATCAGCCAGCCGGGCAGGTCCTGCCTGTCCAGGGCGAGCGAGAAGAAGGGATAGGTGAACGCCGAGACGATCGACTCTGTCGTGAGCAGGATCAGAAGGGCGATCGTCGCGCCCAGGCGGCGCCGTTGCGAAGCCCCCTTGGCTCCGGCGTCGAAAACGCCCTGCCGGGACCAGCCGGTGTCGGAATCCAGAGGATGATGCCGGGTGCTCATGGTGTCGGGGAAATCGAATCGGGGCCGGGGCTTGGCGAGGGAAAGACGGTCCATGTAAGAGTCCGCCGCGGAACTGCGCTGGAGATTCCCGGTCGATGATGCTCGTGCCCACCTACCTCGACAAAAGTCCGATCCACGGGATTGGCGTATTTGCGACGGACTTCATTCCCCGGGGCACGCCGGTCTGGGAATTCACTCCGGACGCCGATCAGGTGTTCAGCGCGGGCGATCTCGCCCTTCTGCTTCCGCTCCAGCGGGAGACGATCCTCTTCTATGGGTATATCGAGCCGGGCCGCGAGGGCGTTGTGCTCTGCTGCGACAACGCAAGGCACTTCAATCTCCTTCGCGGTGCCAATTGCGGGTCGGGAGAACAAAGCGCCCACGGCTATGTCTCCACCCTGGCGCTGCGCGACATCGCCGCGGGGGAGGAACTCACATATCCTTTCGAGGAGGACATGGACGCACGCCGCAAGCTCGGTGAAACCGAGTTCCTGAGGCAGACAGCCCAGGGATCTGACGGCGAGGCTTCACAGTTCCTCGAGAGCGCGCGAGGCGTAGACATCGAAGGTCGCCGGATTAGATGACGCAGCGACCGTCAGGACACCAACAGCGTATTCCTTCCGGGATGATGTTGAATGTCCGGTAGTCGACCGTGATTTCTTCGCCCGTCTCAATGGTGCGGTTCGCGTAGACGTAGAGCTTGTCCTCGACACGGGCCGTCGGTCGGCAACTGTGATTGAGGAAGTCCACGCCATCCGGCTCCCACTGCGGAAGAAGGCACAACAGCTTTGTGCCGTCGAGCCGGAGGTGGAGCGACTGACGCCACCAGAACGCGTCGAACTCGTCCTTCCGGTCGAGGTCAACGATGACCGCTTTTCCGTCGAAGAAGCCGATCAGCTCGTCCTGGCGAATTGTCGCTTTGGCGAACACCCCCTTGTGCTCGTCGCGACAATCCCGGACCTCGACAAGTTGCGTGTTGGTGTAGCTCATACCGGCCGCCCCGCACGAGCACTCCCGGCCGACAAGTACCGATGCAGGGAGCCAACTCCAGGCTGTACTCGACCCGAAAGGGATCGCATCCTCGTGATGCCACGCGGGTGCATTGACGCCTCCTCGTTACAAAACAACTCAAACTTTAACTGCCGCATACAGACTTAACCCTTTTGGTTAATGTCGTGTCAACCAACCGGATTCGACCCTGAGGGGGGCAGCGCCGGCGAATCGTAACCGGGCGCGGCATTAGGTCTCGGTTAACCAAGTTTCAATTTTGTCGTGGGAGGCATCGAATGTGGGGCTGGATCGACTGGCGCCCGGGATTCGAAGAATCCGGTGGAACACAGTCGGCTTATTCAATTCCAGGATGTAAAAGAGTAGCGTTAAGGTCCGAAAGCTCGTATTCACGGACGTGATAAGACATCCGGTTAACCAAGGATGACTTTCCGCATGTTCTTTCACCGGCTCGCATGGATAGACGTGTGCACTATTAAATATGTTGCAATCGGTGTGCCCTAGGGATGTGTGCAAGCACGCTTGGGAAGTGAGAAGCGCGGCGGAATGGGCCAGGCGATCACCGGTAGAATAACCCTCAATCTGGTTGCGGGCATCGTGATCACGGTGGTCACCGTCGTGATCGCCATCCTTTGGATGGCCGCTCGGCAGAATGAGCAGGCGCAGGATTCCACCTATACCATGGTGTCGGGCGGCGTTGCCGCGCTCGGCCGGCGCGTCGAGTCGCTCGCCAGCGACTACGCTTGGTGGGAGGATGCCTATACGGCCTACCAGGACGGCGACGTGGAGTGGTTCGATACCAACTTCGGCGAGAGCGTCGAAGAGGCCGAAGTCGCAGACCTGTTCGCGATCATCTCGACCGATGGTGAGATCAAGCACAACTGGATGCTGGGCGACGGATTCGCTGTCGAGGATGTCCTCACCCCGGACGTGATTGAGAGCATTCGCGGTCTCGCAGAGCAGCTTTCCGAAGAAAGCCTCGCGGCAGATCGAGGCATTGTCCGCATGGGGTCGGTGCCAATCGTTGTCGGCATATCCAAGATCACGCCGTTTCTCAGCGATCCCGACATTGATCCGAAGTCCCTTCCGTTGCTCGTGGTCGGACAGGCGCTCGACGATGAGCGGCTGGCGCGGCTTGGCGAGACGTTTCTCATCGACGATCTGCACTTCGAGATCGGCGAGGCGCCGTCGCGCTCATCGGCGAAGACGGCCATGCCGGTCATCGACATCTTCGGCGAGACCATCGGGCATTTCGTCTGGACGCCTCCGACGCCCGGCTACGCGGTGCTTCAGAGCGTTCTCCCTCCGATCACCGTTGCCCTGGCGCTATTCTGCGTCGTGGCCTTCGTCACCGCGTTTCGAGCCCGCAAGATCGCCATCGCGCTCACCCAAAGCGAGAAGGAGGCCCTCCTCGCGGCGCGCACCGACGGGATGACCGGGCTCAAGAACCGGACCGGCTTCAACGAAGTGCTCGAGTCCTCGGAGTGCCAGTCGGCGTGCAAGGCGGGTGAACTCGCGGTCATCTATCTCGACATCAATGGCTTCAAGGCCGTTAACGACTCGATCGGCCACCACGGCGGCGACGAACTGGTGAAGGCTCTCACGGCGCGTCTGCGGTCGGTGCTTCCGCCGGAAGCGATATTCGCCCGTATCGGCGGCGACGAGTTCGCCATTGCCCTGAATGGCAAGGCGGTCCGCGACACCGCCACCGGAGCGGCGTCGGCAGTCGTGCACAGCCTCGACCAGCCCTTCACCATCCACGGGTTCGAGTTCCACGTCACGGTCGCCGTGGGCTATGCGGTGGCTGGCGGCACCGGTCTCACGCCGGGCGAGATCGTCCGCCGCGCCGACATCGCGATGTATCACGCCAAGAACGGCGCCGAGCGTGAGGCGGTCGCCTATCACTCGACGATGGAGACCGGCGCGCTCGAGAAGAAGCAGGTCGAGATCGCGCTTCGCCGCGCGGTGGAGGAGGGCGACCTCAAGGTCCACTACCAGCCGGTCGTGCGCGCCGGCGACCTCTCGATCGTCGGCGTCGAGGCGCTTCTCCGCTGGACCTCGAAGGAGTTCGGAACGATCTCGCCGTCGCTCTTCATTCCGGTCGCCGAGGAGACGGGACTGATCCACGACATCGGCCGCTTCGTGGTCGACCGCGCCGCGCAGGACCTCCTGAAATGGCCCGGACTGAAGATGGCGATCAACGTGTCGCCGGTGCAGCTTCGCGACCCTAATTTCGCCGACGACATCCTCGGCATCGTCGATCGCTACGGTTTGAGCCCGCACCAGTTCGAACTCGAACTCACCGAGGGCATCCTGGTCAACAACCCGACCATCGCCAAGCGCAAGCTCGCCCATCTCAAGCACATCGGCTTCATCCTGTCGCTCGACGATTTTGGCACCGGCTTCTCGTCGATCGGCTACCTGCGGCAGTTTCCGTTCGACATCCTCAAGGTCGACCGTTCCTTCGTGCGCGATCTCGGCATCAACTCGACCGCCAACGCCCTCATCCAGTCGCTCGTTTCGCTGGGTGACGCCATGGACCTGTCGGTCATCGCCGAGGGGATCGAGAACGAGGAGCAGCTCAAGCTTCTGCGCCTCGTGCAGTGTGAGTATGTCCAGGGTTTCCTGATCAGCCGGCCGATCCCAGCTGATGAGATCACGGCGTTGCTCGAACGGCTCGGGCAGGAGCGGCGGTTCCATGTCGGCCGCGAACCTGAGCGCCGCGCTGTTGCGAGTTGACGGCCCGACGGCTCCGGGCGTCCTTTCCCTTATGTGTGCCGGCCGTCACAGTCCGATTAACCAAGACGGCTAACAGTCGCCTTCTGTCGGCGGTCTGAAGAACGTTGCACGCCTGCTTAAGTCCGACAAAGCGATACTTCAGCCAGCAAGGCTGTTATAAGGGCTGAGGGCCGAGTCCCCCGGACGAACGTGGCGGCGATGTCGTATCGGGATCAGGTGATAGCGCGTTTCGGGCTGCGGGTGGTCGTACCGGCGGTGGCTGTGCTCGTCGGCGCGCTGGCGGTGGTCGTCATCTCGCTGAGCGAGATGTCGGACGAGGTCAATCGGATCGAGGACCGGTTGACCGCGCGCTCGGCCGAGGCTGCCCTGCGGGTTACGATCCGGCGCCTCGAGGAGACCCACCGCGACTACGCCGAATGGGATGATGCTGTCCGCAATGCCTATGGCGATGTCAACCAGGCCTTCATGACGGAGACTTTTGCAACCTCCACCATCGATGCCGTCTTCTTCGATACGGCGATCCTCCTCGACGAGGTCGGGGGCGTCCGGTTCGCCGTCCACAAGGGCGATACACTCGATGCCCCACCTTCGGAGGTCTTCGGCGGCTCGCTCCCGGCGATGACGCGGGATCTGGTCCGCGACGGCCTTACCTACGACGTCAACACCGGTGTGCTCGCGACCCGGTGGGGGCTGGCGATCGTGGCGGCCGGCGCGGTGGTTCCGTTCACCAAGGATTTCGAGCCGCGACCGGAGCGCTCGCGCATCCTGATCCTGGGCAAGATCTTCGATGCCGCCGTCGTGTCGCGCCTCAGCGAAGATTTCCTCATCCCGGACCTTCACCTCATCGGGCTGGAGTCGCGGGGGGAGCACACCCTCGACGTCGTCGACCCGGGCGGCAAGGTCGTGGGGGCGCTCGCCTGGTCGCCGCCCTCGCTCGGCAACCAGGCCCATGCCCAGGTCAGTCCGACCGTATTCATGATGCTCGCGCTGGTCGGCTTGACGATGGCCTTCCTGATTGCGATCGCGCTTCGGGGCGTGCGCGAGGTCGAGCGCCGCGAGGCGGCGGCTCGTCACGCGGCCACCAATGACGAATTGAGCGGGCTGCCCAACCGGGCGGCCCTGGTGGCGGCGCTGGACCGGGCGACCGAAGCGCGCCGCGCCGATCGCACGCCGGTGGCCGTGGTCTACCTCGATCTCGACGGCTTCAAGGAAGTCAACGACGCCTTCGGACATCACGCCGGTGATCGACTGCTCCAGGAGGTCGCACGCGGCTTCCGTGAGCGATCGAACGGCCACCTTTTGGCGCGTGTCGGCGGCGACGAGTTTGCTGTGGTGGTGACGGGCCCCGCCGCCGTGAAGATCGCCTGCGACCTCGGCTGGCGGTTGATCAGCTTCGTCAGCGACCCCTTCGAGATCGACGGCCGGATGATCTCGGTCGGGACCAGCGTCGGTGTCGCGGTCGCCGACTCGGGCGATCCCTCGGCGGAGGAATTGCTCCGGCGCGCCGACGTCGCCATGTACCAGGCGAAGCAGCAGGGCCCCAACCGCGTCTTCGTCTACGATGCGGTCATCGACACGATCCGCCACGAACGGCTCGAGATTGCCGACGATCTGCGGCGCGCGCTGCGCGAGGACAAGCTCGACCTCGTCTATCAGCCGGTGTTCGATGCAGAGACCCGCGCAGTGGTTGGCGTCGAGGCGTTGCTGCGCTGGAACCGGCCTCTGTTCGGGCCGATGCCGCCATCGGTATTCGTCCCGATCGCCGAGCAGTCGGGCCTGATCGACGAGCTGGGCGGATGGACGATCCGTCGGGCCTGCGCCGACGGCATGGCCTGGCCGTCGGTCAAGGTGTCGGTCAACGTGTCGCCGGCCCAGTTCCGCAATCCGAACTTCGATGCCCTTGTCGCGGAAATCCTCCAGGCAACCGGCTTCCCTGCGGGAAGGCTGGAGCTCGAAGTCACGGAATCCTACTTCATCGTCAATCCGGATCAGGCGCGCCGCGCGATCGACACGATCCGTGCGCTCGGGATCGCGGTGTCGCTCGACGACTTCGGGACCGGCTATTCGAGCATCGGCTACCTGCGGAGCTTCAATTTCGACAAGCTGAAGCTTGATCGATCGATGATCGTCGGGCTCGCCGATGACGAGCGCGTCCACCGCCTGGTGAAGGCAACGGTGGCGCTGGCCGAGGCCCTCGACCTGACGGTGACTGCCGAGGGAGTCGAGACCGAGGAGGAGGCGGATCTCCTCAGGAACGCCGGTTGCGCCGAGTTCCAGGGCTTCTTTTTCGCCAAGCCGGTCGGCGCCGCAGCGATATCCGAGTTGCTCAGGTCCGGTGGCTCGACGATCGGGGTGGCGCAGTCGGCCTGACTTTCGGGGCGACGCCGGGCGGCCGCGGAGCTAGGCCAGCGCCGGCTCCAGCTCGGCTGAGACCGCGACCTCGTCCACCGCCGCCAGTGCGCGGAACAGGACCTCGGCGCTTGCATCCGGTCGCGCCGCGTCGACGGTCAGGATGCGTCGCCACTGGCGCGCGCCTGGGCGGCCGTGGAACAGGCCGAGCATGTGGCGCGTGACATGGGGCACGCGTCCCCCGGTTGCCAGCACGGACGCGACATAGGGCGCCATGGCGGCGACCACGTCGCGGAGGTCGGGCGGCGGGGCGGCGTCGCCGAAGAAGCGCCGGTCGACCCCGGCGAGGATATCCGGGGTGTGATAGGCGGCGCGGCCGAGCATGACGCCGTCGACGCGGGCGAGATGCGCCTCGGCCTCGTCGAGCGTGGCGATGCCGCCATTGATGCCGATGAAGACATGCGGGAGACGCCCCTTGAGCCGGTAGACCCGGTCGTAGTCGAGCGGCGGCACCTCGCGGTTCTCCTTGGGCGACAGGCCCTTCAGCCAGGCTTTCCGGGCATGGACGAAGAGCGCGTCGGCGCCGGCGTCGATCACGGCGTCCGCCACCGCGTCGAGGGCGACCTCCGGGTCCTGCTCGTCGACGCCGAGCCGACACTTGACCGTGACCGGCACGGCGACCGCCGCCTTCATCGCGGCGACGCCGGCGGCGACCGTTTCCGGTTCGCGCATCAGGCAGGCGCCGAAGGTGCCGGACTGGACACGATCGGACGGGCAGCCGACATTGAGGTTGATCTCGTCATAGCCGAGGTCTTCCGCGATCCGCGCTGCCTCGGCGAGCTTCGCCGGCTCCGACCCGCCGAGCTGGATGGCGAGCGGATACTCCTCCGGCGAGAAGCCCAGGAGCCGCGCGCGGTCGCCATGGATGACAGCGTCGGCGACCACCATCTCGGTATAGAGCCGCGTGCGCCGCGTCAGCAGCCGGTGAAAATACCGGCAGTGACGGTCGGTCCAGTCCATCATGGGGGCGATGGAAAAACAACGGTCTAAGTCATTCATTTCGTTATTCGTTTTCTCTCACAATCGGTCCGAAGCCCCGTCGCAACGACCGATGAATTCGCCTTCGCAAGCCTAACCCAGAGTCCGCGGAATTGCGAAGGAGGCCACACGAACTCAGGCTTCGTCGTCGACTGACCAATTGAGTGCGCACCCAGTGTGCACTGTGACAGCTTGGACCGGGCCGTTTGGTTCGCCGGACCTCCAGGCGCCAGGACAGGCGCGGCATTCTTGCGCACCGATTCCGTCACATGCGGAACTCGCCCCGAGTCAACGCCTGCTTCTGGGCGTGCTAGCCCGTCATGGCCGCTCGAGCACCGACAGGGCCAATCCCAGCATCTCGCGGATGCGAGCTTTGTCCTCGTCCGACGCGCGCTGGGTGATGGCGAGCGCGATCTGTTCGCCGAGGTACTTTGCCGCTACCGCGATGGGCAGTCCGCCCTGCCAGTCACCGGCATCCCGGCGGGATTGCAAGAAGGCCGCATAGGCGGCCTGTGCCGCCGCGTCGATCTCCTCCACCCGCGCGCGCGTCTGCGGCCCGAGCCGGTGCTTGCCCGCGCGCATCTTGTAGAACAGGCAGCCGGTTTCCATGCGCGGGTCGTCACTGGCGAAATCGATCAGTGCCTCGAGCGACTCGCGCAGCCCCTTCTCGCCTTGCAGGATCGCGAATATCTCGGACAGCACCCGGGCGGCGTAGCGGTCGAGCACTGCGCATGTCAGCCCATCCTCGCTGCCGAACTCCCGGTAGAGCGAGGGCTTCGAGATGCCCGCCATCTGGCAGATTGCATTGACCGACACGTCGGCGGGGTCGGCCTGCCAGTACGCGGTCATGGCGATGTCCAGGACATCGTCGTTATTCATCTTGCGCGGCCGCCCACGGGCCGGCGCTGGATCGACGTCTGACAATTTTGTTACCAAATGGTATTTAATTATTGACGGCGCGTCCCAAATTTTGTACCAGCTAGTAACACGCGGTTCAAGCGGGAACTACTTGATGACGTACAGCACCAACGATCGGGATCACCGGGGCAAGCAGCGGCTTCGGCGAGGGGCGATGCACGCCTTTGCCGACGGGGATTTTCGCATAGGAGGCGCGAGTCGCGCGAGGCCGTGGGGGGCAACGCGTGCAAGACGGCTGCCTCCAGGCGCATCGCCCAAGGTTCGAAATGGACATGACGGACGACGGCCTCGGTGCCGCCGATGCCCGACCGAGTTTTGAGTAAGCCCGCGCAAATCGACAGTCTCTCCCCATCCCGGAAAGGATCGACGACCATGAAAAAGACCCTCACAGTTCTTGCCCTGATTGCGACGACGCTCGCCGGCCCGGCTTTCGCAGAAGGTCAGTTCACGTTGACGGGGGACGACGTGCCCCGCGCCATTGAAGTCTTCTATGACGAGGTGGTGGCTGACCCACTCGGCGGCGGTCAAAACATCGATCTGATCCGTCAGGCTTTGGCGCCTGACTGGGAAACCCGGCCCAACCCGCTCAACCCGGTCGGCGGTGACGGGCCCGGCCCCGAAGGCCTGATGACCATCCTGCAGGGATGGGGCACCTTCATGGTCGATCTGAAGATCGAGCGCATTCGCACCATCCGGCAGGGCAATGACGTCATCGTGCTCAGCCGCTTCGGCGCGACGATCAACCCGGACCTCCCCGCAGAGATCGCGGAGATTCCCATTTTCCCCGGCATTCCGGCGGCAGACATCAAGGGACGCAGCTTTGTCTCCATGGCGCTGGACATCCAGGTGCTGAACGAGGACGGGCTGATCCATCGCACCTGGCACCTGGAAGACTGGTCCTCAGCGCAGGCACAGCTTCTGGGCCAGGTGCCCTCGGTCGAGTTCTCGCTGTCGGAGGACTATCTCGACTGAGGCATCGTGGCTTTCGGCCACGGTTGACGTCGGGCCATCTACAACAACGCCTCGCTGAAGAAGCCTCCGAACACGCTGCAAAGGAAAGGCAGCGCGGCATCGTCCCGGTCGGTGCCAACGCCTGATGTCAGCACGCGGCAGGCGACTTATCCCAAACGACTCTAACCCAACCCAAAGGACCCTACCGAATGAAAAAGACCCTGCTCGCCGCCGTCGCGGCCACTCTGGTCTCAACCACCACCCTTGCCGAAAGCCAAGGTCAAAGTCTGAAAGAGGCCGGCAACAATGCCTTCGTGGCGCTCTTCACCGACTACAGCGAAGACGGCGTGCGCCAGTACATCGCCGAGGACATCGTTCAGCACAATCCCTCCGTGCCCACGGGCCGCGATGCGCTGATCGGTTTCCTGCCAGCGCTCAAGGCCTCGGGGATCACCTATACCAATCATCGTATCCTGCAGGATGGTGACTATGTCGTCCTGCACAACTCGTTCACCAATGCCCAGGCTTTCGGCGCCGACAAGATCGTCACCATCGACATCTACCGGATGGAAGACGGCAAGGCTGCCGAGCATTGGGACGCCATCCAGCCCATCGTCGAAGTCACGGCCAGCGGCAGAAGCCAGGTCGATGGCGAAACCGAAATCAAGGACCTGGACAGGACCGAAGCGAACAAGGCTCTGGCGGTGTCGCTGATCGAAGACGTCCTGATGGGCAAGAACCCGGGCAAGATCGCCGAATACATCAGTGCCGAAGAGTACGCCCAGCACAACCCCGCCATCAAGGACGGGCTGAGCGGGATCGTGGAGGCCGTTCAGACCCTCACTGCTCAGAACAACATGTTCAAGTACACCAAGATCCACAAGGTGCTGGGCGAGGGCAACTTTGTGCTGACGGTCAGCGAAGGCGAATGGAGCGGCAAGCAGCACGCCTTCTATGACCTGTTCCGCATCGAAGACGGCAAGATGGTCGAGCATTGGGACGTGATCCAGGCCGTCCCAACGGAGAACCTCGCCAACAGCAACGGCATGTTCGGCGGATTCGACGCCAACTAAGGGCAACTAAGTTCGCGGACACCATCCGACCGCGAAGCGACCAATGCAGGGTCCGGCCCATCCTCGGAGGTCGGACCCACCTCAGCCCGCTTGGCCTTGGTTAAGCGCTTCGCTCCACACGCGGCCTAATCCTTTGCGAATGACCGTTTGGGGCGGTCAAGCGGACGTCGACGGCCATTTCTTCAGGGCACCTATGTCCCGCCCTCGAAGGACCGACGACCGTGGCCGCTCCAAGGTACCGTTGCCGGCGTCACCGCACGGCCGGATCAGCCTTCAGCCGCCTCACCGCGTCGCGCACGTTCGGCTCCAGCCCCTCCCCGCCGCCGTCGACATAGGCGACGATGCCCTCGCGCATGCGCGGGTCCCAGAACTTCAGGATGTGATCGTGGGTGCCGGCGACCGCTTCGTCGGGCCCCTGGCTCGCGAAGAACCTGCCGATCTGGTTCGCCATGTAGACCAGGCGTTCAGGCGACATCGGCGACGGCCTCCGCGGCAATGCGGTGCGGATGGGCGAAGACCTCGAAACCGTCGCGGCGGGCGATGGCGGCGAGCGTGATGCCGGCGGCCTCGGCGGTGCGCACCGCTAGCGCGGTCGGCGCGGAGATGGCGACGAGGGTCGGCAGGCCGGCGATGGCGGCCTTCTGGACCATCTCGACCGAGACCCGGCTGGTGAGGAGGAGGAGACCGTCCACGCCGGAAATGCCGGCCCGCGCCATGGCGCCGACCAGCTTGTCGAGGGCGTTGTGGCGGCCGACATCCTCGCGGAGGAGGACGATGCCGTCGCCGCGCCGCCAGAAGGCGGCGGCATGGACGGCATGGGTCTCGCGGTTGAGGGCCTGGAGCGGCGCCAGCGCCTCGGTGGCGGCCATGATCTCGTCCGGCGTGAAGACGAGACCGCCCGCAACCGCCGCCACGGGGCGCATCGCCTCGGCGAGGCTCTCGATGCCGCAGAGGCCGCAACCGGTGGGGCCGGCGATGTGGCGGCGGCGGTCGCGGAGCGTCGCGGCCCTCCGTTCGCTCAGCCACATCCGGAGCTCGATCCCGGCGTCCTCTTCGATGACCTGAAGGTCGCGGATCTCGGCGGCTTCGGCGACGATGCCCTCGGTGAGGGTGAAGCCGACGGCGAGGTCATCGAGATCGCGCGGCGTCGCCATCATCACGGCGTGGGCGCCGCCGTCATAGGTGAAGGCGACGGCCACCTCCTCCGGGATCGCGCGCTCGGCCGCGCTCCTGCCGTGGCGGCGGAAGGCGACGCTCCGGACCCGGGCGACGGGCTCTACCACAGGCGCTACTCCGCGGCCTCGACGTGGGCCGCCACGCGGCGGTTCTGACGCAGCAGCGCCTCGTACTCCTCCTGCCACGCGCTCGGTCCGTTGGACGGCGACACCTGCACCGCCGTGACCTTGTACTCCGGGCAGTTGGTGGCCCAGTCGGAAAACTCCGTCGTGACCACGTTGGCCTGGGTGAGCGGATGGTGGAAGGTGGTGTAGACGACGCCCGGCGCGACGCGCTCGGTGATCTTCGAGCGAAGCGTCGTCTCGCCGGCTCGGCTCGCGAGCCTGACCCAGTCGCCGTCGCGGATGCCGCGCTGCTCGGCGTCGTGCGGGTGGATCTCCAGGACATCCTCCTGGTGCCAGACGACGTTCTCGGTGCGGCGGGTCTGGGCGCCGACATTGTACTGGCTGAGCACGCGGCCGGTGGTGAGCAGGAGCGGAAAGCGCGGACCCGTCCGCTCGTCGGTCGGGATGTATTCGGTGATGACGAACTTGCCCCGGCCGCGGACGAAGCCGTCGATGTGCATCACCGGGGTGCCTTCCGGCGCCTTCTCGTTGCACGGCCACTGGATCGAGCCCAGTTCGTCGAGCCGCTTGAACGACACGCCGGCGAAGGTGGGCTTCAGCGCGGCGATCTCGTCCATGATCTCGGAGGGGTGGCCGTAGTGCCAGTCGGCGCCGAGCGCGTTCGCCAGCATCATGGTGATCTCCCAGTCGGCGAAGCCGTTCTTGGGGGCCATCACCTTCCGCACCGGCTGGATGCGCCGCTCGGCATTGGTGAATGTGCCGTCCTTCTCGAGGAAGGTCGAGCCGGGCAGGAAGACGTGGGCGTAGTTGGCGGTCTCGTTGAGGAAGAGATCGTGGACGATGACGCACTCCATCGCCGCGAGACCGGCCGCGACGTGGTGGGTGTTGGGGTCGGACTGGAGGATGTCCTCGCCCTGGACGTAGAGGCCCTTGAACGAGCCGTCGATGGCGGCGTCGAGCATGTTGGGGATGCGGAGGCCCGGCTCGTGCTCGAGCGGGCGGCCCCACAGCGCCTCGAAGACCGAGCGGACGTCATGGTCGGAGATGTGGCGGTAGCCGGGCAGTTCGTGCGGGAACGACCCCATGTCGCAGGCGCCCTGGACGTTGTTCTGGCCGCGGAGCGGGTTCACCCCGACGCCCGGCCGGCCGATATTACCGGTCGCCATGGCGAGGTTGGCGATCGCCATCACCGTGGTCGAGCCCTGGCTGTGCTCGGTGACGCCGAGGCCGTAATAGATCGCCGCGTTGCCGCCGGTGGCATAGAGGCGGGCGGCGTCGCGAAGGGCGTCCGCCGGGACGCCGGTGATCGACTCGATCGCTTCCGGGCTGTTCCTCGGCTCGGCGACGAAGGCCGCCCACTCCTGGAACTCGTCCCAGTCGCAGCGGTCGCGGACGAAGTCCTCGGCGGCAAGCCCCTCGGTGACGATGACATGGGCCATCGCCGTCAGCACCGCGACGTTCGTGCCGGGACGGAGCGGCAGGTGGAAGGACGCTTCGACATGCGGGGTCTTGACGAGGTCGATGCGGCGCGGGTCGATGACGATCAGCTTCGCGCCCTGGCGGAGCCGCTTCTTCATCCGCGAGGCGAAGACGGGATGGCCGTCGGTCGGGTTGGCGCCGAGGACGACGATGACGTCGGCATGCTCGACGGAATCGAAGTCCTGCGTTCCCGCGGAGGTGCCGAAGGTGGTCTTGAGGCCGTACCCGGTGGGCGAGTGGCAGACGCGGGCGCAGGTGTCGATGTTGTTGTTGCCGAGGCCGGCGCGGACGAGCTTCTGGACGAGGAACGTCTCCTCGTTGGTGCAGCGTGACGAACTGATGCCGCCGACCGAGCGCGTGCCGTATTTCGCCTGGATGCGGCGGAACTCGGAGGCGGCGTAGGCGATCGCCTCGTCCCAGCTCACCTCGCGCCACGGATCGGAGACCTTCTCCCGGATCATCGGATTGAGGATGCGGTCCTTGTGGGTGGCGTAGCCCCAGGCGAAGCGGCCCTTGACGCAGGAGTGGCCGCGGTTGGCCTTGCCGTCCTTGTAGGGGACCATGCGGACGACCTCGTCGCCGGC